>JANQFP010000223.1 GCA_028277795.1 Rhodospirillales bacterium
GTTCAAACGCGGTATCCGCCGACTCCAGGCCATCTTCCAATCCTTCGCCCCACTGCCTCCACTCTGGGGAGCGTGGAGAAACTGAGGGATGGTGAGGGGATCAGGTGAATTCGTGCGCCACCAGGTCGCTGAGCGGGACCTCCGGCCGGGCGCCGAAGTGGCTGATCACCTCGGCCGCACAGACGCCGCCCATGCGCGCGCAGGCCGCCAGGTCGGCCCCGCGGGTGAGGCCGTGCAGGAAGCCGCCGGCATAGGCGTCGCCGGCCCCGGTGGTGTCCTCGACCCTGGCCACCGGTGCCGCGTCGATCACGTGCACCTCGTCGCCGCTGACCACCACCGAGCCCTTGTCGCTGCGGGTCAGCGCCGCCACCTGGCAGTGGTGGCGCACGTGCTGCAGGGCCTCGTCGAAGCTGTCCACCTCGTAAAGGGACGTGATCTCTTCCTCGTTGGCGAACAGCACGTCCACGTGGTGGTTGACGAGATCGAGGAAATCGGCCCGGTGGCGATCGACGCAGAACGAATCGGACAGGCTCAGCGACACCATCCGGTCGGCCTGATGGGCCGCCTGCGCCGCCTTGACGAACGCCGCCTTGGCATGGGGCGGGTCCCACAGGTAGCCCTCCAGGTAGGTGATGCCGGCGGCCGCGATGACGTCCGGGTCGATGTCGTCGGGCCCCAGGTCGACACAGGCCCCCAGGTAGGTCTGCATGGTGCGCTGGGCGTCGGGGGTCACCACGATCAGGCAGCGGGCCGTCGGCGCGCCGTCGGCAGCCGGCGCGGTATTGAAGGCGACACCCAGGGTCTGGATGTCATGGCGGAAGATGGCGCCCAATTGGTCGTCGCGCACCTTGCCCACAAAGGCTGCACGGCCCCCCAGCGAGGCCAGGGCGGCGATGGTGTTGGCGGCCGAGCCCCCCGAGCACTCTACCGCCGGACCCATGCTCGCATAGACCCGATCTGCGGTCTCGGCATCGATCAGGGTCATGGTCCCCTTGGCGAGCCCATGCTCCTGAAGAAACGCGTCCTCGGCATGCGCCAGCACGTCCACGATGGCATTGCCGATGCCGACGACGTCATAGCGGGTCTCGGTCATGGGCCCCTGCTTTGTTCGATTCGGCGACGGCGGGCAGTATACCGGCGCGCCGGGCGCCGGCAAGGACGCCGCCGTTTCGGGGCGCCTCGCGCCAAATGTCTTGCCCCATGAGCGTCCGCTGATAAAACACCGGTTGGCATGCGAGACGGGAAAGGGGGGTCCGCCATGCTGAAGGCATTTACCAAGGCTATCGAACAACTGAGCGATCCGGACATCCGCCGGGTCCTGTGGGTCGGACTGCTGGTGGCGATCGTCCTGTTCGGCGCCCTGTGGTTCGCCGTCTACTACGTGCTCACCGGGACGGCCATCTTCGAGATCGGGTGGCTGGAGACCTTCGCCGACGTGCTCGGCGGCTTGGCCACCATCGCGCTCACCTGGGTGCTGTTCCCGTCGGTGGTCAGCGTGGTGGTGGGGCTGCTGCTGGAGGGGGTCGCCGACGCGGTCGAGCGCCGCCACTATCCCGAGCTGCCGGACACGCCGGGCCTGCCCATCCTCGAATCCCTTGGAATCACGTTGCGTTTTTTGGCGATTCTGGTGGTGCTCAACCTGGTGGTCCTGCTGTTCCTGATACCGCCGCTGACCGTGGTTTTCCCTTTTGTCTTCTACGCCGTGAATGGGTATCTTCTGGGCAGGGAGTACTTCGAGCTGGTGGCGTCGCGCCGGCTGGGAGCCGCCGAAGTCCGTGATCTCAGGAAGGCGCGCCGCGGCGGGGTGTTGGTGGCCGGTGTGGTCATCGCCCTGATGCTGACCGTGCCCGTGGTCAACCTGCTGGCGCCCGTGGTGGGGACCGCGGCCATGGTGCACCTGTTCGAAGGCTGGCGGCGGGGCGCAGCCTGAGCCTCCGCCCCGAAACGGAGGGAAGAGCGCGCATCATGTTCCGCAAGAACAAGGACGGCAGCCCCGATTTCGAGGCGGGCACCACGAACCCCGGCGACACCGACCAGGGCGGAGCGCCGCCGCTGAAGCCCTTCTCCAAGAAGGGCTCCCACAATCCGGCCCGGCCGCCGGCCACCGGCGCCCAGCGGACCGAAATCCCGCGCCGCGTCATGGACATCCCCGGGCCCAACCGCCGCCCCGACCGGCCGCGGCCGGTGGAGGCCGAGAGCAAGACCCTGATCGTCGGCCGGGAGATCCGCCTGAGCGGCCAAATCACGTCCTGCGACCGCCTGGTGGTGGAGGGGCACGTGGAGGTCTCCCTCAGCGACGCCCGGCTCATCGAGGTGGCGCCCACCGGCTACTTCAAGGGCAGTGCCCAGGCCGACGAGGCGGACATCAGCGGCTGTTTCGACGGCGAGCTGGTGGCCAACGAACGCCTCACGGTGCGCTCCACCGGGCGCATCAGCGGCTCCATCCGCTACGGCCGCATCATCATCGAATCCGGCGGCGAGATCACCGGCGACATGCAGGCCCTGGGCCAGCGCGCCGAGGAGACGTCGCCGGCCGCCGAGCCGACCACCTCCGGGCCCGACGAGGCGGCCGCCGCCGACTACCACACCGCGGTGCCGGCCGACGCCGAGTGACGGCGCGGCTGCCCGCCGTGGCCGTGGCGGCCCTGGCCGCCGCCTGCACCCTGCCCCCTGCAACGCCGCCGCTGGCCCCGCCCGCGGCCGACCCCCCGCCGCCGGCGGAGGAGGCGCCGGCCCGCGAGCGCCAGACCCTGGTCCTGCCCGAAGACGCCTTGGAGCGGGACGGCACCGAGCCGACGGCCGCCATCGGCCGGGAGGCGCTGCCGAGCCCGGACCACCTGGTGGGTCTCGGTGGCGGCGACCTGGTGGCCCTGCTGGGGCCGCCCGACTTCCGCCGCCAAGACCACCCGGCCCAGGTGTGGCGGTACCGGGACGCGGCGTGCGTGCTCGACGTATTCCTCTACGCCCGGGGGAGCGGGGCGCTGCGCGTGGCCCATGTCGAGGCCCGCGGCCACAGCGTCGTCCACGTGCCGGCACGGCGCTGCCTGGACAGCCTGCTGCGGACCCGCAACGGCGGCCCCGCAGGGTAGCTCACGCCGGGGTCTTGGCCTTGTAGCGGCACAGGTCGCGGACCACGCAGTCCGGACACGCGGGCTTGCGCGCCTTGCACACATAGCGGCCGTGCAGGATGAGCCAGTGGTGGGCGTGTTGTTTCCACTTGGCCGGGGTCGCCGTCTCCAGCCCCGCCTCCACGGCCAGCGGCGTCTTGCCGGGCGCCAGGCCGGTGCGGTTGGCGACCCGGAAGATGTGGGTGTCGACGGCGATGGTGGGCTCGCCGAAGGCCACGTTGAGGACCACGTTGGCGGACTTGCGGCCGACCCCGGGCAGGGCCTCCAAAGCCGCCCGGTCCTTCGGCACCTGGCCGCCGTGGCGGTCGACGATCTGGCGGCTGAGGCCGATGATGTTCTTGGCCTTGGTGTTGTAGAGCCCGATGGTCTTGATGAAGTCCTTCAGGCGCGCCTCGCCGAGCGCGACCATCTTCTCCGGCGCATCGGCGACGGCGAACAGACCGGGCGTCGCCTTGTTGACCCCGACGTCGGTGGCCTGGGCCGACAGCACCACCGCCACCAGCAGGGTGAACGGATTGATGAAGTCGAGCTCGCTCCGGGGCTCCGGGTTGGCGGCGGCCAGGCGCCGGTAGAATTCGTCCACGTCGGCCTTTTTCATGGGCTCGGCTCGGCGGTGGCGGGCAACCGCAGGTCGTCTTGTGGCCTGTGCGATTTGCTGTTTATACTCATTATCAATTCAGTTTGGCGAAGTCCGCGCCCATGACCGACGCCGCCGCGCCGCCCGTCGTCTTCAGCATGATCCTGCGGCCGCACCGCAGCGGCAGCCGGCGCGGCATCCGCATCGTCATCGGGCTGGTGGCCGGCATCTGGGGCGTGGTCGGCATCGTCTTCGCCCTGGTCGGCGCCTGGCCGGTGTTCGGCTTCCTGGGCCTCGAGGTGCTGCTGCTTTACGCCGCCCTGCACGTCAATCTCCGCGACCGCCACACCTTCGAGGCCATCGACCTGACGGCGACCGAGCTCACGGTGCGCCGGGTCAACCACTGGGGCCAGGCGCGGGACTGGTCCTTCCCGGCCTACTGGCTGCAGGTCAACATGGACGACCCGCCGCGGCCGCGCAGCCATCTGGAGCTGCGCTCCCACGGCCGCTCCCTGGTCATCGGCGCCTTCCTGATGCCGCGGGAGCGGCTGGAGGCGGCCCACGCCATCCGCCACGCCCTGAGAACCGTCAAGGAAGACCCGTCGCGCGCCTGACACCGCCAGGTCAGCCCAGGCCGAGCACGTCGGTCATGCCGTAGAGCCCTGGCGGCCGTCCGGCGGTCCACAGGGCGGCCCGCACGGCGCCGCGGGCGAACACGGTGCGCGACGCGGCCTTGTGGGTGAGCTCCAGGCGCTCGCCGGGGCCGGCGAACACCACCGTGTGCTCGCCCACCACGTCGCCGCCGCGCAGGGTGGCGAAACCGATGTCGCCGCGCCGCCGCTCGCCGGTGTGGCCGTCGCGCACCCGCTGGGACGCCGCGGCCAGGTCGACGCCGCGCCCGGCCGCCGCCTCGGCGCCCAAAGCCAGCGCGGTACCCGACGGCGCGTCCACCTTGTGGCGGTGGTGCATCTCGACGATCTCGATGTCGTAGTCGTCGCCCAGGGTGGCCGCCACCTGCCGCGTCAGCCCCAGCAGCAGGTTGACGCCGACGCTCATGTTGGCGGCCCGCACCACCGCCGTCTTCGTCGCCGCCTCGGCGATGGCGGTCTCGGCCGCCCCGTCGAGCCCGGTGGTGCCGAGGACCAGCGCGGTGCCGTGGGCGGCGGCCAGGGCCGCGTGACCGGCCGCGGCCGCGGCCACGGTGAAGTCGATGACCGCGTCGGCGGCGGCGAACAGGGCGTCCGGGTCCGAGCCGACGGCGACACCCGCCGGCGCGGCGCCGGCCAGGGCCGCCACGTCCTTGCCCAGGGCCTCGTGCCCGGGCGCCTCGGTGCCGCCGGACAGCGCGCAGCCGTCGGTGGCCAGCACCTCGGCCACCAGCATCTGCCCCATGCGGCCGGCGCAGCCGACGATTCCGATGTTCATGGTCGTCCCCCCGACGGAACCGGGCCCGTCACTCCTTCAGGTCCTCCCACAACTCCCTGACCTTGGCGAAGAATCCGTGGGATTCCGGGCTCTGCTCGGCCTCGGTGCTCTCGCTCTCGAACTCCTTCAGCAGCTCTTTTTGCCGCTTGGTCAGCTTGACCGGGGTCTCGACCATGGCGTGGACGAACATGTCGCCGCGGGCCGTCGAGCGCAGCACCGACATGCCTTTGCCGCGCAGCCGGAACTGGTGCCCGGTCTGGGTGCCGGACGGGATGGCGATGCGGGCCCGTCCGCCGTCCACCGTCGGCACCTCGATGTTGCCGCCCAACGCCGCCGTGGTCATGGGGATGGGCACCCGGCACTGTATGTTGGCCCCTTCCCGGTGGAACAGGCGGTGGGGCGCAACGGCGAGGAAGATGTAGAGATCGCCCGGCGGCGCGCCGCGCAGGCCGGCCTCCCCCTCGCCGCCCAGGCGGATGCGGGTGCCGTCCTCGACGCCGGCGGGAATGGTCACCGACAGGGTCTTGTCCTTCTGCACCCGGCCGGCGCCGCCGCACTGGCGGCACGGGGTCTTGATGACCTGGCCGGTGCCCTGGCACGAAGGGCAGGTGCGCTCGACGGTGAAGAACCCCGACTGGGAGCGCACCCGGCCGTGGCCGTGGCAGGTCCCGCAGGTGACAGGCGCCGAGCCGCCCTCGGCCCCGCTGCCGTTGCAGGCCTCGCAGGGCACCGCGGTGGGCACCCGGATGCTGGCCTTCTTGCCCTCGTAGGCCTCCTCCAGGGTGATTTCCATGTTGTAGCGCAGGTCGGACCCGCGCCGTTCGGCGGTCGGGCCGCGCCGGGCGCCGCCGCCCATGAAGTCGCCGAACATCTCGTCGAAAATGTCGGCGAAGCCGCCGAACCCGCCGCCGCCGGCAAAGCCGCCGAAGCCGGGCCCGAAGCCGCCGGCCCCGGGGCCGCCCTGCTCGAAGGCGGCATGGCCGAAACGGTCGTAGGCCGCCCGCTTCTGGTCGTCCTTGAGGACCTCGTAGGCCTCGTTGATGTCCTTGAACCGCTTCTCGGCCGCGGCATCATCCGGATTGCGGTCCGGGTGATACTTCATGGCCAGCTTGCGGTAGGCCTTCTTGATGGCGTCGGCGTCGGCGCCCCGCTCGACGCCGAGCAGCGAATAGTAGTCCTCCTTGGCCATCAGACGGACCCCCCGACGACGGACGAACGCCGCTTATCGCCTAGTCTTTCTTGTCCTTGTCGGGGTCCACCTCCTCGAAGTCGGCATCGACCACCGAGGCGTCGTCACCCGGTCCACCACCGGTGCCGGCGCCGGCATCGGCGTCGCCCGGCGCCGCCTGCGGGCCCTCGGCCCCGGCCTCCTGGCCCGACTTGTACATGGCCTCGCCCAGCTTCATGGAGGCCTGGGCCAGGGCGTCGGTCTTGGCCTTGATGGCGTCCGCGTCGTCGCCTTCGAGCACCTCGCGCAGGTCCTTGACCGCCGCCTCGATGGCCTCCTTGTCGGCCGGCGGCACCTTGTCGCCGAACTCCTGCAGGTTCTTCTCGGTGGCGTGCACCAGGGCCTCGGCCTGGTTGCGGGCCTCCACGGTCTCGCGGCGCTTCTTGTCGTCGGCGGCGTGCTGCTCGGCCTCCTTGACCATGCGCTCGATGTCGGAGTCGTTGAGGCCGCCCGACGCCTGGATGCGGATCTGCTGCTCCTTGCCGGTGGCCTTGTCCTTGGCCGACACGTTGACGATGCCGTTGGCGTCGATGTCGAAAGTGACCTCCACCTGGGGCATGCCGCGCGGCGCCGGCGGGATGCCCACCAGGTCGAACTGACCGAGAAGCTTGTTGTCGGCCGCCATCTCGCGCTCGCCCTGGAACACCCGGATGGTGACCGCCGTCTGGTTGTCCTCGGCGGTGGAGAACACCTGGCTCTTGCGGGTGGGGATGGTGGTGTTGCGGTCGATGAGCCGGGTGAACACGCCGCCCAGGGTCTCGATGCCCAGGCTGAGCGGCGTCACGTCCAGCAGCAGCACGTCCTTGACGTCGCCCTTCAGCACCCCGCCCTGGATGGCGGCGCCGATGGCCACCACCTCGTCGGGATTGACCCCCTTGTGGGGCTCGCGGCCGAAGAAGTCCTTCACCGTGTCAATGACCTTGGGCATGCGGGTCTGGCCGCCGACCAGGATGACCTCGTCGATCTCGCCCGCCGACAGCCCGGCGTCCTTGAGGGCCGAGCGGCAGGGCTCCACGGTGCGCTGGATCAGGTCCTCCACCAGGGCCTCGAGCTTGGCCCGGGTGAGCTTGATGTTGAGATGCTTGGGCCCCGACTGGTCGGCGGTGATGAAGGGCAGGTTGATCTCCGTCTGCATGGCGCTGGACAGCTCGATCTTGGCCTTTTCCGCAGCCTCCTTGAGGCGCTGCAGCGCCAGCCGGTCCTGGCGCAGGTCGATGCCCTGGTCCTTCTTGAACTCGTCGGCCAGGTAGTCGACCAGCCTGAGGTCGAAGTCCTCGCCGCCGAGGAAGGTGTCGCCGTTGGTGGATTTGACCTCGAATACCCCGTCACCGATCTCCAGGATGGAGATGTCGAAGGTGCCGCCGCCCAGGTCGTAGACGGCGATGGTGCCGGTCCCCTTCTTCTCCAGCCCGTAGGCGAGGGCTGCCGCGGTGGGCTCGTTGATGATGCGGAGGACCTCGAGGCCGGCGATCTTGCCGCCGTCCTTGGTCGCCTGGCGCTGGGAATCGTTGAAGTACGCCGGCACGGTGATGACCGCCTGGCTGACCGGCTCGCCCAGGTAGCTCTCGGCCGTCTCCTTCATCTTCTGGAGGATGAAGGCGCTGATCTGGGCGGGGCTGTACTTCTTGCCCTCGGCCTCGACCCAGGCGTCGCCGTTGTCGCCCTTGACGATCTTGTAGGGCACCATCTCCTTGTCCTTCTGGGCCGTGGGATCGTCGAAACGGCGGCCGATCAGGCGCTTGATGGCGAACAGGGTGTCTTCCGGGTTGGTGACCGCCTGGCGCTTGGCCGGCTGGCCGACCAGTCGCTCGCCGGATTCGGTGAAGGCCACCATGGACGGCGTGGTGCGGGTCCCCTCGGTGTTCTCGATGACCTTGGCATCACTGCCATCCATCAGGGCGACGCACGAGTTGGTGGTGCCCAGGTCGATACCGATCACTTTGCTCATGGCAACCTCGTCCTTGTTCAGCGGACCCCCGGAGCCCGTCCGGCACCCCTGGGGATCCCTCGTTCAGGGGATCACGCTCACTGCCGCCCGCGCGCCGAAACCGGCGCTGCGACTGGGGTTATATAAGTCGGGGCGGAATGGCACGCAACCACGGCGCCGCCGTTTCCGGGCCGCGCGTTGCGACACTCCATGACGGCCGCCGGTGCGACCCGCGGCGGCGTGCCCGGATTTCGGTTTCCAGGGATTTCAAACGGTTTCGTCGGAGTCTTGGCACGGCGAGACAGCGGCTTTTGCATGATTTCCTACCCACAACCTGTCAACAAATGTCGGCATTCGTCAGCGGATGTCACCATCGCGAAAAAATACTTTTTTCTACAAATCCTTATAAGATCCTTCGGAGTCGGCGCCCCAAGCCGTGCCGCAATCCCGGGACTGGGAAAATACACCTAAATGAGTCCTGTGTCAATGGTTCGACGGTTGATCGGGATGAGAGGATGGCCGTGCCCGGGGCGACGGGATAGGCTGGGGCGACGCCGCGTCGAGGTTGGGGCGATGATCATTTCGGCCAGCTACAAGACCGATATTCCAGCCTTCTACGGGCGGTGGTTCATGAACCGTCTCAAGGCGGGCCACGCCGCGGTGGTCAATCCCTACGGCGGCCAGCGCAGCCGGGTACCGCTGACGCCCGACGCCGTGGACGGATTCGTGTTTTGGACCAGGAACTTGGGGCCATTCCTGGAGAATCTTCACGAGATTTCCGATGCAGGCTTCTCAGCCGTCGTGCACTTCACCATCACCGGCTATCCGCGGGCCCTGGACGACGCCACCATCGCGCCCGAACGCGCCGTCGCCCAGGTGCGGGAGGTCGCCCGCCTCTTCGGCCCGCGGGCCGCGGTCTGGCGTTACGACCCCATCGTCGCCACCTCGCTGACGCCGGCTTCGTGGCACCGGACCACCTTCGCCGGCCTGGCGGCGGCCCTGGCCGGCGCCGTCGACGAGGTGGTCGTGTCGTTCGCCCACATCTACCGCAAGACGGCGCGCAACATGGCGACGGCGGCCCGCGCCCACCGTTTCGATTGGTCCGACCCGGACAGCGAAGAGAAGACGGCGCTGCTGGTGGATTTGGCGGCGACTGCCGCCGGGCACGGGATGACCCTGTCCCTGTGCGGCCAGTCCGACCTGCTGGCCGGCGCCGCCGTCGAGGCCCGCTGCATCGACGCCGAGCGCCTGGGCGACGTGGCCGGGCGGCCCCTCGACATCCCGCGCCGCCCCCACCGGCCCTGCGGCTGCTGGGCGTCGCGCGACATCGGCGAGTACGACACCTGCCCCCACGGCTGCGTCTACTGCTACGCCGTCAGCTCCCGCACCCGCGCCAAGCAGCGGTTCCGCGACCACGACCCCAACAGCGAGTTCCTGTTACCTCCGTCCGTCTAGGTCTTCGCCGCTTGCGGGTTGGATAAACCCTCGATCCAAGGCCGCACCCTGGACGGTCCTGATGTATTTCTTGAAACGCCGAGGACGCTGAGGAGCGCGGAGGAAAAGGAATGCGCCGCAAAGCGGCGCGAAAATCCTCCTCTGCGTACCTCAGCGTCCTCGGCGTTTAAATTCTTCCGATCCAGTGCCGCGATCCGGGGAAAGGCCTGCCAGCGCATCAGGTCGGAGCCGCGTGCGGGCGGTGGACGGGGCCGGGGCATGTGGGTATGATCGCGCGATTTTTATCCACAATAATTCGAACCGGCGGTTGAAATGCTGGATTGCCAAGCGATCATGACCCCCATCTCGGTCAGCCTGTACGCCGACGACCCCCTGTCGTCGGCCATCGACTTCATGATGGACAGGCACATGGGCCTGGTGCCCGTGGTCGATCGGGACGACACCTTCGTCGGCCTCCTGGCCGGCGACCGTCTCATGCATGCCATCCTGCCGCCCACGCTCACCTACGTGCGCGGCATGACGCGCGTGAGCTACCTGCGGGAACGCCGCGAGGACCTGGCCGAGCGCCTGGGCGACCTGAGGACCAAGCCCATCCGCGCCGTGGTCGACACCCGCGTCAAGACGGTGCGGCCCGATTCGCCGCTGATCGATGCCCTCATGCTGCTCAGCCAGAAGCAGCACGTGGTGCCGGTGGTCGATCCCGACAGCGGACGCCTGCTGGGCGCGATCTCGTTCTTCACCGTCATCGGCGCCGTCGAGGAGGACACGTGATGGGCGGACACGGAGAAACCGGCGCGGTGCTGTTCGGCCTCGATCCCATGTGGCTGTCGACGGGCATCCTGGTCGCCACCTACGTTCTTCTGCTCACCGAGAAGATCGATCGCACCATCGTCGCCCTGCTCGGCGGCGGTCTGGTCATCATCACCGGGCTCCTGAACCAGGACCAGGCCATCGCCGGCATCGACTTCAACACCATCGCCCTGCTGACGGGCATGATGATCATCGTCTCGGTGACCCGGCAGACCGGGGTGTTCGAGTACGTGGCCATCTGGTCGGCCAAGAGGGTCAAGGCCGATCCCCGCGGCATCCTGATCATGTTGTCCATCGTCACCGCCGTGTTCTCGGCGTTCCTGGACAACCTGACCACCGTGCTGCTGGTGGTTCCGGTGGCCCTGCTGATCGTGGACAAGCTGCGGGTGTCGCCGTATCCGTACCTGATCTCCCAGATCCTGGCCTCCAACGTGGGCGGGACCGCGACCCTGATCGGCGATCCGCCCAACATCCTCATCGGATCGGCCACCGGGCTCACCTTCACCGACTTCCTGTTCGAGCTGGGGCCGGTGGCTGCCTTCATCATGGTCCTCGTCGCCGCGGCGTTCTACGTGATCTGGGGCAAGTCCCTGGTCGCCGCGCCGGAGCGCCGCGAACGGGTGATGCAGTTCGAGGAGCGCGACAGCATCACCGACGTGCGCCTGCTCAAGCAGTCGCTCACCGTGCTGGCCCTGGTCATCGCCGGCTTCGTCGTCGGCGAGCACTACCACATCCGCCCCGGCACCACGGCCATGTTCGGGGCCGCCGTGCTGCTGCTGGTGACCAGCCTGGGCCAGGACCGGCGCGGCCAGTCGGGGCGCCTGCGCGACGCCTTCGGCGAGGTGGAGTGGGGCGCGCTGTTCTTCTTCATGGGGCTGTTCGTGGTCGTCCACGGGGTGGAGGCGGCCGGCCTGCTGGCCATCCTGGGCGAGGAGCTGTTGACGCTCACCGACGGTGACCTGGCGGTGACCGCCTACGCCACCCTGTGGCTGTCAGCCGGCGTTTCGGCGGCCATCGACAACATCCCCTTCGTCGCCACCATGATCCCGCTGGTGGAATCCATGGAGCCGACGTTCGGGGGGCGCGAGGTGGCGCTGCCCATCTGGTGGTCCCTGGCCCTGGGCGCCTGCCTGGGCGGCAACGGCTCGCTGATCGGCGCCGCCGCCAACGTGATGGTGGCGGGTCTGGGCGACCGCGCCGGCCATCCCATCGGGTTCCTGCGCTTCGCCATGATCGGCATGCCCATCATGCTGGTGAGCATCGCCATCGCCCATGTCTACATCTACCTGCGCCACTTCTGACGGCTGAATATAACGCAGAGCGACTGTGTCTGCTGTCAAGCCTTGATGGTTTGTGGTGGTGTCCACGGTTTGTTGTCGCGGACCATGGCATTGAGGGTGACGACGAGCTTT
>JANQFP010000017.1 GCA_028277795.1 Rhodospirillales bacterium
CAGCAGCCGCCACGCCACAAGCCCCACCGCGCCATAGAGAACCAGCGCCAAGGGGATCCAGAGGCGGACGAAGGCGGCGCCGGGATAATCGGGAAGGCCGTGCGCCAGGCCGGCTGCGGCGAGGAGACATGTCACCGCAGTGACGGAAAGCACCAACCTCCACCGCTGCCGCGGCACCAGGACGAAACCCACCGCCACCAGCAGTGCCGCTTCAAGTCGGCCGCCGAAGCCGCTGATCCAAGCCTGGACAACCTCGTATGCGACACCCAGATTGCCGGCGACGGCCGAAACGATCGACTGCTTGCCTGCTGTCCAGCCCGCGTAGGGCTCCATGGACAGGGCGGGCTGGGAGATGATCAGGCCGAGGTAAGAGGCGACGACGACCATGGCGAGCCCGCTGCCCACAGTGCCCCATTCCCGGGGGCCCCATGGCCGGGGTGACCACAGGGCAAGAAAGACGAGCGACACCACCCCGTAAACCCGTCCGAGGGGGTGCATGGCCAGCATGACCGCGATGGCGCCGACAACCAGGGCAGGATGGCGCCGGCCCATGGCCATGGCCGCCCACAAGGCCATGGCAACCGCGAAGGCGAGATTGCTGGGGACGATAGTGTGGAGGCCGTGTCCCCTGAACAACGTGACCGCCACCAGGAGCAGGGCCATACCGGCCGCGCCGGGCCCCCACACGGCATGAAGAAAAGCCGCTGCCGCCAGGGCGACGAGCGGGATTCCCGCGAGTTGCACCGCCTTGTAGGCCTGTTCCCACGTCATGCCGAGACCGCGGACGCCGGCGAGAATGACCGAGTGCAAGGGATGGAACACGTACAGCAGCCGATGGTACTGCCGGTACGCCAGACGGGTGGCCGCGGCGTCGGAGACGGGCACGGCGAGCTGCTGGCGCAGGTCCGTCAGGGCCGGGCAGTCCTGGAGGAAGCAGGATTCCAGTTGCGCCGCCTTGACGATGTATCCGTAGGCGTCGTCCGGTTCGACCGGCGCAGCCCGCTCCAGGATGGCGGGGGCAAAGAAACCGATTCGAACAACGATAAATAAAACGACACAAAGGCCGAAGAAGCCGGTCTCTAAGTAACTGTTCGAAAAGGATTTCCGCATCGTCACAATGTGGCGGCAGAATCAAAGTAGGCTAAAGGCTTGAAAATAATGCGGTGCCGGCGGTGTTCGGGCAACGCTCAATTTCCCCCGTCCGCCAGCCGCCCCATCACGCCGAACAGCACGTAGAGAGTCCAGATTTTCTTGCGGTGGTCGCGGCGGCCGGCGCGGTGGTCGTCCAGGTAGCGGGCGATGACCGCACGGTTGAACCAGCCCGCCGCCGGGTTGGCGGCATCAAGCAGGGTGGCGCGGACCCGGTCGTGGAGGGCGCCGCGCAGCATGTCGGCCAGCGGCAGGGCGAACCCGTGCTTGGGTCGGTAAACGGCCTCCCAGGGCAAGTGGCGGGCCGCCAAGATTTTCAGCAGGTGCTTGGTCTCGAACCCGCGCACCTTCCAGTCGGCGGGCAGGGACAGGGCGAACTCGGCGAAGGCCCGGTCGAGATAGGGCGAACGCACCTCCAGGCTGGTCATCATGGAGGCCCGGTCCACCTTGGCCAGGATATCCTCGGGCAGGTACGTCACGGTGAACAAGTGGAGCAGCCGCTCCATGGTGCCGGTGGCGGCGCCGTCCATGAGTTTGGTCAAGGGCGCGAGCACGTCGCCTTTGGGCGCCACCTCCGGCCGCCACAGGGCGGCGCGGTCGGCTCCGGTGAAGGGCGCCATCCACAGGAAGGCCTGGAGATGGGATGGCGCACCCAGTCCCTGCGCGAACTGACGGGCGACGAAGTCCGGGCTCATGTAGCGGGACGACGCGGGAAGCCGGTCCAGGGTCCCGCGCACCACGGGCCCGAACCACCGCGGCAACGCCGCCGCCAGGGGCGAGAAGCGCGCGGCCTTGAAGGGGGCGTAACCGCCGAACAGCTCGTCGGCGCCGTCGCCGCCGAGGGCCACGGTCACCCCCCGCCGCGCCGCCCGGCACACCAGATAGGTTGGCAGCAGGGACGAATCGGCCAGCGGCTCGTCGAGCCGCTCGCCCACGGTGGCGAGGGCGTCCAGAACCTCGTCCCGGGTCAGGTCGATGATCTCGTGCGTCATGCCGTAGCGGTCTGCAACGGCCACGGCAAACGGGGTCTCGTCGTAGGAGGCGTTTGGCATCCGCACGGTGTAGGCGGTGATTCCCGGGGCGTGGCGTGCCGCCATGGCGGCCACCAATCCCGAATCGACACCGCCCGAAAGGAACACGCCGACGGGCACGTCGGCGATGACCCGGTTCCGGATGGAGGCGTCGAGCAGGGCCTCCAGCCGGTCCACCGCCGCCTCCATGGTCAAAGTCCGGTCCGCAGGGCTGACGTTCGGCCGCCAGTAGGGCCGGACTTCTGACGTGCCGTCCCCCAGGCGCATCAGGTGGCCGGGCGGCAGCTTGCGGATGCCGGCGAACCCGGTGTTGGTGCCGGGCAAGTATTCGTAGGTCAGGTACTGATCGATGGCTGCGAGATCGGGAGCCCGGTCGCGGAATGCCGGGTGGCGCTGGATGGCCTTGATTTCGGAGGCGAACACGAAGACGCCATCGCGCTCGCCATGGAACAGCGGCTTCTCGCCGAATCGGTCGCGGGCCAGCCACAGGGCGCCGTTTTGACCCTCTTGGAACGCGAAGGCGAACATGCCATCGATTCGTTCCAAGGCTCCCTCGACGCCGTGCCGGCGGATGAGCCAGAACAAAACCTCGGTGTCGCAGTCGTCACGCAGGGGCACGCCGTCCTTTCGCAGGGCCCGGGCGTGCTCCCGATAGCCGTAGATCTCGCCGTTGAACACCAGCGCGTCGCCGCTTTCGGGATCGTAGCGGGGCTGGGCGCCACCGGTCACGTCGATGACCGCGAGCCGCCGATGGCCGAGGACGATACCGTCGTCGACCCACACGCCCTCGCCGTCCGGGCCCCGATGGGTGAGCGTCGCCGTCATGGCGGCGATCAGCGGCCCGGCGTCACGGCCGGGAGGGGTGAAACCGGCGATTCCGCACATATCCTGTCAGGTCGCGGTGTCGTCGGAGGCGGTGCCATCCGCAGACGCCCCGCGCACCGACCGCACCAGGTAAGGGCTGCGGCCCCGGGCCTCGAAGTAAGTGCGCGATTGAATCTCGGCGACCACCCCGAGCAGCACGAACAGGATACCGGACAGACCCAGGGTGGCCGCCAGCAAGGGCAACGGCGTCTGGATCAGGGTGGTCGCCTCGAAATACTTGAGATAAAGGGCCCAGGCGAAGACCAGTATCGACACCACCACGCAAAGGATCCCGATCTTGCCGAAGAACTGGATGGGTCGGTCCAGTGCCCGGTCGAGGAAATACATCAACAGGATATCCAGCATCACCCGCAGCACGCGCCCCAGGCCGTATTTGGAACGACCATGCCGGCGTGGCCGGTGGTTGACCGGGATCTCGGTGATGCGCGCCCCCTCCCACCCCGCGTAGACCGGGATGAACCGGTGCATCTCCCCATAAAGGCGCACGTGCTCCACGACCTCCCGGCGATAGGCCTTGAGGGTGCAGCCGTAGTCTCGCAAAGGCACTCCCAGCAGCCGGGAAATCAGCCAGTTGGCGACACGCGACGGCAGGCGGCGGGTGATCAGGCGGTCCTGGCGGTCCCGGCGCCATCCCGAAACCACGTCGAACCCTTCCTCCAGCTTGGCGACCAGGCGGGGGATGTCGTCGGGATCGTTCTGCAGGTCGCCGTCCATGGGGACCAGGACGTCGCCGGTGCTGTGCTCGAAGCCGGCCATCAGGGCCGCCGTCTGGCCGTAGTTGCGGCGCAGGTGGACCACCCGCACCGCCGAATTGCCGTTCGCCAATCCGTCCAGCACCTCGGCCGACCCGTCGCCGCTGCCGTCGTTGACGTAGACGATTTCGTGGTCCTTGCCGAGGCCGGCCAGGGCGCCGGTCACGCCGGAGTGCAACGGCTCGATGTTATCCCGTTCGTTCAGAATGGGGACGATGACCGATACGCGCATGGCGCGGGAGCATATCACCGGCCCGTTTCAACGGACAGGTGCCTTGTCGAGATCACGCCTTGACGCCGACGGCGCACCACGACATCTGGTTGACCCAAGCCAGGTCGACGTGGGCGAATCCGGTGCCGGCCATCAGGGCCTCCACCTCGGCGCGGCGCCAGTAGTGGGCGATGCGCGGCAGCATCTGATCGAACACGATGTGATGGAGATGACGAAACGGGAAGCCCCGCAGCAGCCGGAAGTACTCGATCCTGGACAGACCGAGGCGCAGCAGCACCCACAGCAGCGCGGCCGGCCCGTAAGCGAGGATTCGGACCCAGGACACGGGCAGGCGGCTGAACAGGAGCCTGCGCAAGGGATCGGCGACGGCCAGGTAGAGGCCCATGTTCTCGCGGCCATAGACCCAGATCAGCACCTTGCCGCCGGGCTTGGCTGCCTCGGTCATGCGTTTCAGCGCCAGAGCGGGATCGTCCAGATGGTGCACAACGCCGATACTGAACACGATGTCGAAGGCATCTGTCGCCACCGCCTCGTAGGCGCTGGCCCGGCGCACCTCGACGGTGGGAAAGGCCGCCAGGTTGTGCCGAGCCCGGTCGAGGGACGCCTCGTCCAGGTCGATGGCGAGGCCGCCCGCGGCCCCACACCGCATGGCCCAGACGCTGTTGCGGCCGGCGCCGCAGCCCACGTCCAGGAAGGTCCTGCCGCGCCAGTCCCGCTCGGGATCGAGCAACATCGTCCAGCGCCGGAACTGCGCCTCCTGCTCGGCCGTGAGATCGGAGAAGCGCGACCACGAGTAACCGAATCGATCGGGGCTCCCGGCGGCCGTGTCGGGGGATGGCGGCGCCGGTGTGGTCTCGGGCGCGGTGTCGGGGGCTTGTTGGGACATGGCCGACGGACTCGACGTTGGGCGGTCCAGGATAGCGGAGCGGGGCGGTGAGCGAGCCCGCCCAAGGTGCCTCCGGCTCGGCCGCCCAATCGGCCCATTATGACGCGATTCTCGATGCGTACGAACGCCATTACTTCGACGGACCGTCCATGGCCTATCGGGACGAGTTCATCTACCGGCCCCTGTTCGCCGGCCTCGACATGAACGGCTGGCGGGTGGCCGATCTGGCGGCCGGCAGTGGCTACAACTCGCTGGCCCTGTTGGAGCGGTTTCCCGACGCCGAGGTCACCGGGTTCGACATCTCGGAGTCCGCGTGCAAGCGGTACGAAGTGGTGGTCGGCCGCCCCGCCGTCCAGGCCGACCTCACCCGGAGCGCCGACGCTGGGGAGGCCTTCGATGCCGCGTTGATCATCGGCGGCCTGCACCACTGCGCGACCGACCTGCCGGCGACCCTGGCCACCATTGCCGGGTTGCTCAAGCCGGGCGGCCGGCTCCTCATGTTCGAGCCCAATCGGCACTACGTGCTGGAGGGCGCGCGCAAGCTCTGGTACCGCCTCGACCGCTACTTCGAGGCCTCCAGCGAGGCCGCCCTGGACCACGACGACCTGGTGCGCATGGCGTCGCCCAAGTTCGCTCCGGAGATGGTGCGTTACTTCGGCGGGCCGGCCTTCTTCCTGGTCTACAACAGCCTGGTCTTCCGTATCCCGCCGGCGGTCAAGCCGGCTTTGGCAGGCCCCCTGATGGCGGCGGAGCGGGCGTACAACGCGCTGCCCGGCCGCTGGCCCTTCTCGTCGTTCGTGGCCCGCTGGATCCGCGCCGGCGACGGGTGATGTGCTGTCCCGGCCCGGAGGGCGGCCACCCGCTCGGCGGCAAGCACCGTCCACGCGCCCACCGAATAGAGGACGGCGAACACCGCCAAGGCGGCCAGGCCGGTCCGCAGCCGCGGCGCCCACGAGGTTCCACGGGCACGCAGTTGGTGATAGAGGGCGTCGAGCAGGACGCAGATGGCCGCGATGTATGAGAGTTGGAGATATCGGGTATAGCGCGGCTCCCAATGGACCGGGGCGAGGCTGACAACCGCGTGGAGCGCGGGCAGGGCGAGCACCAGGGCGATCACCGGCTCCTTCCGTCGTATCCAGCAGGCGCCGAGGAGCAGGGCTACACCGATGGTCGAGAAAAGCCGCATGGGGCGATAGCCCAATCCGCGGGGCCGCTGGGAATCGTGGCGCGACAGCATCCGCCAGGCGCGGGTCGCCGTCGCTCGCAGGTAATGACCGGGATGCTCGGCCACCGCGTCCAGGAACATGCCCATGAACAGGTCGTTGGCCTCGATGGAGTGCCAGGCCATGCCCCGGTCCCGCAGGAACCGGATCCAATGGATGTCGTCGGTCACCCATCCCTGATCGTTGGGCAGGATCCCCAGCCCCTCCCACAGGGCGACGCCGCCGCCGGTGGTGGTGAACAGCCAGGCGCCGTGGGTGGTCTTGTTGTGCAGGCCCCACGGGAACAGCAGCACGACGAACCCGGCGGCCATGAGCAGGGCCCGGCCGGTTCCCCGGAATCCGAAACGCAGGAGCACGATCACCAGCGCAAGGCCGATGAAGAACAGGTGGTCGGGGCGGACCAGGACGTGGAAACCGGCCGCCAAACCAAGGATAACGGCGGCCCAAGCAGCCCGCGTTTTGAGAATGTGGACCAGCAGCGCCAACTCGGTGATCCACAGGGCCGGGGCCAGGGATTCGCCCAGCACCGAGCTGGGCCCGAACACGAAGGACGCATGGACGGCGTAGAAGATGATGCCCAACAGCGCGAATGGCCGCGCCAGCCCGAACCACCGGAGCACGTAGTACAAAGGTGCCACGGCCGCCGCGTCGAGCACCCCCTGGATCACCCGGAGGGCGGTCATGCTGTCGCCGGAAAGGGCCCGGATGGCGGCGATGAACGCCGGATAGCCGGGGGGATAGAACAGGGCGTCGTAGGTGCCGTCCTCCAGCAGCCGGCCGGCGAGGCTCCAGTAGGCTCCGGACAGGACACCGGCGTAGTTCGCGCGCGCCCACGACAGGTAGTCGGGCCAGCCGTAAGCGAGCACCGCGTCAATCCGCAGGATGGCGGCGACCGCCGCGATGACCGCGACGGTCCAGGCAACGCCTCGATCGCTGTCCGTTATGCTTGCGATCTTTCGGTCAACGGTCGAAAAGGAAATCACGGCCTGTCATCGATGCGTGGTGCATCGGTACTCGGAACGCCTCCGCGAACCGAGCCCCCGGGGTTTCTTGAACGACATATCACACGCTCGCGCCACCCATTCAATCCACTAACCTTGGTATCGGCGAGACCCGTGGCGTTACGAACATGACCCTTTTGCATCGATGGTCGCTGCCGATCGTTCTTGCGGTGGGTGTGGTGGGCGTGGTCCTGGGCCTGGTCGGGTGGAAAGGACATCTGCCCACCCTCGATGACCTGAATTCCGTCCGTGATGCCGCCGCCTTCCTCGAAAGTGGGTCGCTGCCGCAGAAAGGGACCCTGACCAGCGCGGGGTCATACGCACCGCCGGGTCTCACATGGCTGTATTTGCCGGGCGTGGCCACCTTCGACCACCCGGGCCTGTTCGCCTCGATCGGCAGCGCGTTGCTGTACCTCGGGGCCGTCGTCGGCCTGTTCGTGCTGGCGCGAGGCCAACTGGGCATCGCTTGCGCCCTGGTCGCCACGATCCTGTTCGCCCTGTCGTCGACGGGGCATTTCTTTGCCCACTCGTTGTGGCCCCGAGGACACCCGGTGTTCATTGTGTGGATGATGGTGTTCGCCTCCCGTTGGGTGTCCGATCGGGACTCGCGGTTTCTGGCGGCGGCGTTCGCGGTCTGGGGCGTGGGCATGTACGTGTTCATGGAGCTCGCCCCGGCCCTGTTCATCCTGCCTGTCCTCTGGTGGGTCTATCGCCCGCCCATCGGGTTCCGGTCCCTGGCCGCGGCCGCCGTCCTGCTCCTGGTGGTGTGGTCGCCATACCTGGCGTACGAAGCCGATCACGGCCTCCGTAATGTGTGGTCTCAGGTCGCCCAACAGTCCCTGATTCCGGCCGACTTCGAGGCAAGCTGGTGCGATCCCGGCCTGCGCCCGGTCCTGGAGGATCAGCTGGGTGGACTCGATCTGGCGGGGCGGGACTCCGGCATCGGGGCGGACGCACCGGGCGGTTTCCTCGTTGGGTTGGGAATTGCGCTTGCCGGACGGATCAGCGTCCTGGCGCTCGCGTTGACGGCCAATTTCGATTTGTCGTGGGGGAGCGTGCTCGTCAAAAAATCCGCGGAAGCCGTCCTTGGGCTCATCGTCCTGTTCGTCTTGGTGGTCGGTCTTTCCCGGGGGCGCCGGAAGGCGGAGCCGCCTTGGCGAAGGGTCCGGTGGGTGCCAATGCTGGCCTCGGCCGCCGGTGGTGCCGCGTTGGTGGCGGGTGTCGTCGTCAACGAGGTGTTGCTCCGCCAGTTCATCAGCCGCGACGGGCACCTTTGGCCCGAGGAGATCGCGGTCATCCGCAGCTTCCAGACGGTGATGATCTTGGGCGGGCTCGGGCTGCTGGCCCGCCGCCCATTGGGACGTCTGATCGGCCGAACGCGTGACGCCATCGTCAGCGTCCGCGAACCGGCCTTCTCCATTGAGTTCCTGCGCGTTCTGGCCATTTCTCTGGTGGTTCCGGCCGGTTTGCTGATCGTTTTGACAACCCCGAGCGTGGCCCGGCGGTTCATGTGGCTGTGGCCGTTCCAGAGCATCTTCCTCGCCGTTTTTGTCGTCCACATCCTGCCGCGGCTGGCGCCCCGGCCGGGGGTGGCCGCATTGGCGGCCGGTGTCCTGCTCGCGGCCGTGTGCGGCGGGGTCGTATCCAAGCAAACCACCTCCTGGGCCCGCCGCGGATTTTCCGGCGAGGAGCACCCCTTCAGGAAGACCATGGAGTTCGTCGGACGTTCGCTGCGGGAGCAGGGGCACGAATCCGCCATGATCGGCTACCAGGTGCCGTTTTCCGGCTATCAGGCCTCTTTCAACATTCGTGATCCCCGGTACAAGGTCGGCGCGCTCGGCGATTTCCTCCTGGTCGACGGATTCGGAGTCCGGAACCGAAACACCTGCGCCGAGGGCGTGCATCCCGATGATGAGTTGCGAATCGTCACCGACGCACCGAAAGGGAAGACCATGGCCGCAGTCGTCCCCGTGTCGGCCGAAGGCTTCGAGGTGGTTGCCACGTTCGGTCCCTATCGGGTGATCAGGCGGGTCGCGGCCACGGACGGTGGGGCCTAGGCCGCCATGGACAGTGGACGCTCGCCCGCCCCATTCATCATGTTGCTGGCCGCGACCGCGCTGATCGGGCCGGTTGGGGTTGCGGCGCCCCGGGGGCTGGTGCCGCTGTTGGGAATCGCCTGTTTCGCCGGGGCTGTGATGCTGTGGCCGGAACGACGATTTACGCGGGCGTTCCCGCTACGCCTGACCATTCCGCTGGCGGCGTTTGCCGCCATCGGCGTGGCCAGCGCCGGCTGGGCTCCGGACCCCCTGCGTGCCGCCACTTTGACCCTCAAGGTGGCGGTGTTGTGCGTGGCCGGGCTGGTGGTCCTCCGGGCGGCCGCCGATCTCGACGACTCCCGCCGCGCCCGACTGGAGGACGCATTTCTCGCGGGGTACGGCCTTGGCTTCGTGGTCCTCGGGGTCGCCGTCGGTTACGTCCTGGCCTCCGGTGAGTCCCTGTGGGGCCGGCACGAGGGCGACCCCTTCACCCCATTGTCGCGCGGCGAGGCCGTTCTGGCGTTGTTGTCCGCGCCGGCGGCGACGGTGCTGTGGCGGCGCCGAGGCTGGTGGGCCGGCGCCGTTCTGGTCGCCGCCGTGATCACCGCTTTCGCCTTTTTGTCCAACATGACCGTCCTCGGGGCCATGGGAGGGGCGGCGGCGGCCTTTCTGATGGTCCGGGTCTGGGGGCGCCGTGGGCTGCTGGTTCTTGCAGTGGTCGTCGCCGGCGTCACCATCGCCGCCCCCGCGGCCATGCGGCTGGTTCCGAGCGGCGACGACATGTTCCACAAGGTCGGGACCGTGTATCCGTCGGCGGTGCACCGCATTTACGTCTGGCATTTCGTGACCGACCGCGTGTTCGAGCATCCGTGGCGGGGGTGGGGCATGGATGCGTCACGCCGGATCCCGGGCGGCGACCAGAACCTGAACCTCGATCCGCTGGCATTCTGGGACCGCGAGCTGCTGCCCCTGCATCCCCACAACTCGGCTCTCCAGGCGTGGCTCGAGCTGGGCGTGCCGGGGGGCCTGCTGATGGCGGTGGTCATCTGGATCGTCCTCGTGCCGCCGGCAGGGGCCGCGCCCCCGCTGGCCGACCCGCTGCGTGCGGCGGCGACCACCGGCTACCTGGTGATCGGCGGTCTGTCCTACGGGTTGTGGCAGAACTGGTGGGTGGCCATGGCCTGGCTGCTGGCGGCGCTGGCCGTGGGCTGCGTCGGCCCGGACGTGCCGGCGAAGGAGCGGCGGACGACCTGACATGTGCGGCATCGCCGGAATCCTTCACGACGGCCGCGGCCCGCCGCCCGGGCGTGGCCCCGTGGCCGCCCTGCTCGACGCCATGCGCGACACCATGGTCCACCGGGGCCCCGACGGGGCGGGCTGCTGGGTGTCCGAGGACGGCCGCGTCGGGCTGGCCCACCGCCGCCTTGCCATCGTCGACCTGACCGACGGGGCGGCCCAGCCCATGGCCAACGAGGACGGCTCGGTCCTGGTCACCTTCAACGGCGAGATCTACAACCACGCCGGCCTGCGGCGCGAGCTGGAGCGGGCCGGCCACCGCTTCCGCAGCGACCACTCGGACACCGAGGTGCTGGTCCACGGCTACGAGGAATGGGGGGCCGGGGGACTGGTGGACCGCCTCGATGGCATGTTCGCTTTCGCCCTGTGGGACCAGGGACGGCGGGTCCTGACCCTGGCCCGGGACCGCATCGGCATCAAGCCTCTGTACTTCACCCGCGCCGCCGGCCGCTTCCTGTTCGCCTCCGAGATCAAGGCCCTGCTCGCCGACCCCTTGGTGGCCCGCGACATCGAGCCGGCGGCGTTGAACCACTACCTCAGCTTCCTGGTGACGCCGGCGCCGCTGACCATGTTCAAGGGCATCTTCAAGCTACCCGCCGGGCACCTGCTGGAGGTGAACGGTGAAGGCACCATGCACGCCCGCCGGTACTGGGACGCGGTGCCGGGGCACGGCATCGACGGCGCCGAGCAGACGGCTTTGATGCCTGGCCCGGAGCAGGAGCAGATCTACGTGCGCGGTATCCGGGAGCGCCTGGAGACGGCCATCGAGAAGCGCATGATGTCCGACGTCCCCTTCGGGGTGTTCCTGTCGGGCGGAATCGATTCGTCGGCCAACGTGGGGCTGATGAGCCGCTTCATGGACCGCCCGGTGGAAACCTTCACCGTCGGCTTCAAGGACCATCCACGGCTCAACGAGCTGGACTACGCCGACCGGGTGGCCCGGCTGTTCGCCACCCGCCACCACCAGGTGCTGATCGGCGAGGCCGACATGGTCGGCTACCTGGACGACCTGGTGCATCACCAGGACGAGCCGCTGGCCGACTGGGTGTGCATCCCGCTGTATTTCGTCTCCCGCCTGGCCAAGGACAGCGGCGTCACCGTGGTCCAGGTCGGCGAGGGTTCCGACGAGCAGTTCTCCGGCTACCGCAGCTACATGGCGTACCTGCGCCTCCATCGGTGGTTCTGGCGGCCCTACACCCGCACGGTGCCGGAGTCCGTGCGCCGCGCCGTGGCGGCGGTGGCCGAGGCGGCGGCGATGGCGGCGGCGCCGTTCACCGGGCGCCTGGACCGCTACGCCGACATCCTGATGCGGGCGGGCCGCGGCCAGGAGCTGTTCTGGAGCGGGGCGCACGCCTTCTGGAACGTGCACAAGGGACGCCTGGTCCGGGAGGCGCCGCGGAGCGACGGCTGGCCCGACCTGGCCGCCGCCGGCTTCGACCTGACGGGGCTGGCCGACCCCGACAGCGCCGCAGCGGTGGGCGCCATGCTGTCGGCCTTCGACCGCGGGCACGGCGACCCCGACGCGCTCACCCGCATGATCCACGCCGAGTTCCGCCTGCGCCTGCCGGAGCTGCTGCTGATGCGGGTCGACAAGATCACCATGTCGACCTCGGTGGAAGGGCGGGTGCCGTTCCTCGATCACCGGCTCGTCGAGTTCACCATGGACATCCCCATGGCCTGGAAGGTGCGGGGCGGCGAGCCCAAGTACCTGCTCAAGCGCGCGCTGGCCGACCTGCTGCCCGACGACGTGCTGTACCGCCCCAAGATGGGTTTCGGGGCGCCCATGGCGGAGTGGCTGCGCGGCGACTTCGGCGGCCGCGCCGAGGCGGCGGTGCTCGGCTCGCGGCTGCTCGATCGCGGCATCTTCGACCGCGGCCATATCGCCGACCTGTTCCGTGATCACCGCTCGGCACGGCGGGATCACGCCTTGCACCTATGGACCCTGTTCAACCTGACCGCCTGGTACGACCGCTGGATCGCCGCCTGACGCCGCGCTGACGGCGGAAAGGCAAGTGGTAGGGGGCACCGCGCGGCTTCCCGGGAAGTGGCGCGGTGCCCCCTTTTTCATGCGATGGCCGGGCTACCGTCACGTGCCCGGTTCTGCGGCGTCCGCGGGCCCGGTGGAATCGCGGGCCTGGGCCGTCCACTCGTCCACCTTGGCCGTCAGCGCCTCGGCCGAAACCGGGACCTTGAGGACGTGGTCCAGGTACCGTGCGGCGGAGGATTCGGGGAGCCCCTCGAACGCCGTTGGCCACAGGAGGACCAGCGGTCCCAAGGGGCCTTCGGCCCGTCGTCTGGCGAACTTGGCGATCATCGGCGCCTGCATGTCGGTGCTCTGGAAGGCGATGAGCGTCAGGTCCGCCTGGAGCTCGTCGACGCGCCGGACGTACTCCATGCCGCTGGCGATCCGGGTCACCGCGTATCCCCGGCCGTCGAGGGTGGCGCCGATGCCGTCGAGGTCGGGATCGGCCGGTCCGACCAGGACGATCCGCGGCCCGCTGGCCGCCGCTAGTCGTTCGGCCCCGGGTTCGTCGCTGCCGGTCAGGCTGCGGTACAGCTTGACATGCTCCTTCTCCTTGTTCTCCGCCATACGCGCCATCTGCCGTAGTGAGGACTTCACCTTCATGAGCAGCAACTCGAAATCCACCGGTTTGGTCAAGTAGTCGTCGGCCCCCCGGTCCAGCCCGGCGACCACGTCCTCGCGTTCCGCGAGGGCCGAAAGGAGGATGAACGGCGTCTCGGCATAGCGCGGATGATTGCGGCGGAGGTCCTCCATCAGGTCGAATCCGCTCATGCCCGGCATGGTGATATCGCACAGGATAAGATCGGGGCGGTGGCGGGTCAGGGCCTCGAGTCCGTCCTCGCCGCTGCCTGCCTCGACTACGTCGTATCCGTTCTGCCGCAGTTCCTCGGCGATGTCGTGGCGGATGTCCGCTTCGTCCTCGATGCACAGGATCGTGGCCATGGCCCTTCCTTGCGTGCTGCCACGCGCCTCGTCTCGGGACACGGGCCTTCCGATGGCGACTCCGCCTAGGCGGTGGCCTGCAGGCCGTCGTCGTCGCCGCGCGTCGCCAGGCTGACCACCTTTTCGACGAGCTTCTGCCGATCGTACGGAGTCCGAATGACGTCGTCGAACAGGGTGGCATGCCGCGGGTCCGGCAGGTCCGACATGTCCGGCGGCAACAGCAGAATAACGGGAAAGGCGGATCGGACCGGCGCCCGGCCCAGCGCCTCCATCACCGCGGGCGCGGCCAAGTCGGCCGTTTGATAGGACATGAGGACCACGTCGGCAGCGACGTTCTGGAGGGCGGCCAGGAACTCCGCGCCGCTGTCCACGGCGAAGACGCAGTGACCGGCCGCTTCCAGGTCCTCAATGACGGGATCGAGGTCGACCTCGCCGTTGATCACCGTGACCACGGTCATCAGGTCGCCGGGGTCCAGGGGGCCGGCGTTGGCCGGAATGCGAGGCAGGGCATCGGCATCGACGACCGCTGACTCCCTGGCAATCATGGCGCGGGAGAGGGCCGCCATCTGCGCGTGCTTGTGGGCCTGCATGCGGGCCACTTGACGCAGGCGCGACTGCACCGTCGCCCGCAGCATCTCGAAGTCGACGGGCTTAACCAGATAGTCGTCGGCCCCCAGGGTCTTGCCGGCGATGATGTCCTGGCGGCCGGCGCGGGCCGTCAGGAACAGGAAGGGGATATCGGCGAGGTCCGGATGATCTTCGCGCAGCCGCCGCAGGACCGCATACCCGTCCAGTCCCGGCATGGTGATGTCGCACAGCACCAAGTCCGGTTCGCGGTCGACGATGAGGTCCAGACCGGTGGTGCCGTCGCCCGCTTCCAGGGTCTTGTATCCGGCTTCCTGCAGGTCCTCGACAATGTCCGCCCTGAGGTCGGCTTCGTCCTCGATGCACAGGATGGTCGCCATGAACGCGCCTTTCGAAGCCCGGTCCGACATCTCGGAAATGCCGCCACCGGCCCAGGGATTCAAGGTCTTGATAAGCAATTATAAGATAATTTTCCAAATTATCCATTATTCCGTCGCCAATTAGCCATATACAAAAGTATAATATGTTATACGGATGGATAGTTATCAAATATCCCTCCACCTAATTTCTTTTCTTTTGTTTTGGCGTTACAATGGAGGTTGTGCTGGGCGAGGGACGGACTCCGCTGGCGACGCCGCGGGCCGATACGGGGGAACCGGTATGGCGATGATGAGCGCAGAGACCACAGCCTCGGGGTCACGCCCGCCCGCCAGCGCGAGGGCCGGCACCGATTCGTTCGCCGACCGCACCGCGACGGAGGAGGCCTCGGTCCGGCTGCTGGTGGTGGACGACGAACCGGACATCGTCGAGGAGATGGCCGAATACCTGCGGGCGAAAGGCTTCGACTGCGAGACCGCCTTCGATGCCCTCGAAGCCCTGCGCAGGATTCAGGCGGACCCCGAGATCGCCTTGGTGCTCACCGATATCCGCATGCCGGGCATGAGCGGACTCGAACTCATGCGCCGGCTCCGCGACGAAGCCGGCCGCGACATGGAGGTCATCGTTCTCACCGGCCACGCCGGGAGGGACGAGGCCATCCAGGCCCTGCAGGCGGGGGCGGCCGATTTCCTCACCAAGCCCATCTCGCTGCGCGAGCTGGTCCATTCGGCGGCCCGCACGGTTGAGACCATCCGCACCCGCCGGGCCGAACGGCGGTACAGGACCGCCCTGGAGCACAGCTTGGGCAAGGAACGCCAGCTCAACCGCTTGCAGCGGGAGTTCGTCTCCATGGTGTCCCACGAGTTCCGCACGCCGCTGGCCATCATCGACGGCGCCGCCCAGCGGCTGGTGCGCCGCAAGGGGGCGTTGAAGCCGCACGACGTCGCCGAGAAGACCGAGCGGATCCGCAAGGCCGTGGCGCGGATGACCACCCTCATCGACAGCACCCTGTGCGCCTCGCGGCTGGACGCCGGCAAGATCGAGCTGTCGCGCCGGCCGTTCGACCTGGCCGAGGTGGTGGCCGGGGTCGTCGCCAGGCAGGCGGAAATCAGCACCGATCACGACTTCGTCGTCGACATGGCAGACCTGCCGCCCGCCGTCTACGCCGATCCGGAGTACATCGAGAGGGTGTTCGCCAACCTGGTGTCCAACGCGGTCAAGTACTCAGGCAGGCAGCCGCGCATCGAGATCGCCGGATGGAGCGAAGGCAATGTCGCCGCGGTGTCGGTTCGCGATCACGGCGTCGGTATTCCGTCCGACCAGGTGCCGCGCCTGTTCCAACGCTTCTTCCGGGCCAGGACCGCGGCCGGCATTCCGGGGACCGGCATCGGCCTCCATCTGGTGCGCGAGTTGGTCGAGATGCATGGCGGGACCATCGACGTGGTCAGCGAGGAAGGCGCCGGCACCACGTTCACCGTCCGCCTCGCGTCCGCGCCCTCCGCCAACGACTGGGACATTTGAACGCGGAGAGAGGGGGTGGCCGAGGCAACGGACGGCGGCGGTCGGTGTGGGGCCCTGGGGGCCGGGCGGGCACCGACGCGCGCCGCAGCGGCGGCCGGCGCGAGGTGACCCCATGGTCAAGATCCTGTGTATCGAGGACGAGGCGCCGATCCGGGACGACATCGTCGAGGAACTCCGCGACGCGGGCTTCACCACGGTGGCGGCACCCACCGGCGAGGCGGGCCTGCGGGCCATCGTCGAGGAGGTGCCCGATCTGGTGCTGTGCGACATCACCATGCCGGGGATGTCGGGGCTCGACGTGCTGCGCACCGTGCGCCGGGACCACCCGGAGCGGGCCGACATGCCCTTCATCTTCCTTACCGCCCTGGCCGACCGCGAGTCGATCATCGACGGCAAGACCCTGGGCTGCGACGACTACCTGACCAAGCCGGTCGATTTCGGCATCCTGATGGCGACCGTTCGGGCCCGACTCGATCAGGTGGCGCGCGTGGCGGATCGGGAGCGGACCAAGCTGCGCCGCCTCGACGCGGCCGTAGCCGAGGCGACGCGCACCATCCAGGAACTGGAGCAGACCGACCCGCTGACCGGGCTGGCCAACCGCGACCGCTTCCTCGCCGCCCTGGAGCAGGCCGTTCGGGGGGTCCGATCGCCGCATGTGCTGCCGGCGGTGCTGGTGGTCCGGCTCGACAGTCTCAAGGACCTCAGCAACACCCTGGGCCTGGCCGCGGGGAAAGCCATCCTCACTACCATCGCCCGGCGTCTCGGTGCCTGCCTGGAGTCGCGGCCGGCCGCTGGCGGGCATGACGGCGCCGACCTCATCGCGCGCCTGGGCGACGATGAATTCGGCGTCATCCTGCACCGCTGCCGGGGACCGGAGGAGGCATGCGGCCTGGCCGACCGCATGATCCGGTCCACCCGCATGCCGGTCATCCTGGAAGGCCGCGACGCGGTCACGTCCGTCGGCATCGGCATCGCCGTCGGCGTCCCCGGCGACGCCGATGCCGAGGCCTTATTCCGACGGGCGGGGATCGCGGCCCAGCGGGCCAGCGTCGAAGGTCCCAACGTCTACCGTCTGCATGACGACGACTGGGCGGCCAAGGTCACCGACGGGACCGCCCTGCGGCAGGACCTGCCCAAGGCGGTGCGGCGGGGCGAACTGGTCCTACACTACCAGCCCCGGGTGGACTCGGTGCACGGCCACGCGGTGGCGGCCGAGGCCTTGGTCCGCTGGCGCCACCCCCGGCTGGGGATGGTGTCCCCGGACGTGTTCATCGCCATCGCCGAATCGAGCGGGGAAATCCACCCGCTCGGCCGCTGGGTGCTGGACCGGGCCTGCCGCGATGCGTTGGCCTGGCCGGCGGTCGGAACGTCGCCGCCCAAGGTGGCGGTCAACCTATCACCCCTGCAGGTCTTGAGCCGCAACATCGTCGCCACCGTGGCCGAAATCCTGAACGATACGGGCTTGCCGCCGGAGCGGCTGGAGCTGGAGGTCACTGAAGGGCGGTCGATGGACGACGTGGATGCGGCCTTCGCCAACCTCAACCAGTTGCGCGCCAAGGGTGTCACCATCTCGCTGGATGATTTCGGGACCGGGTATTCCTCGCTTGCCTACCTGAAACGGTTCCCCGCCTCGGTGGTCAAGATCGACCGTACCTTCGTCCGGCACCTGCCCGACGATGCCAACGACGCGGCGTTCACCAACACCATTATCGACCTGGCGCATTTCCTCGGCATGACCGTGGTCGCCGAAGGCGTGGAGAGCGAGAACCAGGCGCGATTCCTGCGCGATCAAGGATGCGATCAGCTCCAGGGCTACCTGTTCGGGCACCCGGTGCCGGTGGAGGACCTGGGGCGGCTGTTGATGGCGCGCGCCGCGTGAGCGCCGGTGTGATTGGGAAATGGAACGGCGCCTTACCGGATGGCTGACCAACTGTCTGGCCACCGACAGGGTTTCCTGCGAAAATACGATTCGCTGTTGTGATAACGGCGGGGACGTACGGGCCGGGACGCCGCCCCGCGGGTCCGGTTTCGGCGGGGGCGATGCAAATCCTATTGGCCGACGATCACACCCTTATCCGGGAAAACCTCGGGGCGTTCCTGAAGACCCTCGAGGAGGGGGTGACGGTGATCGAGGCGTCGTCGTTGCCGGAGGCGAGATCCATCGCTGCCTCCCATCCGCGCTTCGATCTGATCATCCTGGACCTCAACATGCCGGGCATGAACGGTTTGCAGGGACTCACCGAGATGATCGAGCATCACCCCGATGTGCCGACGGTGATCCTGTCGGGGTCCATCGAGCGCGAGGACGTGGTCGGCGCGCTGAACCAGGGCGCCCGCGGCTATATCCCCAAGACCATCAGCGGCAAGGCCATGCTCAGCGCGGTGCGCCTGATCCTGTCGGGCGAGACCTACGTGCCGACCATCGCGCTGCCCGGGGGCGATGTTCCTTCGGTCGAACGCGGCGCGGACGCGCCGCCGGCCGATTCAGCGACCGGGACCCCGCTCGATGATCTGACTGCGCGCGAGCGCGAGGTGCTTTCCCTGCTGGTCAAGGGGCTGCCCAACAAGGCCATCGCCCGGGAACTGGACCTCAAGGAGATCACGGTCAAGGTGCACCTGCAGAACGTCTTCCGCAAACTCGGGGTGTCCAACCGGGCGCAGGCGGTGGCCAAGACCCTGGCCCTGAGCCGGGACGTCGGTCTGCCGTCCTGACACGGAACAAAGAACACACCGTTTTCCGAAGCGCGCTCAACCGCCGTTGGTCACCCGATCGACGGCATCCTTCAGGTCCTGGAGTCGTACCGGTTTCTTGAGCACGGCGGCCGCGCCCTCGGCGACGATGTCCTGCTCGTCCCACAGGTTGGTGTGGCCGGTGGCGACGATGACCGGCACCTCGGCGCCACGCTTGCGCAGCTCGCGCAGCAGATCGTTGCCGTCCATCACCGGCATGCGCAGGTCGGTGATCACGACGTCGGCCCCCCATGCGCCCAGGCGATCGAGGGCCGCGGCGCCGTTGCCCACGGTATCGACCGCATAGCCTTTGTGCCTCAGGTAGTCGGCCATCCCATGGGCCGCCAGGTCCTCGTCTTCGACCACGAGGACGCGCACGGGGCCCTCGTGTGTCGGCGTCCCCTGCCCGGCCGCCGTCGCCGCCGCCGGGGACTCGGGCAGGGTCTCCGCCGCTTGGGGCGCCGCCGGCAGGGCGATCTCGAAGCGGGCGCCGTCGTTCACGTTGCTGACCGTCAGGCGGCCACCCATGCCGTGGACCAGGGTGAAGCTGATGGACAGTCCGAGGCCCGTTCCCTCGCCTTCCGCCTTGGTGGTGAAGAACGGGTCGAAGACGCGACCGAGGTCGTCCTCGGCGATGCCGCCGCCGTTGTCGCACACCGCGATGACCACCATGCCGTTGGCGGCATCGTCGATGACCTCGACGGTCACGGTGGGGACGAAATCGGCGCCGCCGTCGGCGGCCGCCGTCAACACGGCATCGCGGGCGTTGTTGAGGAGATTGAGTAGGACCTGCTCCAGGCGCAACGGGCGGCCGGACACCGCCGCGCAGGTGACGGGCAGCGCCTGCTCCATTCGGATGCCCGCCAACCGGAACTGATCGGCCAGCAGGTCGACGGCGCTGGCCAGCGGCCATCGGGGATCGAAGGTCTGCGGCTCCTCGTCGCGTTCCTTGCGGCTGAACAGGCGCATGTGACCGATGATTTCCGCCATGCGTTCCGTCTGTCCGCCGATGGTCTCCAGCTTGCTCCTCAGAACCGCGGGATCGAGCCGCTGTTCGTCCATGGACAGAAGACAGAACTCGGCGGCCATGGAGATGACGCTGAGCGGCTGATTGAGCTCGTGGGCCATGCCCGAGGCCATTTCACCGAGGGTCGCCATCTTCGCCGTCTGGGCCAACTGCTGCTGCGTCAACCGGGCCTCGGTGACGTCGGTGACCGACGACAGGATCACCGTGTCGCCGCCGTATTCGACGCCCTGGCTCGATACCAGGACCCAGCGCACGGTGCCGTCGGCATGCCTGAACCGGGTCTCCACGGCACCGGTGGCATGTGCTCTGGGAGCGGCGATGACGGCCGGAGTGTCCTTCGGTTCGTAGCACAGCGTCCTGACGTCACGGCCCGCCAGGTCTTCGGCCGAAACGCCGACCAGCGTGCTCAGGGCGCGGTTGGCGAAAAGGACCACGCTGTCCGCCTCGCGGACCATCATGATTCCCACGGGCGACGTCTGGGCGATGACCCGGAAGCGGGTCTCGCTTTGGCGGAGGGCCTCCTCGGCGCGTTTGCGCGCCGTGATGTCGCGCCCGACGGCGGCAATGCCTTCGACCTCGCCGTTCTGGCCGCGCAGCGGCAGGAACACGGTGGCCATGTACCGCTCGTGGTCGTCGGGAAAGGCGATCCATTGCTCCAGCCTGGCCTCTTCGCCGCCCAGGCACGCATCCAGGTGCGGCCGCAGGCAGCTTTCGAAGAACGCGTCGCTCACCGCCGCCCTGACCCCCGTGCCGCCGACGTTGTCGCCGTCGACCCCATGCGCCTGCGCATAGGCTCGGTTGACGTAGCGGTAGACGTATTCCACGGGGCCACCGGTCGCGGCGGGGGCGAAGAAGGCGACCTGCTCGGGGATGGCGTCGAGAATACGCTGGCTGAGCCGCAGGATCTCTTCGGCCTGTTTGCGATCGGTGATGTCGCGGATGACACCGATGTAGAAACGGTGGCCGTCCCGCTGCAGGATGCTGATCGTCAATTCCACCGGGAAGACCGATCCGTCCTTGCGCCGCCCCTCCACCTCGCGGCCGCCGCCCAGCACCGAAATGTCGACCTGACCCCTCGCCAGCCGGTCGAGATGGCCATCATGAACGGCGCGGGACGACTCGGGGATGAGGACGTGGACGTTCTTGCCGATCACCTCGTCGGCGGTGTAGCCGAACAGGCTTTCGGCCGCCGGATTGAAGGTGTCGATGGCGCCGCTTTCGTCGATGGCCACGATGCCGTCGCGGACCGTGTCCATGATGCCGCGCAGGCGCTCCTCGCTGTCGCGCACCGCGAGTTCCGCCCGTTTCCGCGCGGTGACGTTGGCGCGGATGATGGCGGTGCCGCCGTCACGGGTCCGGTATTCGCGGATCTCGATCCATTGGCCGCCGCGGAACCGGTGCTCATGAACCCGGTCCGAGGACCGATGGATGGCCATGCGCTCGCGCACCCACTCCTCGGCCCGGCCGCGGGCATCGACCACATCGCCCCGTTCCGCCAGGACCCGCGCCAACTCCTCGAACCGAACGCCGGGCACCAGCATGTGGGAAACCCCAGAGAACGCCTGGGTGTAGTTCTCGTTGCACAGCACGAACCGGTCGTCGGCATCGAACAGGGCGAAGCCGTCGGCGATGCTTTCGATGGCGTCCTGCAACCGGGTCTCCGCCGCCACCTGTTCGGTGACGTTGGTCGCCGTGCCCCGGTAGCCCTGGAAGGTCCCATTTTCGTCGTAGACGGGGACGCCGTTGACGCTCACGAAGCAGTCCTCGCCGCTATCGGAGGTCACGAGGTATCGAAAATCCTTGAACGGCCGCCGTGCAAGAAGGTCTTTCCGGTGCTGCATCCACACCGGGTCGTCGTCGTCGCCTTTGGCGAACTCCTGGCGCGTCTTGCCGACGATGGATTGCCGGCTGACTCCGGCGACGAACTCTTGGGGTTGTGACAGCCAGTTGAACCGCAGGTCCGGGCCCATTTCCCAGAACCAGTCGGACGCCGACTCGGCGAAGTCCCGGAAGCGGTTCTCGTTGGTTCTGATGGCCGCTTCGGCCGCCTCCAGGTCGGCGACCGTGGCGCGCAGGCGAGCGTTGAGGGCGACCACCGCCCGGTAATGCCATGCCAGGAGGGCGATGGTGCCCATGACGATGACCAAACCCATGGCGGCGAGAATGCGCCGCGGCGTCCAGTAGGGAGGGGCCTCCTGGTACCACGTGGTGTAGATGCGGCGGTATTCGGGCGACCGCAGCACTCGGGCGATGATGGGGTCGAACCGGTCGAGCAGGGCACGGTCCTCCTTGCGGACGACCATCGCCCGTTTGAACTCGCGCACCGGCTCGCCTACGACCTTAATGAGGTCGGCGACCCCGGCTTCGCGGGCTCGCTTCCACACCACGCCTTCCGACAGGATGAGGGCATCCGCCGCGCCGCCGATCAGGGCGAACAGGGCTTCGGAGACCTTGTCGAAGGTGACCGGGCGGATGGCGACGCCGGCCGCCAGCGACTCCGTCGGCAGGGTCTTGTCGACCAGGGCCACCGGCCGGCCGGCCAGGTCCTCGAGGCCGTCGATGTCCGTCGCCGTGGTGCGGACGAAGACCAGGATGCGGTCGGTCTGGACCGGCATGCCGAACGCGAACTCGGCCATCCGCGCCTCCGTCACCGCCAGCATGGGGATGAGGTCGGCATCTCCTCGCCGCAGCGCCTCGAAGGTGTCGGCGAATGTCTCCTCGACCCGGTAGGTCAACGTGACCCCGGCCCGCCGCGCCACTTCGTTCATCAACTGGACGCCGAACCCGCCCGCGCCGCCCTGCCCGTCGGGCTGGTAGAGGGGTGGCCACGACCGTGGGACCGCCGCCGTCATCGGCGTGGTCGCAGGCGGTTCGGCCGACGCCACGACCGTCCAAAGACAGGCCGTAACCATCGCCGCCGCCAGCGCCGTGGGCGCCAGGCGGCCGGTGGGGCTCATGGCCTTCCCCTCCTGTCCCGTGTATGGCCGGGGCCGGCCCGTATGTGGCGTGCCAATCCTATTGTACACCCGCTTTCTGCTATGTCGCCCCTGCCGGCTCATGCGGCGGGTCGCCGGGCGCCGTGCCGTCATCCGGGGCGGGGGCACCGTTTCGGCAGACGTCGGGGCACAGCGCGCACACCGCGTCCGGGACCTCCCGCCGGTCGCCGCCGGCCGGCAACACGATGGTGAACTCGGCGCCGCCGTTGACGTTGGCGGCGGCAATGGTGCCACCCATCTCCTTGACGATGCCGTAGCTGATGGACAGGCCGAGCCCGGTCCCTTCGCCGACCTGCTTGGTGGTGAAGAAGGGTTCGAACACCCGGTCGAGGAACTCGGACGGAATGCCGCCGCCGCTGTCGCGCACCGACAGGCGCAGTTGTCCGCGCTCGGGTCCGTCGGCCAGGTGGACGTCGATGCGATCGGACGTTTCGGTGCCCAGGCGCTGGCGTTTGTCCCGGATGGCATCGCGGCTGTTGGCCAGCAAGTTGATCAGGATCTGCTCCATCTGGACTCCCCGCCCGCGGACCAGGCGGGCGGACGGGGGCAGGTGGAACCCGACGGCGATCTGGTTGAGCCGCAACTGCTCCTGGATCATCGAGGCGGCTGCGAGCACGGCATAACGCAGGCACACCGTCTCCGACGCTTCGTCTGGTCGCCGCCCGAAGGCGCGCACGTGCTCGATGATCGCCGCCGCCCGGTCGGTCTGCCGGGAGATGCGGTCGAGCTTGGAGGCCAGCACCGCGGCCGGGACCGCGTCCTCGGCCAGCAGCTCGCGCGTGCTGTCGGCGGCCATGCGGATGACGCTGAGGGGCTGGTTGAGCTCATGGGCGATGCCGGTGGCCATCTCGCCGAGGGAGGCCAGGGTCGACATGTGCATGAGCTGGGCCTGGGTCTCCTTGGTCTTGGTGATGTCCTCCTCGACTCCGAGGAAATGGGTCACGGTCCCGTCGCCGTCGCGGATGGGGGCGATGGTGGCCCCGGCGACGAAGATGTCGCCGTTCTTCTTCCTGTTGCGCAGCTCGCCGTGCCACTCGCGCCCGGCGGTGATGGTGGCCCACAGGTCCGCATAGGTCTCGGCCGGCATTTGACCCGACTTGAGGATGCGGGGGTTCCTGCCGACCACGTCCTCCGGCCGGTAGCCGGTCACCTCGTAGAACCGCGGGTTGGCGTACTCGATGGCGCCGTCGGTGTCGGTGATGACGACCATGGCCGGGCTTTGTTCCACGGCCCGCGACAGCTTGCGGACGTCTTCCTCGGCACGGCGTTGCTCGGTGATGTCCTGAACCGTGCCGGTCATGCGCACCGGGATGCCTGAGTCGTCGAACGAAACCTCGGCTTCCTCGTGGACGATGCGCTCGGTGCCGTCGGGCAGGACGATGCGGTGGTCGAGACTGTATGGGACGTCGGCGTACAGGGCCGCCTTCACCGCGGTCTCCACCAGCTCCCGGTCGTCCGGGTGGACGGTGGCCAGGAAGGCGTCGTAGGTCGCCACCGTGGCCCCCGGCTCCAGGCCGAAGATGCGGTAGGTCTGGTCGGACCACGACAGGGCGTTGCCGACCACGTCCAGGTCCCAGCTTCCCAGGCGGGCGATGCGCTGGGCGTCGGCCAGGCTGGCCTGGCTGCGGCGCAGGGTCTCGGCGGCGATCTCACGGGCGGTGACGTCACGGCGGATGATCACGGTGCCGCCTTCGCGGGTCCGGGATTCGTGAATCTCGAACCGGCGGCCGTCGGTGTATCGGCGCACCTGAAAGCGCCCGCCGGTGCGGTGCCAGGCCATGCGCTCTTCGATCCATTCCTCGCGCCGGCCTTCGGCATCGAGGATCATGCCGCTGTTTGCGGCCGCCCGCACGACCTCGACGAAGGGCACGCCGGGCGCCAGCACGTCGCCGGCCCAGGGCATTCCGCGCCGGTAGTTGGCGTTCCAAAGCACCAGACGGTCGCCGGCATCGCACAGGGCGAAGCCGTCGGCGATGCTTTCGATGGCATCGTGGAGGCGGGCCTGTGCGAGGACGACATCGGCCTTGGCGTGCACCCGCGCGGTGATGTCCGACCCGATGCCGCGGAACCCCTGGAATGCGCCCCGGTCGTCGAACATGGGCACGCCGCTGATGCTGCAGAAAACCTCCGCGCCGGCATCGTTGCGCGCCCGGAAGCGCAGGTCCTTGAACGGCCGGTGCCCCTCCAGGTCGTCGACGGAGCCATCGCCGCCCTCGTTGCCGAGAGGACCTTCGGCGAGGTCGCCGTGGGTGCGGCCGATGATGCGGCCGGGCGCGATGCCGAGGATGCGCTCGAAGGTCTCGGAAACGTACGTGCAGCGCAGGTCCGGCCCGGTCTCCCAGAACCAGTCCGAGGCGGCGCCGGCGAAGTCCCGGAACCGCTGCTCGCTCGCCTGCAGGGCCACCTCCTGCCGCTTGAGGCCCGTGGTGTCGCGGCCCACGCATTGCGCCTCGACCATGCGTCCGCGGCCGTCGAAGAAGGCGCGGGTATGCCAAGCCTGCCAGCGTTCCTCGCCGTCGGCCGACAGGACGCGGCGCTCATCGTAGGCCATCGGGTAGCCCGGCGTGAGCCCGGCCAGGGTGTGGACGATGACCCGCCACTCCCCGCGCAGGGCCGGGTCCGACAGCTTGGCGCCGGAGAGGTCCCGGGTCCGGCATCCGTAGTGGGCGGCGAAGGCGCTGTTGAGGAAGGTCAGGGTGCCGTCGGGGGTGAAACGGCAGACCATCTCCGCCTGATCGTCGATGACCGTCTGCAACTGCTCGCGGGTGCGGCGCACGGTGAGCGCCGCCGCCAGCACCGAGAGGACAGTGAGGGCGATGCCGAGGACCAGCGCCACCACGGCCAGGCGGCGGCCGAAGCCGGCGCTCTCGGCGAGCAGGACCGTGTGGGAGGCGACCGCACCGGCGAGCAGGAAGCGGTCCGGGTTCAGGGGGTCGAAATGGAGCCGATGGGCGACCATGCCCACGTTCCGGTCGGCGAAATCGAAGAAGGCCGCGCCCCCGGTCGTGCGGGCCTCGAGCACCGAGCGGCTGACCGGATAGTCGTCCTGGACCCGCGCCCGGCGCTCGAACTCGAAGGCGAACTCCTTGCCCGGATCGGGATGGAGCAGGTAGTCGCCGCGCTGGTTGGCGATGAAGTAGGTGATGCCGTCGGGACTGTCGCGGAAACCCCGGGCGAGTTCATGGAACATGGCGTTGATGATGACGATCCCGAACGGCGTTCCGTCCGCGGCGGTGACCGGTGTTGCGATACGGACGACGGGGACGGCGGGCACCTGGATGCGGCCGTGCTCGCGGTTGAGATCGATCGGCGACACATAGACCGGCCCCTGCGTCAGGGCCAGGGTCTCGGCCACGTAATAGCGGTCTCCCTTCCGTTGCAGGTCGGCCTCGGGCACGATGGAGACGCGGTCTCCGAGCCGCTCGGCCCGGGCGATCTCGCGGCCGCCGTCGGCGACGCCGATCAATCGCGCCTGCAGGAGGTCCGCCCGGTTGCGCAGCAGGGTGGCCAGCAACTCCCCCAGACGATCCCGCCACGTCCCGACGGTCGCGTTTTCCCGCGCGTCGCCACCGCCCGCCTGGGCGGCGCCCATCAGGCCGCGGACCTCGCGCGATTGGGCCAGGATCAGGACATCCTGCCGGTAGCGGTCGATGGCCGTCTCAAGGGACTTGGTCTCACGGACCACGTCGGCGGCGAGGGTGCGGAAGGACTGCCCGGTCAGCAGGGCGCCGGCGTCGCGATACGCCAGATAGGCGATACCCGCCACCCCGAGGCCCGTGATGGCCAGAGACAGAAGGCCGATCCGCAAGGGGAGCGTGTACCGCACCGTCGGGCCTATGGGCCGGGCCCGGTGGACCCAGGCGGCGGCATGGTCGGCTCGGTCCCTGGCCGCTGCCGGGCCGTCGTCCGCACTTCGACGCCACATGCCCGACGGGCCGGCGCGCGCCACCCGCCGGCCGTCAGGGGAACCGCTTCCGTCCCGTTGCCGGTCATTCTCGACCACCCGGATACAACCCCTAGATAGTATCCGAGTGCGGATTCAATAGGAATTATGCTTACGGTTACGGCGCTTATACCAAAGGATAACCGTTGCGCCGCGCCACCATTCGGGTCGGCCGGCCGTCACTCCTCGACCCGTTGCAGGACCACCGCGGCGAACGGCGGCAGGCGCAGGGACAGGGAGTATGGCCGGTCGTGCGAGGACTCGGCGTCGGCCCGCACGCCGCCGAAGTTGCCGACATTGCCGCCGCCGTAGGACTCGGCGTCGGTGTTGAGCTTTTCCATGTACAGGCCGTCCTCGGGAACGCCGATGCGGTAGCCCTCGCGCACCACCGGCGTGAAGTTGCAGACCACGACGGCGAAATCGCTGGGGTCCTTGCCGTGGCGCATGTAGGCGATGACGCTCTGGTCGGCGTCGTGGTAGTCGATCCAGGAGAAACCGCCGGGATCGCAGTCCCCCTGATGGAGCGCCGTGGTGCCCGTGTACAGGTGGTTGAGGTCGCGGACCAAGTTCTGGACGCCGGCATGCAACGGGTCGCCCAAGAGATGCCAGTCCAGGCTGATGTCGCTGTTCCACTCCCGGTCCTGGGCGAACTCGCTGCCCATGAACAGAAGCTTCTTGCCCGGCTGGGTGTACAGCAGCGCGTAGTAGGTCCGCAAGTTGGCGAACCGCTGCCAGCGGTCCCCGGGCATGCGGCTGAACAGGGACCCGCGGCCGATGGACATGTGGTCGTGTGTCAGCGGCAGCACGAAGTTCTCGTCGAAGGCGTGGAGCAGCCAGTTGGTCATTTCGTCCTGGTAGTACTTCCGGTGCACCGGATTGCGGGCCATGTAGCGGAGCGTGTCCCACACCCAGCCGACGGCCCATTTGTAGCCGAAGCCGAGGCCGCCCAGATGGGTCGGATGGGAGACCATGGGCCACGCCGAGGTCTCCTCGGCGATGGTGAAGGCGCCTTTCTGTTCGGCGGCGATCAGGTCGTTGAGACGGCGCAGGAAGCCGATGGCCTCCAGGTTCTCGTTGCCGCCATGGAGGTTGGGCGTCCATTCGCCGGGGCCGCGGTCATAATCCAGGTACAGCATGCGCGCCAGATCGTTCATGCGCAGCCCGTCGATGTGGAACCGGTCCAGCCAATAGAGGGCGTTGCTGGCCAGGAAGCCCGCCACCTCCGGGCGCCCGTGGTCGTAGAACAGCGAATAGCCGTCCTTGGCGCGCCCCCGATTGGGGTCGGGATGCTCGTACAGGGCCGTGCCGTCGAAACCGCCGAGGCCGTTGGCCTCGTTGGGGAAATATCCGGGCACCCAGTCGAGGACAACCCCCAGCCCCTGCTTGTGGCAGCGGTCGACGAATGCGCGGAAATCGTCGGGCTTGCCGTAGCGGCTGGTGGGCGCGAACAGGGCCGTGGCATGGAAGCCCAGCGAACCGTCGTAGGGATGCTCGGCCACCGGCATGAGCTGGATATGGGTGAACCCCATGTCGACGACGTAGTCCACCAGGTCGTCGGCCAGCTCCCGGTAGGTGAGCAGGCGGTGGCCTTCCTCCGGCTTGCGGCGCCATGAGCCGAGATGGACCTCGTAGAAGCTGAGCGGCGCATCGGGGGCATGACGGGCATCGCGGCCCTTCATCCATTTGCCGTCCGTCCAACGATGGCGTCCGGGAGCCGTGACCACGGAGGCGGTACCCGGCGCCCGCTCGCCGGCGAAGGCATAGGGGTCGGCGCGCTGGGTGACGTGCGCCCCGGAGTCGGACGCGATCTCGAACTTGTAGAGGTGCCCGTCCTTCGCCCCCGGCACGAACAGCTCCCAGATTCCGGCGTCGCCCACGCGGCGCATCGGGTGGCGGCTGCCGTCCCAGTCGTTGAAATCGCCGATGACGGCGACCCGGCTGGCGTTGGGCGCCCATACCGCGAAGGTGACGCCGTCGGTCCCGTCGACGGTGGTCGGGTGGGCGCCGAACCGCTCGTAGGCGCGCACCAGTTCGCCTTCCGAGAACTCCTCGATGTCCCGCTTCGAAAACAGTGAGGGGACGCCTTTCTTGTCCTTGTCCGGCGCGGCCTCGACGGCCGCCGGCTGCCTTTGCCTCTTCGCCGGCGCACGCGGTTTCGCGGGTGCCGGCGAGGGCGGCGGCGGGGCCTTGGGAGCGACCGGCAGCGTCCGGGCCTGGGGTCCCCGACCCTGCGCCGGGTCCGGCGCCGCCTGGGGCTTGGCCTGGCTGAGGATGTCGAGGGCGGAGATGCCGGCCCCGGGGGCGCTGGGGACGGGGATCGGCGTCGGCTCCGTGGGCAGCTCCGTTGCCGGCTCCGGCGTCGGCGATGGGGCGGCCGGGCGATCGCCGGCGGCCGCTGCGGCGGAGGGCGCCGCGGCGGGGTCGGGCGCACGCTTCGGCGCCTTGGTTCCCTTTGGCGATGCGGGTTTCGGTGCCGGTGGCGCTGGCGGCGGGGCCGCTGCCGATTTGTCCTTCGATGTCTTGGGTTTAGGTGCGGCCGCCGGCTTGCGCGGGGTCTTCCGCCGGGTGCCGGCGTCGGCCTTCTTATTGTCCTTGCCCGCCATGTGGTGTGGTCCCTCCGATGTGGCGGCGGCACCTTCGCCGACCTGAGCGGCAAATGCAAGCCGCTGAAGGCGGGCTTCTGGGCGGCCCGGGGCGACGTGGCCCGGGTGGCGGCCAATCGGCGGCCCACCCCCGTTGCGCCCTTGGAAGGCGGCGGCTTAAGAGGCTATGATGGCGCCCCCACGACAAGATGGGACGGGAGGCGAGCCGGTCTGGTCCGACCGGCCTCAGTCAGGAGAAACGAAGGTCGCACCACCCCCGGGAGCTTCGGCTGAGAGCCGGACGTCCGGGCGGCGGTGGAGCGGACCAATGCCCCGAATTCCTGCAGGGAGGTTGACGAACAATGAAGGTCCAGGACGTGAAAAAACAAGTGACGCAGGCCAAGGCGGACGGGGCCTGCATGGATGTACAGATGGGCATGAGCGTCGACAGTCTGATCTGCGACTTCAACATCCACCTGAAATACACCCTGGCCAAGGACGAATATACGGCCACCAACCAGGACCGCTTCCAGGCCCTCGCCCTGGCGGTGCGCGACCGCCTGATCGAGCGCTGGATCAACACCCAGCAGACCTACCATCACCGCAACGTCAAGCGGGTCTACTACCTGTCTCTGGAATTCCTGGTCGGGCGGGCCATGGGCAACAACGTCATCAGCCTGCTCATGGAGGACACCTGCCGCGACGCCATGAACAAGCTGGGCCTCGATTGGGACGTGCTGCGCGACGAGGAGGTCGATGCGGCGCTGGGCAACGGCGGCCTCGGCCGCCTCGCCGCGTGCTTCCTGGACTCCATGGCCACGCTCAAGCTGCCGGCCATCGGCTACGGCCTGCGCTACGACTACGGCATGTTCCGCCAAAGGGTCGAGAACGGCTACCAGGTGGAGGAGCCCGACAACTGGCTGCGCCTGGGCAACCCGTGGGAGATCCCGCATCCTGAGTATTCCTACCGGGTGCGCTTCGACGGCCGCGCCGAACAGCAGCGCCTCAACGGCGGTTCCCGCTGGCGCTGGGAGGACACCAACCTGGTCATCGGCATGCCCTTCGATACGCCGATCGTCGGCTTCGGCTCCTACAACGTGAACACACTGCGCCTGTGGTCGGCCAAGGCGGCCGAGGAGTTCGACTTCCACGACTTCTCGCGGGGCTCCTACGTGGAGGCCGTCGAGGACAAGGTGATGGCCGAGAACCTGACCAAGGTGCTGTATCCCGACGACAGCGTGTCCGCGGGGCGCGAGCTGCGGCTGCGCCAGCAGTACTTCTTCGTCTCGTGCTCGATCCAGGACATCGTCCGCCGCTTCAAGAACGACAACGACGACTGGACCGCCTTCCCCGACAAGGTGGCCATCCAGCTCAACGACACCCATCCGGCGCTGGCGGTGCCGGAGCTGATGCGCATCCTGATGGACGACGAGCAGCTGGACTGGGACGAGGCCTGGGACATCACCGTCAACGCCACCGGCTACACCAATCACACCTTGCTGCCGGAGGCCCTGGAGAAGTGGCCGGTGCACATGTTCGAGCGCATCCTGCCCCGGCATCTGCAGATCATCTACGAGATCAACAGCCGCTTCCTGCGCCAGGTGGCGACCCGCCATCCGGGCGACAACGAGCGGCTGGCGCGCATGAGCCTGATCGAGGAGTACCCGGACAAGCACGTGCGCATGGCCTACCTGTCGGTGGTCGGCTCCCATTCCACCAACGGGGTGGCCGCGCTGCACACCAAGCTGCTGCAAGAAGGGGTCATGCGCGACTTCGGCGACACGTTCCCCGAACGCTTCAACAACAAGACCAACGGGGTAACGCCGCGGCGCTGGCTGCTCAAGGCCAACCCGGGGCTGTCGCAGCTCATCACCGACACCATCGGCGACAGCTGGATCACCGACCTGGATCAGCTCCGCGGGCTGGAAAAGCATGCCGGCAAGCCGGCCTTCCGCAAGAAGGTGCGCGAGGTGAAGCGGGCCAACAAGGCGGCGCTGGCGGACTACATCGAGCGCGAGGTGGGGGTCACCGTGTCGCCCGACTCCCTGTTCGACGTGCAGATCAAGCGCCTGCACGAATACAAGCGCCAGCTCCTGCTGTGCCTGTACATCATCACCCTGTTCAACCGCATCAAGGACACCCCCGAGTTGGACGTGGTGCCGCGCACATTCATCTTCGGGGCCAAGGCGGCGCCCGGCTACAGCATGGCCAAGCTGATCATCAAGCTGATCCACCAGATCGGCGGCGTCATCAACTGGGACCCCCAGATCGGCGACAAGATGAAGGTGGTGTTCCTGCCCGACTACCGGGTCTCCCTGGCCGAGAAGATCTTCCCCGCCGCCGACCTCAGCGAGCAGATCTCCACCGCCGGCATGGAGGCTTCGGGCACCGGCAACATGAAGTTCGCCATGAACGGGGCGTTGACCATCGGCACCCTGGACGGCGCCAACATCGAGATCAAGCAGGAGGTGGGCGAGGACAACATCTTCATCTTCGGCCTCACCGCCCAGCAGGTGGAGGCCAGCCGTGGCAGCTACGACCCGATGAGCGTCTATCACAGCGACCATGAGATCCGCCGCGCCATCGACCTGATCAAGGACGATTTCTTCAGCCTCACCGAGCCGGGCATCTTCCGGCCCCTGGTGTCGGCCCTGCTGGAGGGCGGCGACTACTACATGCTGCTGGCCGACCTGCGCAGCTACATCGAGACCCAGGCCAACGTCGATGCGCTGTACCGGGACCCGGAAACCTGGACCGAGAAGGCCATCCTCAACATCGCGCGCACCGGCATGTTCAGCTCCGACCGCACCATCGCCGAGTACGCCCGTGACATCTGGCGCGCCGATCCGGTCGACATCGATCTGCCGCAGACTCCGGCGCAGCCGGCCAAATCGGCCAAGGTGGCGGCCATCAAGCGCTGAACGCCGCTGCCCGACTCACGCTGCCGCCGCCCCCGCCCCGGGGCGGCGGCATTCGTTTGTGCGGATCGGGTTAGAAGAACCGGAACAGGCGGATCTGGACGAAATCGTCCTTGCGGAAGCCGGACAGCGGCACGTCTTCGACCGGCACGCCGAAGAACCCACTGGCCTCCAGCTCGATCTTCCAGTCGTCGCCGATGCGCCGCTCGGCCTCAATCGCCAGGGAGGTGGCCTGGGTCTTCTTGTCCACCGCCACGCCGATCAGGAACGAGGTGTCGTCGACGTCGTTCATGGTCAGCCGCACGCCGCCGAAGACGTCGTTGTCGGCCGAGGTGACCGGGGCGGTGCTGTTGCGGCCGTCCCACAGGTACTCGACCAGCAGACCGATGTCTGCGTCCGATTCGAAAACGCCGAAGAAGGTGTATTCGAAGCCCGCCACCGAGGCGAAGAACTGGTTGTCGCCGTTGTTCCACCGCGAGATGGCCTCTCCCTTCCACAGCCACGCCCCCTGGGTGAGCTGCACGTCGAGGCCGGTCTGGTCGATGATGTCGTAGGTGGGCACGAGCCGTGGCCGCAAGCTGGGCTCCACGCCGAGCGGGGTGCGCGGCTCCCGACCGGTGCCGTGGAAGTGGTAGATGCCCACGTCCCAGTCCTCGATGCTGTGGGACCAGCGCAGCGCCGCGTCCGGGTGCAGCTCGCGCAGATCGGACTCGTAGTCGGGGTGGTCGTCGTCGACGGGAATGGCACTGCGCAGCCGGCCGTCCCGGCCGGGGAAGGGCCGCTGGCGGAAGGCGGGCATGTAGAACACGCCGAAGGTGCCCCAGTCGGTGAAGTAGTTCAGGTTGATCAGGGGCTGGCCCAGCTTGTCCTCCTCGTCCGGGTCCTCCAGGGCATCGGTCTGGTTGATGATGTCCACCAGATGGCGGGATTCGGTGACGCCCCAGAAGACCTTGCCCAGGCCCACCGTCAGGTCCCAGTCGCTGCCCAGGTGCTGCCAGTTGGCCTCGCGCAGGTCGCCGTGGGTGCGGTCACGGTCGGTGGCGTCCAGGCGGACGAAGGGGATCAGCGTCAGGCGGTCGTCGCCGTCGTTGAAGTCGTACCGGTACTCGGGCTGGAGGAGCAAAGCCGGTTGCACCCGGGCCGGCTTCTGGTCCAGGTGGGCGGAGGCATCGAAAAAGGCGCGGACCTCGGCGGCCACGTAGCCGGTGAACTCGTGCTCGCCGGTCAGCCAGCCGTCCTCCTGCTCGCTCTCCGCCGCGTCGTCCTGGGCGGCGGCGGGAATGGCCGACCCCGCCAAGGCGTAGGCCAGCAGGAGGGCGAGGCGCCGGCGGGCCATGTCAGCGCAGCCTCTTCAACCGGTTGGGCTTGAAGTCGCTGTCGCTGAGGCCGGTCCGGAAACGGTACTCCGACCACACCATGTCCGTGCTCTTACCCGTCTGATGGTTGACCATTGCCATCTTTCCCGGCCGCCAGTAGCGGTCCAGGTACTGGGAGTAGTCATGGTAGGTCAGGGTCTTGAGGAAGGCGTTCTTGCGGTCGTAGTACTCGATCTTGTAGGTGCGGTAGGTCTTGTGCTCAAGCCACACCGTCTGGCGCTTGTAGCCTGACGCCTTGTCCTTGGGGAAACGGTCGAGCACGTAGCATTGCAGGCTCTCGTCGCCTGGGCACGCCTCGTCGCGCAGGAACTTGTAGTCGTACTTGGTCACCTCAGGCGTGGTCAGGTCCTCGTAGGAGAACTCGCTGCCGACGTAGGACCCCGACTTGTTGCTGGAGCTGATGCGCTTGACCCGCTTCAGCGCCGGCAGATAGAGCCACTGGTCGTCGTCGCCCTCTCGATGGGTATAGGTGAGCACCGCGGTGCCGTTCACGTCGCGCGGCTTGGAGAACACGTTGAGGCTCTTGTCGCCGTCGTTCTCCACCTCCAGGGTGCGCGCCTGGAAGGTGCGGACGCTCTCCTTGCCCTGCTTGTTGCGCAAAACCATGGTTCCGTCGGCGACGGAGTCGCCGAAACCCGAGTCGTAATCGTCGGCCTCAACGGCGATACGCTTCCCCTTTTCCTCCGGGGTCTCCGCGGCAGCCGGCGCGATCTGGAGCAACAGGGCGGCTAGAATGGCAGTGGCGATACGAATCATGACATCTTCCTCCTGTCCAGCAGGATGAGCAGGGGTGGAAGGAACAGGAAATCGGCGATCAGGGCCACCGAGATGGTGATGGCGCTGAGCAGGCCCATGTCGCCGTTGACCGCGAACCCCGACGAGGCCAGCACGCCGAAACCCGCGACCAGGGCCACCGTGGTCACCGTCAGCGCGATGCCCACGGAGCTGAAGGAGTAGCGGACCGCGTCAGCCGAATCCATGCCGTACTCCCGGCGGCCGCGCAGGTACTTGCTGAGCAGGTGCACGGTGTCGTCGACCACGATGCCCAGGGTCATGGCGATGACCACCGAGATGGCCAGGTTGACCTCCTGGAACAGGTAGCCCCAGATGCCGAAAGCGATGGCCGCCGGCATCAGGTTGGGCGCCAGGCTGACGCCGGCAATGAGCGCGTCACGCAGGACGAAGCCCAGAACCGCCGAGATCAGGACCAGGGCAAGCAGCGTGCCGCGGAGCATGGACCAGTTGTTGCGCTCGGAGATGCGCGACACCGCCATGGACATTCCCGTGGCCTTGGCCCACATGTCGGGCGCGTTCTCCTGGAGCCACGCCTCGCCCTTTGCGGCGATGTCCAGGAGCTCGGCCGAGGTCGTGTTGACCGGCGTCACCGTCACCCGCGAGGCCGACTTGCCCACGTCCATGGAGCTGTTGAGGTCGAGGCCGTAGGGCACCGACAGCTCGTAGAGCATCAGGTACTGGGCCGCCAGTTCGCTACTTTCGGGGATGGCGTAGAAGGCGGGATCGTCGCCGTTGACGTTCTGATTGAGGCGCTTGATGGTGTCGCTCATCACCGAGACGTGGGCCACCTTGTCCTGTTGTCGGTACCACTCGGCGAACTTGTCGAGCTTCTCCAGATACTCTGGCCGGGTGATGCCCTGCTCCTCGCCCGCCGGCACCGAGAACTCGATGGCGTGGATGCCCGTCAGGCGGTCCTGGGTGAAATCGGCGTCGACCCGGAACTGGTAGCGGTGGTCGAAGTATCGGATGAAATCATCGTCGAGGATGATGCGGGTGATGCCGAACCCGGCCGCGACCAGGACAAAACCCGTGGCGATCATCAACGGCACGCGTCGGCTGATCACGAAATCGGCGAGGCCATCCATGAACCGGCTCGTGTCGGCGGCCGTCCGTGCCCCGACGGGCAGCAGTGCCAGCACCGCCGGTGCCGAGATGACCGAGTAAAGCCATGCCAGGATCACCCCGATGGCGACCAGGTTGCCGAGCTCGCGCAACGGCGGGGATTCGCTAAAGTTGAGGCTGAGGAATCCGATGGCCGTGGTGATGGACGTGATGGCAATGGGCTGCATATTGACCCGCAGGGCCTCGACCAGCGCCGCCTGCTTGTCGAGCCCGTGGGCCCTCTGTTGCTGCATGGCGGCCAGGATGTGCACGCAGTGGGCCACCGACAGGGTCATGACGATCACCGGGGCCGCCGACGTGGAGGAATTGAGCACCAGCCCGTACCAGCCGGCCAGGCCCAGGGTGCTGAACACCGACAGGATGATGACCAGGAAGGTCACCAAGGTGCCGAGGATGGTCCGCATGGACACGGCGATGATCACGATGATCAGGGCCAGCATGGTGAGCACCAAGGTCTTGGAGTCCGCCTCCGAGGCCTCGGCGAAGGCCATGTCGATCATCACGCCGCCGGCAAGGTAGAAGTCGATCTCCGGGTGCCCGGCCCGGGCCTTGTCCACCATGTCGCGGACGTAGGTGACCACCTGCGGGATCTCGTCCAGGCTCTCGGCCGGGTTCAAGACCGTGATGACCACGGCGGTGACGTCGCCTTTTTCCGAGACGACCTTCTTGTACAAGGCCTTGCGGGTCATGGCGATGTCGCGCACCGCGACCAGTTGCTCATCGGTCAGCGACGCCGCGTCGGTCACCAGATCGGAGATGACCAGATCCTCCCCCTCGGCCCGCGAGTACTGGAAGTTGGTCAGTGAATCGACGCGCCGCGAGAACGGCGTTTGCCAGCCCTGCTCGGTCAGCTCCTCGACTAGGCTCAGGGTCTCGCGGGTGAACACGTTGCCGTTCTTGGGCGCCATGACGATGAGGACACTGTTGTCCTTGGTGTAGGTCTCCTCCAGCGCCTCCAATGCCATGCGGTCCGGGTTGTCCTTGGCGAAGTACACCCGGCTGTCGGTTTCCACGATCAGCTTGCCGGTCGCCTCGTCCACGTGGAACCGCATGCCTGAAGCCGCCACGGCGGCGAGCAGCACGGACACGATCAGGATGACCCACCGCAGCCGGACGATGGTCTCGCCCAGTGGATAGGGTTGGGCATGGACCGCCGCATCGTCGCTCATCAGCTTTCCCCCTGGCCGACCCGAATGGGTCCTGCCGCTCCCTCTGCGGGCCCCGGTTGCCGCATGCGCCGGCCTCGCGCCAGCGTTCGGCTGCCGCATCAAATCTATCGCCGAAACCCCGGCGGCGACACCATTTTGTCGGCAACTGGTTCGGTTTCAATGGAATTTTTTGCGTCCGCCGATCGCGGCGGCGGAGCCTTGGCCCCGTCGGCACCGGTGATGCAGTCGTTGATCACGGCCGCCAGGTCGTTGACGTAGGGATCGCGGAACATGCGCCCGTGCCATCCCGGCACCCGCAGCGTTTCCATCCCGCCTTTGGCCCGGAACCGCCAGCGGAAGAAGAACTGGAAGCGGAACGGCGCATTGCCCTGGGTCATCAGCAGGGTGATGCGCCCCGGGTAGTCGCGGACCCGGTGGCGGCGCATGGCCCTGAGCTGCGCTTCAAGGCCCTGATCGTTGAAGACGGTACGAAGCCAGCGGCTGAACACCTCGCTGGTGCCGAATCCGAACCGGGTGACCAGCGCCTTGATGATGCGGAACAGGATGAGGCTGCCGATGGACCAAGTGGGGTAGATGGTATCGAGGAGGATGAGGGACGCGACCTCGCGTCCCTGCTCGCGGAGCCGGCGCGCCACATCCACCGCCACCACGCCGCCCAGCGAGAAGCCGGCGATCAGGTAGGGACCCTGGGGCTGGACGGCGACGATCTCGTCCACGTAGCGCTGGGCCACGTCGGCGATCTCCAGCTTCAGCCGCCCCTCGCCATTGGCCCGCGGTGGCACCAAGCCGTAGAACGGGCGATCGACGCCCATGCGTGGTGCCAGCGCAGCGAACCGCATGACGTCGCCATGTCCGGCAGCGACGCAGAAGAACGGCGTGCGGCCCTGGCCTTGCTGGATGGACACCAGAAGCCCCTCGCGCGCCGACGCGGATGCCGAACGCAGGTCCTGGGCCAACGCCTCGATGGTTGGCGATTCGAAGATGGCGGTTGGCGGCACCTTGTAGCCGAGTTGTTTCTCCAACTGTCCCAAGATGCGGAGCGCGAGCAGGGAGTGGCCTCCGAGATCGAAGAAGTTGTCGCGGATGCCGATGGGCTTGATGTCGAGCACGCTCTCCCAGATCCGCGACAACGCGGTTTCCAGGTCGTCACGCGGCGCGGTGAACTGGCGGCCGGTGGCCGCCGCCGCCTCGTCGGGCGCCGGCAGGGCGTTGCGGTCGACCTTGCCACTGGGGGTCTGGGGCAGGGCGTCCACAACCATGAACGCCGCCGGAATCATGTATTCGGGCAGGACCCGGTCGAGGAAGGCGCGCAACTCGGCGGCATCGGGCGCGGCCCCGGTCCGGGGCACCACGTATCCGATCAGGCGGGGCTCGGTGGCCCCGTCCCGGCGCGCAGCCACGGCGGCGTCGCGTACCCCCGGCGCCTCCATGAGGCGGGCTTCGATCTCGCCCAGCTCGACGCGGTAACCACGCACCTTCACCTGGGCATCCAAGCGGCCCAGGAACTCGATGACGCCGTCGGGCCGGTAGCGGGCGAGGTCGCCGGTCTTGTAGAGCCGTCCGCCGCCGGCGGGGTCGGAGGGGTCGGTCACGAAGCGCTCGGCAGTCAGCTCGGGCCGGTTCAGGTAGCCGCGGGCCAGCCCCTCGCCGCCGATGTGCAGCTCCCCGGGAACGCCCACCGGCACGGGCTGCATGTTGGCGTCAAGCAGTTGGACGGTGGCGTGCGAAACCGGCCGGCCGATCGGCACCACCGTCTCGGTGCTGCCGCGGATGCAGCGCCAGTGGGTGGCGAAGATGGTGGCCTCGGTCGGGCCGTAGAAGTGCTGGAGCTCGGCGCCGCAGACGGCGAAGAACCGTTTCTGCAAGTCTCCCGACACGGCCTCGCCGCCGCACACCACATGGCGGAGGGCGCCGCAGCGGGCCAGGTCGGGGACCTCCACCATGTGCTGCAACAGCGACGGAACGCAGGACATGGCGGTGATCTCCCGGTCCGCCATCTCGCCGACCAGCGCCGCCGGATCCCGCAGGATGCCGGGCGGAGCGACGACCAGGCGCGCCCCCGCCAGCAACGGGGTGAAGATCTCCCACACGGCCGGGTCGAAGCTCAGCGGGATGGTCTGCAGGATGCGGTCGGCAGCCGTGATGCCGAGCACCTTCTGCTTCCACCGGAGGCGGTTGCAGGCGGCCTCATGGGGCGTCATCACGCCCTTGGGCACGCCGGTCGAGCCCGATGTGTAGAGGACATAGGCCAGGTTTTCGGAAGAGACCGTCACCGCCGGGCTGTCGCTGGGCCGGCCCGCCACCTGGGGCCAGTCGCTGTCGAGGCACAGGGTCACGGCGTTGGTGGACAGGCCGTCGCGCAGGCGGTCCAGGGTCAGGAGCACCGGAGCCGCGCAGTCGTCGATCATGAAGCGCACGCGGTCCGGCGGGTTGGCCGGATCGATGGTCACGAAGGCGCCGCCGGCCTTGAGGACCCCCAATAGGGCGATCACCATCTCCAACGACCGTTCCATGATGACGGCCACCAGACCGTCCGCTCCGACGCCCAGGTCGACCAGATGATGGGCGAGCTGATTGGCGCGGGCGTCCAGGTCCCGGTATGTCAGCTCTTGGTCCATGAACGTCACGGCCACGGCTTCGGGCGTCCGCGCCGCCTGGTCCTCGATGAGCCGGTGCAGGCAGGCGCCGGCGAAGGTCTCGGGCCGCGGCACGTCGGCCGAGCGCGCGTTCCAGGCGGCGATGCGGTCCGATTCGGCCGGCGTCAGCATGGGGAGGCCCGCCACCGCGGCGTCGGGGTCCGCGATGGCAGCGGCGAGCAGCACCTGGTAGTGGCGGGCCAGACGCTCGATGGTGTCGCGGTCGAACAGATCGCTGGCATAGCTGAGATAGGCGAAAAGGCGGCTCGGCGTCTCGAAGAACTCCAGGTTGAGGTCGAACTGCCCTTCGAGCTGAGGCAGCACGAAGGGGACGAACGCCACCCCGTCGCTGGCGATGCCCTGGCCCGGGCCGCCCTCGGCGCGGAAGCCGGCGTCGGCCTCGAAGTTCAGGCGGGTCAGGCCGAAGGCGATCTGGAACAACGGCGGTCGGCTGGGATCGCGCCGCGGATTGAGCTGTTCGACCAGCACCGAGAAGGGCAGCTCCTGGTGGTCGATGGCCTCGCGTACCGTGTGCCGCACCCGCTCGGTCAGGTCGCGGAAACTGACCGTGTCGTCGAAGTCCGTGCGCAGCACGACCGGATTGACGAAATAGCCGACGGTGCGGTCGAACCCGCGGTCCCAGCGCCCGGCCATGATGGTGCCCACGGGGATGTCGGTGCGCCCCAGGTAGCGGCTGAGCAGGACCAGGAACACCGCCTGCAGGACGATGAACGCGGTGGCCCCGGTCTCCGCCGCCAGCCGCCTCAGGCCGGTGGTATCGGCCGGCGACAGCGTGATGGGCACGGTGCCGCCGCTGAAGGTCTGGACGGGGGGGCGGGGCTTGGCCATGGGGAGGTCGGTCTCCGGCGGGCTGTCGGCCAGGCGCCGGCGCCAGTACTCCAGGTCGGCGGTGCCGTCGGCGCTGGCCAGTTCCCCTTCCTGCCGGCGCAGGAGATCGGCATAAGGAGCCGACAGCGGCGGCGGCAAGCCTTCGTGGTCGGTCTCGTTGGCGTAGAGGGCGAACAGGTCTTCAAGCACCACGTTGACCGACCAGCCGTCGCAGATCATGTGGTGGCTGCACAGCATCAGCACGTGCCGGTCCTCACTCAGGCGGAACAGGACGCACCGGGTCAAGGGGTCGTCCAGCAGGCGGAACGGGCGACGCGCCGCCTCGTAGAGGGCCTCGACCACCTGGGTGTCCGATCGCCCGCCCAGGTCCACGTGCTCGAGCGGGATGACCGTCTTGCCGTTCAGCACCAACCGCGGCTCGCCGTGGCGCAGGGTCAGCCGCGCCGCGAGCAGAGGATGGCGTGCGCCGAGGGCGTCGAGGGCCCGTTGCAGGGCCTCGCCGACGACGACGCCATGGACTTGCAGGGTCATGGTCAGGTTGTAGGCCGAGCTGTCGGCGGCCAACTGCTGCTGGAACCACAAGGCCGCCTGGCCGCGGGTCAGCGGCAACTCGGTCGCCGCGCCGCCGTTGATGGGCGCAGTGTCGGGCGCCGTGTCCGGGGCCTCCACCACGACCGGCACTCGGCCGTCGGGGAGACGCCGGCCCAGATCGTCGGCCAACGCCTCCAGGCTGCGGTCCTCGAGAAACGTTGTGACCGGCAGGGACAGCCCCAAACGGCTCTCGACGATGTGGGCGAGACGGGCGGCGGCCAGGGAGTCGAGCCCCAGGGTATGGACCGGGCGATGGATGTCGACTCGCCCAACAGGGACGTTGAGGGCGCCCGCCACCTGGGCCTGCATGTAGGTGAGCAGATCCGGGGCCTCGCCGTCGAACAACGCCGCCGCCACCTCCTCGGCGCCGGGATGACGGTCGACGGCGGTATGAGGGGCGTGGGTCGCCACGTCGCGCCAGACCTCCGGCAGGGTGTCGGTGACGAAGCTGTCGCGCACCGCGTGCCGCATGATCTTGCCGCTCGACGTCTTGGGATTGGTCCCCGGCTTGACCAGGATGATGGCGTCCAGGTGGATCTCAAGATCGGCCCACACGGCGACGCGGATGGCATCGACCACGGCGGCGAGGTCGTATTTCTTGTAGTGCCGCCCGACTTCGTGGACCAGGACGATGATCTCCTCGCCATCCACGCCCACCTCGAACGCGGCACCGCCGGCAGACACCAGGAGATCGTGGCAGCCTTCGGCCGCGAACTCGATGTCGTGCGGGTGGACGTTGCGGCCGTGGACGATGATCAGGTCCTTGATGCGGCCGGTGTAGAACAGCTCACCGCCGTCGATGAAACCCAGGTCCCCGGTGCGCAGGAACGGGCCGGCGCTGTTGGACTTCAGACGAGCGTCGAAGTCCTCGGCCGTCTGATCGGGACGCTCCCAGTAGCCGCGGGCCACGTTGCTGCCGTGCACCCAGATCTCGCCGATCCGCCGCTCGGGGCAGGGTTGACGGGTGCGGGGATCGACGATGGACACCTCCTGGTCGAGGGCGGAGCGTCCGATGCTGACCAGGACACGGGCCGCCTCGTCGGTATGGGCAACGGGGACCGCTTCGTGGCGGTCCAGCCCGGCGGCGTCGTAGGCGCGCACCACCGGCAGTTCCCATTTGCGCGCGCAGGACACCCAGAGCGTTGCTTCGGCCAGGCCATAGATGGGTAGGTGGGCATCGGCGCGGAAGCCGTATTCGGCGAACACCTCGGCGAATTTCTGGATGGTGCTGGCGCGGATGGGTTCGGCACCATTGAACGCCACCCGCCAGCTGCTGAGATCGAGGTCGGCGCGCTCCTCGGGCGTGGTCTTGTAGATGCACAGGTCGTAGGCGAAGTTGGGTCCGCCGCTGCTGTGCGGGCGGTACCGCGAGATGGCCTTGAGCCAGCGGATCGGCCGCTGGATGAACCGGATCGGCGGCATGACCACGTTCTGGGTGCCCAGGAAAAGCGGCAGGATGGTGCAGCCGATCAGCCCCATGTCGTGGAACATGGGCAGCCACGTAAGCATGGCCGTCTCGTCGGTTTGCGCCGCCCCCACCGCCAGCATCCGCAGGTTGGACAAGAGGTTGGCGTGGCTGACCATCACCCCTTTGGGCACGCCCGTGGACCCGGAGGTGTACTGGAGGAACGCCAGGGTGTCCGGATCCAGCTCGAGCTGGCGCCATTGGCCGGCTCCCCCGTCATCGATGGTATCGGTGCACAGCCACGCGGCCCCGGCCAGGGCGGGAGCGGCCTCCGCCGGGCCACGGGCGATGGCCAGGATGTCCTCGGTGGTCAGGATGATGGCCGGCCGGCAGTCGGCGGCGATGGCCTCGATGCGCGGCATGGCCCGGTTGCTGCGTGGCGGCGGCGCCGGAACGGCCACCGCGCCGGCATAGAGGCAGGCGAAGAAGGCGGCAATGAACTCGATCCCCGGCGGGTGCAGCAATAGCACCCGTTCGCCGGCGGCGCCCCGCTCCTGGAGGGCGGCGGCGATGGCGCGGATGCGGCGGTCGATGTCGGCGTAGGTGACGCGGCCGCTCTCGGTCTCGCCGTCCTCCAGGAAGGTGACGGCCAGACGGTCGGGATGCCGAGCCGCCCGCCACCGGAGAACCGAGACAACGTCGGAGAAATCCGGACCGGTACGGGACGGATCGACGTGCACCTGCCAGCTTCCTTCCATATCACACCATGGCTGCTGCTGCCGCGCGACCGCGCCCCTCATCGGCAGTCTGCCTGTACATGGTCAGGGGGCGCGCTCGGTTGCCTCGCACCATGGTGTCGTGGAAGATGGATCGATGCTATGCCACTCGTCACAGTGGTACAAGACTGCCTCGCCGACGGTGCCGTCCCGCCGGCTCCCGGCTGGACGGGACGTCCATGTCTGGTGTTGCGCCCTGCGCCGGATCGGCCCCCCGATGGTCGTCTTGGCCTCGGTGCTGTCCGAGGAAGAGCGGCGGCGGGCCGAGGCCTACCGGTTCGCCGCCGACCGCCGGCGGTTTACGGTCGGACGGGCGCTCCTGCGTTGGCTGGTGGCGTGCTACACCGGCCGGCCGGCGCGTGCGCTCAGGCTCGTCGCCGGTCCCTACGGCAAGCCGATGCTGGCCGACGGCGGCGGCCACGCGCTCCGCTTCAGCCTGTCGGCGACCCGGGGCTTGGCGGTGGTCGCCCTGGCCGCGGGCCGCGACGTCGGCGTGGACGTGGAGGGACTGCGTCCGCTGCCCGATGCCCTGACCCTGGCCCGCACCGCGTTCACGTCCCGCGAGGCGGCCGCCCTCGACCGCCTGCCGGACTCCGACCGGGCAACCGCCTTCCTGCGCGCCTGGACCCGCAAGGAGGCCGTGGTCAAGGCCATCGGTGCCGGTCTGTCCTTCGGGCTCGACCGGGTCGAGGTCACGATGACTCCGGCGCCGCGGCTGCGGGCCATCGAAGGCCGGTCCCGGGACGCCGCCGGATGGTCGCTGGTCGATCTGGGCCTCCCCCGGGGGACCCTGGGCGCGTTGGCCGTCGCCGGGCCGACGCCGGTGGTGACGGTTCGGACCACCGATATCGACACCCTCGCCCGGCACCTGGCCCGGGCTCCGGCGGCCACGCCGCGATTGACGGTTAATCCTGATCTGCCATAGGGTTATCCGGCACCTTCGCCTGCGCGAACAAGGGGGACCTCCCATGAACGTCGACGAATTCCTGACCGACGTCCGCAAGGACCTGGCCGCCGAGGACGTCATGAACGACGCCGACTCGCTGGCCCGCTATGGCCAGAACCTGAGCGGCTACGAACGGCGGATTCCCCTGGTCGTGCGCCCGCGCAGCACCGAGCAGGTCGCCAAGGTGGTCACGGCCGCCAACCGCCACCTGGTTCCCCTCTACGCCTTCAGCCAGGGCAAGAACTGGGGACTGGGCTCCAAGCTGCCGGTGGTCGACGACTGTGCCCTGGTGGACCTGAGCGCCATGAACCGCATCCTCGACGTCAATACGACCTACGGCTATGCCATCGTCGAGCCGGGGGTGACCCAGGGCCAGTTGGCTGCCCATCTCAGCGAGAACAAGATCCCGTTCTTCATGGACGTGACCGGCTCCGGCGCCTCGACCAGCATCATCGGCAACATGATGGAGCGCGGCGTCGCCTACAACTCGCTCCGTGCCGAGAAGCTGCTGTCCCTGCAGGCGGTGCTGGGCAACGGCGAGATCATCCGCACCGGCTTCGGCCATTTTCCCCAGTCCAAGGTGACGGCACTGTGCCGCTACGGCACCGGGCCGGACCTGCTGGGCCTGTTCCCGCAGTCCAACTACGGCATCGTCACCGAGGCGACGGTGGAGCTGATGCCCGTGCCCGAGCACCAGATGGTCTTCCTGGTCAACATCAAGGACGAGAGCCAGCTCGGACCCATGGTCGATGCCATGCGGCAATTGACCCAGCGCGGCGCCCTGGAAAGCGTTGTGCACATCGGCAACCGGCGGCGCAGCGAGGTCACCATGACACCGCTGATGTACCACTATCTGCAGAGCCAGGGCCGGCAGGTGACCCGCGACGAGGCGGAGAGGATGGTCTCGGCCCAGCTCAAGGGCCCGTGGAGCGCCATCGGCGCCATCATGGGCACCAAGAGCCACGTCTCGGCCTCCAAGCGCGAGATCAAGGCGGCCCTCGGCCGCTTCGGCCGGCTCGACTTCATGACGGAGGGCCTGCTGCAGTTCGCCAAGACGGCGACCAAGCTGGCCGGCGTCAAGAGCATCAACGACTTCCTGTGCGCGTCGGAGCCCCTGCTCGCCCTGCCCCGCGGGGTGCCCACCGACGCCGCCCTGCACAGCGCCTACTGGCCGGCCGCCGACTCCAGTCCCGACCTGAGCCAGCCCGACGTCAGCGCCGGCGGCATGCTGTTCGCGGCCCCCATCGTCCCCCAGGACAGCGAGTCCGTGCGCCTGGCCGTGGAAGCCACCGACCGGGTCGGAGACGAGCACGGCTTCAAGCCGGCCGTCACCCTCAACATGATGCACGACAAGTCCCTGGAAGGGGTGGTCAGCATCGATTTCGTCCGCGCCGACGCCGAGCAATGCCGCCGCGCCAAGGAATGCATGCGCGGCCTCAACCAAGCCTACATGGATCTGGGTTTCATGCCCTACCGCATCGACATCGAGAACATGCCGATGATCATGGACGCCGACGATCCGTTCTGGAAGACGGCAAAGGCGTTGAAGACGGTCTTGGACCCCAACAACATCATCTCGCCGCGCCGGTTCAATCTGGTGTAACGCCCAGCGGCTCAGGCGGACGACTCGCTGTCGGCCTGCCAGCGCGCCAGCGCCGGTTTGGCGTAAACGTAGGCCTTGTCGGCGATCTTGGGGGCGTTGGCGTAGCCCATGATGGGGTACTCGGACACCGGCGGCTCCAGATACAGGTCGGCGATGCCGTCGCGCACGATCTTGCGCTGGGCCAAACCGCCGATGGCCGTCGAGCGGGCGATGACGTCCATGATGTTGGGGACGTTCATGCGCTCCGTGAAGGGGTTGAGCCGGCTCATCAGGACCTTCCAGCCCGACAATCCGCCGTCATAGGGGGTGTTGGACAGTAGGTCGTCCTTGGGATTGACGTCGATCGCGATCAAGGTGCCGCCCTCGTTGTAGCGCTCCATGACGTCGGCGGGGACGTTGTTGAGCAGAGCCCCGTCGACCAGCAGGTCGCCGTCCTCGTGCACCTTGGGCGGGAAAAGGGCCGGCGGCGTATTGCTGGCCAGCACGGCTTCCGAGAGCAGCCCCTTGTCGTGGATCATGACGGTGGCCCGGCTCAGGTTGCACGACACGCTGAAATAGCGCCGCCACAGGTCCTCCACCGTGGCGTCACCGAAGATGGCCCGCACCCCGCGGGTGAACTTGCGGCCGCGGAATACGGACACCATCGGGATGGTCAGGTTCTCTCCGGCCAGGCACAGGTCGAGGGTCCGCTTGATGATGGTGTCGCCGTCCCACTGCATGGCGCATTGGGCCCCGATCAGGGCGCCCATGCTGGTGCCGCCTACCAGGTCGATGGGGATGCCGGCCTCGGTGAGGGCGCGGATGATGCCGATGTGGGCGAAGCCGCGGGCACCGCCGCCGCCGAAGACCACCGCCACGGCCCGTCCGGTGAGGAACCGGGCCAGCCGCCCGAAATCCTCGGTCCGCCGCAGCCGCACGTGATGGTGGTTGCCGATGCGGCGCGCCGACAGCCAGGCCAGCGAGCCCGACGGCACTTCGGTGTCGGTGTCGTGCAGCAGCACCAGGCTGGTGCGCCGCCCGGTGAGCTTGTGCTCCTCGGTAAGCTGCTGCTCGATCTCGCCCTTCTCCGGCGGTCCCTTGGCGTCGGCCATGAACAGGATGTGGTCGCCCTGGCGCAGGCAGCGCCGCGACCAGTTGGACACCCGCTCGTCGGCCACGTAGATCACGTACCGGTAATTGAACTCCTGCTCGTTGAGCCAGTCGAGCAGCGTCGCGTTGCGCGGGTCGTCGAAGGCGGCCTGGGCGAATCCCTCCCGGCCCATGATCTGGTCGCACTGCTGGCTGGTCAGCAGCAGGGTCGGGCCGACTTCGGACAGGGCCTGGGCCAGCCATTCGCCGGCCTCGGCAACCGGCACGCCCTGGCGCACCGGGATGAGGGCGAAACTGTTGGCGGACTTGGCCCCGCGGCTCGTGGCCCGTTTTCCGCCGCCGCCGAAATGGCGAACGATGATGCCGACGAACAGCCGGTTGATGACGTGGGGATACAGGCCGAGAAGCCGTTCCAGCTCGGCCCCGTTCATCTTGGCGACCGTGCTGTCACGCACGGCGATCACGTCGGCGGCGCGCGGTGCGCCGGTGATGACCCCCATTTCGCCGACGCTCTCGCCCGGCCCGACCTCGTTCAGGAACAGGCTGCCGCTGCCCGGCTGGTTGAGCCAAATGCGCAGCCGGCCGCTGACCACGACGAACAGGGAGTCCGCCGGCTCGCCCTGGCGGCAAAGGACCGAGCCGCTTTGCAGCGTCAGCAGCTCCATGCCCGATTCCAGTTCGTGCAGCACGTCCTGGTCCACGTCCTTGAAGATCTCGCTGGCCCGCAGCACGATGCCGAATCGGATGCGCTGCATGCGCTCGGTCATCGCCTCGGCCACCGGCCCGATCTGGTCGGGGTGCTGGTCCAGGAGGTTGGCAAAGGACTCGGCGCTGAGGGAGAGCAGGCGGGTAGGTTCGGTGGCGCGCACGGTTGCCGAACGCTTGCTGTTGCCGAGGAGCGAGATCTCGCCGACGCTGTGGCCGGGGCCGGGCTCGGCGAGCACGCGCTCGGTGTCCATCCACTCCGACGTCACCGACAGCCGGCCGGACCAGATCAGGTACAGGCTGTTGCCCGGGTCTCCCTGGGAGAACAGCACCTGGTCGGCGTCCATGTCCACCCAGGTGAACTCGGGCACCATCAGGCTCAGGACCTCGGGCGCGACCGCGCTGAACAACTGGGTCGAGGCCAGGAACGTCTGAATGTCGGCGGCTTGTGGATCGGATGCGGTCATCGACGTACTGCGGCCCCCCTCAACGTCGATACGCCGGCGTCACGGGACCGGCCGGCTCGCTCTTGCGCCGGGTTCTCGGAACGCGTTGCCGGACCTGCCGGCGGTCACCGGCGAGGGTCCGCGCCAGCACCATAGCCGCCAAATACGGCGCGGACGAGTCTTTTCAGCGGTGCTCCGGGACCCTGGAATTCTTAGGGGTTTTCCGCTGCCGGCGCCCGGCCGTAGCGGTCGTCGAACCGCACGATGTCGTCCTCGCCGAGATAGGCCCCCGACTGGACCTCGATCAAACGCAGTGGGATCTTGCCCGGGTTTTCGAGGGAATGGCGCACGTTGAGGGGGATGTAGGTGGACTGATCCTCATGCAGGTAGAAGGTCTCGTCGCCGCGGGTGACCCGCGCCGTGCCGCTGACCACCACCCAATGCTCGGCCCGGTGATAGTGCATCTGCAGGCTCAGCTTGGCCCCCGGGTTGACGACGATCTGCTTGACCTGGAACCGGCCGCCGCTGTCGATCTCCTGATAGTTGCCCCAGGGGCGGAAGACGCGGGTGTGCACGTAGTGCTCGCTGCGGCCGGTCTTCTTGAGCTCCTCGACGATGCCGCGGACCTCCTGTGCCCGCTCCCGCGGCACCACCAGCACCACGTCGTCGGTGGCGACCACGACCAGGTCCTCGATGCCGATGGCGGCGATCAGCTTGCCCTCGCCGCGCAGGTAGTTGTTGCGGGTGTCATGGGCGATGACGTCGCCCTGGCACACGTTGCCGTCGGCGTCCTTGGCGCCGATGTCCCACAGGGCCGACCACGAGCCCACGTCGCTCCACCCCATGTCGATGGGGACCACGGCCGTGTTGTCGGCCTTCTCCATGACCGCATAGTCGATGGAGACGGATTCGCAGGCGGCGAATTCGTCGGTCCCGAGGCGCAGGAAGTCCAGGTCCTCGCGAGCCGCCGCCACCGACCGCCGGCAGGCCTCCAGGATGTCCGGCTTGTGGTGCGCCATCTCGTCCAGGAACCGCCGCACCGGAAAAATGAACATGCCGCTGTTCCAGTCGTAGTCGCCGCTGGAAAGATAGCCTTGCGCGGTCTCCCGATCCGGTTTCTCGACGAACCGGTCGACCCGGAAGCAGCCGTCCAGGCGGTCCCAGGGGGCGCCGCGGCGGATGTAGCCGTATCCGGTCTCCGGCGCCGCGGGCGGAATGCCGAAGGTGACCAGCGCGCCGTCGCGCGCCGCGGCCAGGCCCGTTGCCACCGCGGCGTGGAAGCGCGCGGTATCCCGGATCACGTGATCCGAAGGAAGCAGCATCATCACCGCATCGGGGTCCTCCTCGGCGAGAAGCAGGGCCGCCGCCGTGGCCGCCGGGGCGGTGTTGCGGCCCACCGGCTCGAGCACCAGGCGGCGGGGGCCAGCGAGGAGTTCGCGCAGTTGCTCGGCGATGATGAAGCGGTGATCCTGGTTGCAGATGACCATGGGTGCGGCGAAGCCGTCGCCGGTCAGACGGTCGGCGGTCTCCCGAAGCATGCTGCGGTCCGAGGCGAGATCCAGGAGCTGCTTGGGGAACAGCGCCCGCGACATGGGCCACAGGCGCGTGCCGGCGCCCCCCGACAAGATGACCGGATACACGGTGCCGTCCATGCAAGCCTCCTCTGTCCGCCGCCCCCGGTGCCGCCGTGCCTGTGGACATGGGGCGCGGCCCGATAATTAATAAGGCGGAGGCGCCGCACATCAAGGACCCATACCGTCGGATGGCCGTTTTCGATGTCCTGACCGGACTGTTCACCGGCGCGGTGCGCCCAACCGCCCGCGTGCCCGAGGGCCTGCGCGTCTATGCCATCGGCGACATCCACGGCCGCGTCGACCTCCTCCGGCACCTGCACCGGCGCATTCTCGACGATGCCGCCAGGGCGCCTGCGGGAACGCGGTTCACCGCCGTCTACCTGGGCGACTACGTGGACCGCGGCGAGCACAGCCGCGAGGTCATCGACCTGCTGCTGGACCGGCCCCTGGAGGGGTTCGAGGCCGTCTACCTGAAAGGCAATCACGATCATTCCTTCCTCACCTTCCTCGACGACGAGTCCGTGGGGCCGGGCTGGTTCGTCTACGGCGGCGACGCCACGATCCGCAGCTACGGGGCCTCGGCGCCGGCCAGCATGCCCCTCAACCAGCGCCTCGCCTATGTGCAGCAGGCGCTGCGCCGGACCGTGCCCGAGCCGCATCGGGTCTTCCTGGAACGCCTGCAGCTCAGCCGCTCCATCGGCGACTACCTGTTCGTTCACGCCGGGATCCGGCCCGGGTGCCCGCTCGACGAGCAGGCGCCCGAGGACCTGCTGTGGATCCGTGACGAGTTCCTGGCTTCCCGCGCCGACCACGGCAAGGTGGTGGTGCACGGCCATTCCATGAGCCGCCGCCCGCAGGTGCGCCGGAATCGCATCGGCATCGACACCGGGGCCTACCGGTCCGACGTCCTCACCTGCCTGGTCCTGAACGGCAGCGCGCGGCGGTTCCTGGATACGTCCGACGCCACCGAATGACCCTGCGTTAACCTTTTTTTCGCCCCAAACCATCACGCTGGCGCCACAGTCGGCCGCCACCCTGGGACGGCCGTGACCGGATGACCACCCAGGAGATGCGCCGCCATGTCCACCTCGATTCGCACCGCCGCCCGCGTGCTGCCATTCGTCCTCCTCGCCGGGTGCGGGGCCACCTTCGACTATGCCGGCCTGCGCGATCTGCAGCCGTCAGGAGACGGCTTCGCCGCCCACCTGGCCCGCGACTACAAGGACTTCGCCCTGTTCGAAGCCGACCGCATGTACGACTGGCCCGACGCCGCCCGCTTCGGCGACAAGGCGCTGGCCGCCGCCGCCGGCGCCCCGCCGGCGCCCGAGCGCCCGGCCGACTGGCGGCTGCCGGACTCGGCACGCGCGGCCATCGCCACCGCCCGCGCGCGCCTCGCCGCCGCCCTGTCCGGCGGGGCACGGGAGCGCGCCCCCCGTGCCGCCGCGTCGGCCCAGACCCGGTTCGATTGCTGGGTCGAGCAGCAGGAGGAGAACTGGCAGGTCGACCATATCGCCCGCTGCCGCGACGGGTTCCACGCCGCCATGGATCGGGTGACGGCGGCCCTGACGACGCCGCCGGCCGCCGCCGAGGATACCTCGGCGCCTCCTTTGCCGGTCGTCCCCGCCGCCCATGTCCCCGAGACCATGAGCGCGACGGTGGCGGTGGCGCCTCCGGCGCCGCAGTCGTTCACCGCATTCTTCGCTTTCGACAGCGATGCCCTCGACGCCCCCGCCACGGAGGCCATTGCCGCCGCCGCCCGGGCCGCGGCGTCCGGGGCCAAGGTGCGGGTGGTGGTCCACGGCCATGCGGACCGCGCCGGTGCCAAGCCCTACAACATGGCCCTGTCGCGTCAGCGCGCCCTGGCGGTGTCCCGGGCCCTGGCCGAGCACGGCGTGGCGCCGGACCGCATCACCATCGGCGCCTACGGCGAGACGCGGCCCCGCGTGGCGACGCCCGACGGCATCCGCGAGCCCCGCAACCGGCGGGTCGAGGTGACCGTCGGCCCCGCTCCCTCCTTGTAAACGCGGCCGCGACAGGACGCTGCTCAGTCCTGGACAAATGCCCGACTCGGCATAATTAATAGAGCGGCGCCGGCCGCTCTCCGCGGCGGCTCGGCGCCGGAAAATCGGAGGAGGGAACACCGGTGCAAGGGCCATCCATGGACGATGCGGGTGCCTATGCCGAGACCACCCGCGAGATCACGGTGACCGTGCAGCCGTACTATCTGGAGGACCAATCCCATCCGGACGAGCGGCACTTCGTCTGGGCCTACCACGTGCGCATCCAGAACAACGGCGGGCAAACGGTCCAACTGGTCAACCGCCATTGGCGCATCACCGATTCCCTGGGCAACGTCCAGGAGGTGCGCGGCGCCGGGGTGGTCGGCGAACAGCCGGTGCTGCGTCCCGGCGAGTCCTTCGAGTACACCAGCGGCACGCCGCTGGCGACGCCCTCGGGGATCATGGTCGGCGAGTACCAGATGGCCCTTGAGAACGGCGAGGCCTTCGACGTCCAAATTCCGGCGTTCTCGCTCGACAGCCCCCACGCCGGCGGCCAGGTGCACTGACTGCGCCTTGAACTGGGGGTCGGCAATGCCCACTCTGAGTTGGGGGTCGCGGCAAGGTGCGGCTCGGAGTTCTAGGACGCCATAGAGAAACGGAACGGACAATTCCCGTGAGCACCCGCGATCCTCTCACCCTGGTCACCAACCGGGACGTCACCCGGAAGCCGAGCCGCGAAGAGGCCGAAGACGCCGTGCGCACGCTGCTGCGCTGGGCCGGCGACGACCCCGGCCGCGAAGGCCTGCAGGACACGCCGGGCCGCGTGGTGCGCAGCTTCGAGGAGTTCTTCTGGGGTTACGAGGCCGATCCCGTCGACATCCTGGCCCGCACCTTCGAGGAGACCGACGGCTACGACGAGATGGTGCTGCTCCGCGACATCCGCTTCGAATCCCACTGCGAGCACCACATGGCGCCCATCATCGGCCGGGCCCACGTGGCCTACCTGCCCAGCCACCGGGTGGTGGGCATCAGCAAGCTGGCGCGGGTGGTGGAGGTCTACGCCCGCCGCCTGCAGATCCAGGAGAAGATGACCGCCCAGATCGCCAATGCCATCGACCAGGTGCTGGAGCCGGACGGGGTGGCGGTGGTCATCGAGGCGGCCCACCAGTGCATGACCACCCGGGGCGTGCACAAGCCGGGCGTGGTCATGGTCACCAGCCGCATGCTCGGGGCCTTCCGCGAGAACCCTGCGACCCGCCGCGAGTTCCTCGCCATGGTCGGCAACCCGTCCGGCGGCGAGGTCCACTTCGTGTGACCCGACTTGCGGACGGACCCGAGGTCCGGACGTCCCACTCCCGGTTGCGCAATCCCCCTTGACCGCGCCGGCGCGAGCGGTTTGAGTGACCGCCGCCCGGCCGTCGCCGGGCGTCGGTCATCCGGGACCCGGCCATGGATTTCCGCCCCATCTTCCTGATCATCGGCCTGCTGCTGACGACCCTGGCCGCCGGCATGTGCGTGCCGGCCGCGGCCGACGCCTTCGCCGGCAACCCCGACTGGCAGGTTTTCCTGGTGGCCGCCGGGGTGACCCTGTTCGTCGGCGTCGCCATGGCGCTGACCAGCTACGCCGGCGGCACCCGGCTCAACGTGCGCCAGGCCTTCATCATGACCACCCTGGCGTGGCTGTTCCTGACCTTGTTCGCCGCCCTGCCGTTCATGTTCTCGGAGCTGGAGATGAGCTTCACGGACGCCATCTTCGAGGCCATGTCGGGCATCACCACCACCGGCTCCACGGTGATCACCGGCCTCGACGAGGCGCCGCCGGGAATCCTCCTGTGGCGGGCGTTCCTGCAGTGGATGGGGGGCATCGGCATCATCGTCATGGCCATCGCCGTGCTGCCCATGCTGCGGGTCGGCGGCATGCAGCTCTTCCGCATGGAGTCGTCCGAGCCGGGCTCGGAGAAGGCGCTGCCGCGGGCCGCCCAGATCGCCGGCGCCATCGCCGCCATCTACGCCGGCCTGACGGCGATCTGGGCCGCCGCCTACTGGATGGCGGGCATGACCGGCTTCGAGGCCATCGCCCACTCCATGACCACCATCGCCACCGGCGGCTTCTCGACCTCCGACGGCTCCATCGGCCACTTCGACAGCGCGCTCATCGACGTCATCGCCACCCTCGGCATGATCGTCGGCGGCCTGCCCTTCCTCCTCTACCTGAAGACCGTGCAGGGCCACTGGCGGGCGCTGTTCGATGACTCGCAGGTCCAGTGGTTCCTGTCCATCGTCGCCATCGCCGTCATCCTGACGGCAGCGTTCCTGTGGCTGGACACCGGCTTCGATCCCTTCCAGTCCATGCGCTACGCCGCCTTCAACGTGGTCTCCATCATCACCGGCACCGGATACGCCACCGCCGACTACGGCCTGTGGGGCGGATTTGCGCCGCCCATCTTCTTCTACATCATGTTCATCGGCGGCTGCGCCGGATCGACCACCTGCGGCATCAAGATCTTCCGCTTCCAGGTGCTGTACGCCGCTGCGCGCACCCAGATCTATCACCTGCTGCACCCCCACGGGGTGTTCATCCCGTACTACGGCCGGCGGCCCATCCCCGACGAGGTCATCGTCTCGGTGCTGTCGTTCTTCTTCGTCTTCGGCATGTGTTTCGGCCTGCTGGCCATCGGCCTGGGCATGCTGGGACTGGACTACCTGACCGCCGTGTCCAGCGCCGCCACGGCCATCTCCAACGTCGGCCCGGCGCTGGGGCCCGTCGTCGGTCCCTCGGGCACCTTCCAGCCCCTGCCCGACGCCGCCAAGTGGCTGCTCAGCGCCGGCATGCTGTTGGGCCGGCTGGAGCTGTTCACGGTCCTGATTCTGTTCAGCCCGGCCTTCTGGCGGGGATGAGGAGCGGTCGAGAACGCGGGGGGAGTGATCGCATGAGAACCATCGTCTGGGCCGGCGCCCTGTTCCTCGCCGCCTGCCTGTGGGGCTGGCTGACCACCGTCATCGCCTTTCCCGGGCAGGTGCCCTTCAAGCACGCGGCCTGGGTGGCCATCGACAACGGCCTGCCGCTGTTCCTGGTCACCGGCGCCATCGGCGTCATTGTCTTCGTGCTCGAGCGGTTCCAGTCGGCGCGCCGTCACCTGCCCATGTGGACATGGACGGCGACCCTGCTCGTGGCCATGCTGGTCCTGGGCCTCGGCAGCCTGTCGGGGCGTAGCGGCTTCCACTGACGGCCGGTTGCGGCCGGCTCAGCCTTGATCGGCGATCTGCTGCATGACCTTGAGGAGCTGGCGTAGCAGCTTGGTCTGCCTGGCCGCTTCGTCGGCCAGATCCGCGACACGAGCCTCGGTGCCCGAGGTGTAGGATTCGATCCGGTCTAGGGATTCGGCAAGTCGGTCTGTGGTGAACACGGTGAGGCCCCCCGATTGTGGTTACGGCGTGTCGAGACCGCGCCGCGACGCCGTCCCATCACACCCTAGCCCGCATTTCTCACATCCACCATGGTCTGCGCGGCGTTGTCCCGCCGCCAGGGCAGGAGAACCGCGCCGCGCGATGCGGGGCCATCGGGCAAGC
>JANQFP010000098.1 GCA_028277795.1 Rhodospirillales bacterium
TCTCGAAACAAGGACGTGGATGCCCGTGACAAGCACGGGCATGACGACTTCTGCTTGTTCGACCTCGCAGGGACACCACCGGTTTTGCTGAACCGGACAGCAGTGGCCCGCAACCGGTCGCCATGCCCGGGGTCTGCGAACGGCTGCTCATTCCCCTCATCGGACACTCGTCATTCCGAGCGCAGATCCACATACTGAATTACTCGCGGCCGACCAATGAGGCGGACACATGGATGAATTCGAAAGGCTCTACGCACCCTCCGACGACACGAATTTCGAGGCCAGGTACGAAGCGAGCTGCCACTGCGGGACGGTTCGATATCACGTCTGCTGCGATCCCGTAGACGCGAAGATCTGTCACTGCAAGATGTGCCAAAAGCTGCATGGCGCGCCGATGCAGTGGGCCGCCATATTCCACAAGCACCACGTCAGATTTCGCTCGGGGCTCAATCACTTGATGTTCTTCAACGGCACTCTGAACAGAGCCGAGAGAGTTCTGCCCTGCAAAGTAAGCTGCAGTCTTTGCGGCACACCCCTCGCTGATGAAGGAAGGAATATGTGGCTCGCGTTTCCGTCGCTCTTCGACTTCGGCACACCGCCCAAAATACCCGAGGCGTTTAAGCCAAGGTGTCACATATTCTACGCAGCCAAGGTTTTCGATATGGATGATGGGTTGCCCAAGTGGTCTGGCCACAGTGAAATCTCGGATCGCCTCGGGTGATTGATCTCTCGTCGGAACGAAGGGACCCTCATTCTCGGATTTCCAGGGATTTCCGGGGATTTCCGGGGACAGTATCCGTTTTCCCGGCGGCACGGATGGCCGCTTGGTGGCGACGCCTTCATCGGGCAGTTGGAATGGGAAACGGGTCAGTTCCTCGCACCTGATAGACCGGGGCGCGGTAGCGAGGCGGCAGCATTGGGCGCATGGGGATATAGTGAAATACGATACCATCCCCGGGGTTTCGGCACTGAAAACGCGGATACCCAGGGCACAGAAAGCAATATCACGCGCGGCGAAATCGCCAACGCACAGAAATCAGAAAAGCCGCGATCAAGCCAAAAGAGAATAGCGATTGGATCGCCGCCATCAGACGGAGAACAAGAGGATATTCGAAAAGCGCAGAATGAATAATTGAATCAATTGGCTGGTATTTTCCTGACCAAATTGTAAACGGCTGCAGCATCTGTTCAATAGAGAACGAAACGACGACAGCAAGGGAACTGGCCCAATCATTGATCCAAACCGTAGTGAAAAGCTCTGGGTCAGCGGCATGGAATAGCTTGGTATATACACCGGCGCTGAAGAGCGTTAAAGCCCCTAGCCACACTAATGGTCGTACAGTACTGATTCCATATGCTGACGTGGCGTCATATAACCAAGAAAATAATTTCTCGAATGATAACCAATGAAGCGTCCGTCGTTCACAACGCTTCTCCATCGCGTGAAATACACCTTGTTGGACGCGGTCTCGTCGATCCTCCATTTTTCTACGCAGTTCTTCATAGGCCAACCTTGCCTCTGCGCCTGAGTACTTGAACTTGGCAGTGGAAAAGTCAACGTCGGCATGAATCGCGCAGTCAAAGAAATCTGGGAGTCCAAAAAATACGGTATCCGCGAAGGACGTTCCCGATAATAACCGTCTATTCCGAAAGCAAACGGAACTATCAAACCTGCACCCAGAGAAATCCGCAACAATCGAAAACTCACGATTTATACAATGAAAAATGAATGCTCCAGAAAACGTCGCGTCCTCCCACAATGCCCCTCTAGAGAAACGTGAGTCAGTGAATACGGAATTACCTGAAAACCGCGCATTGCTGAAATCTGCAAATCCGTCAAATACCGCACGGGAAAACTCGCAACTTTGCTCAAATATTGTTTTGCGAAAACTAGCCTCCCCCCTGAATACTGCCGAGTCGAAACGACTCGTGTAAAAGTGAGTTCCGTCGAAATTCGCTTTTCCTGCGAAAAATGTTTTTTCAAATGAAGCTCGTCGAAGTACAGTCTTACTTTCTATGAATCGTCCAAAATAAATATCGCCAGGAAATGTAACGCCCTTAAGGTTGAGTATGGCCTCCTCTGCTACATACGCTTGAATTATTTCGATAAGGTGTTGATTGAATTCGTCGATTTCCGCTTGTGTCCATTGGGCTTTGCGCATCCTAGATACGGGATTCCCTAGGGCATTGCCGGCTGGAAGATGAAATACACAGACTTTCGACCCATCTTCCATCACAACAAGACGATCTTCAGGGACCTCGAACTGGCAGGGATCCTCGTCAGTACCGTACTTGCATGGCACGTTTGATTTCTCCCGTGGTCCGTCAAACAAGGCCTAGCGCATATAGCGCTTCCGAAGCCCGAATGGTATTTGCCCGGAGTTGGTGTTTCAACCGGATGTTATGTTGTTAGGACTAGGGCAGCGCACGTCGCGTCTCCGCGACACTCGCGCCTGACCTGTCCCCCGGTTTCTCGCAGTCCCGGGGACGCAATTCCGAGTTCCGGGCGAGTTCCGGGGACCGAGCTCCGGAGACATTTCCGCAATTACGGGGACAGAATACGGTTTTCACCGCGGCACGGATCGCCGTCCGGCGGCGATGCCTGCATCGGACTTTTGGAACGGAAAAGGACCAGTTCCTCGCACCTGACAGACCGGGGCGCAGGGGCGAGGTGGCGGCTGGGGTACCCCTGTAATTCCGGACCCGCCGCATCCGGTGTTGCGGCCTCGGGATCTATCGCGTGGCCTTCCGACGGCGTGCCCACCCCAGGCCGGCAACGCCGACGCCAAATAGCGCGAGGGTGGCGGGCTCGGGAACATCAGAGACCTCGAAGTCCGCGAAGACGGCATTGTCGCATTTCCGGGGACAGTATACCGTTTTCGCGGCGGCACGAATGGCCGCCCGATGGCGACGCCTGCATCGGGCGGTTGGAATGGGAAACGGGCCAGTTCCTCGCACCTAAGAGACCGGGGCGCAGGGGCGAGCCAGCAGCATTGGGCTCATTGGGATATCGAGAAATAGGATACTGTCCCCGAATTCCCCGAATTCCTCCATGCATGATATCGACACCGCTGAAAAGGTTACCCGGTGGTCTGAGTACACCTGGAACCGCGACCCCGCCTGTGACCCGTTTGCCAAGTAGCATTCCGGTTCAGAAACACCCAACAACCGCCCAGATCACGCCGACGGCAAAGTCACTGCCCGAGCACCCGAGGCCAGTTGGCGTCCCCCTTGGCGATGTTTCCGGGAACGTCCTGTTGCCACTGGCGCTGCACGCCCTTGGAATAGTTCAGGTACAATTTCCCCTCGTGAATGTGCCAGGCTTCCGGGTCGGCTGAGGCGGTGTAGCCCTGGGAGACGGCCCAGGCGCAGTATCCGCCGTATTGGGGGGCATACGTCTCCGGATCGGCCTGAAACGCGTCCCGGTTCGCAGCCGAGGCGAACCGCCACGTCGCGCCGTTCCAGTCGTGGGTGAAGTCGCGGCTCCCCTCCACGGGGCGCCCGTCCCGGAAATAGGCGACCGTGTCGTAGCCGCCGACGGCCAGGTCGGAAAAGGCGCCCGTATAAATCCGGTCCTTGGCGGCCGAGACCGGCGCGGCCGGAAGGCCGATCATCCCGACGAGCAATAGCGCCGAAAACACCCGGATCATCACCAAGGCCCCATCCTCCCCGCAGCAGCTGAGTTGATCTCACGCACATATGGGGACCGCCGCGGTTCAGACCAACCGGGAACCGATGACCAAGTCGGCTCTTGGCTGAGATCGCCCATTCAGACTCCCGCAACCCGACTTTCGGTGAACGATCGAAAGCGGACGCGTCTCCTGCCGGTGACCGCAATTTCGTTCGCATCTCTTTCCTTCGAATCCGCCGCCCATAACGACTCGCGCATCTTGACAATTTTCTGCTAGTTAGGTATATTTCCCTTTTTCTGTGCAAACAGTCGTGGGAGGTGTGCCGTGACCGATCCCGATCACCCGGCGGGTCCGGGGGCGCCGCTGCCGCCACGGCGGGAGGCGTTCTGTCAGCACTACGTGGTCGATCCCAATGGGACCGTGGCGGCGGTGGAGGCGGGGTACGCCCCCGGCTCGGCGCGCCAGGAAGGGTACCGGCTGCTCAACGACCCGGCGGTGGCCGCCCGCATTTCCGAGCTCCGGGCCGACATGGCGAGCCGTCACGGCCGGGCCGTCGATGACCACATCGCCAAGCTGGAAACCGTCTACCGCAAGGCCATGACCGAGCACCATTTCCACGCCGCCGTGCGCGCCGTCGAGGCGCAGGCCCGCCTGGCCCGCCTGGCCGCCGCAAGACGCACGAACGACGCGGCGCCCGACGCCGGTCCTGGTGAGGCAACCGACCCGGACCCCGCCGCCATTGCGGACCCTGCTACGGGCAACGACGGCGCGGCCGCCCCGACCGCGTGGCCCCGGCTCGCTGACATCGGCTGACAAATGCTGACATCTGCTGACAAATCTACCGGGCGATCGGCGGGAAAACGGGGAAAATCCCAAGTGTTTCCAAGCCCTTGCACGCCACGGGCTGCCCGAGGCGTGTCGCAGACCGCGGCGCCGGGGGTCCCGATCCCAACCCGACTGCGACGGGCCAGGACATCGGTTTCGCGGCGGCACGGATGGCCGCCCGGCGGCGACGGCCGCTCATGACCGATGCGGAAAGCGGCCCCGTTGTCCGGCTCCCCTTTTTCCGAAGGCAAACATGACCTGGCCGTCTCCTATCCGGGCGCCTTTTCGCACCCGAACCGGAACCACAAGTAGCCGCCGGCTCCGGCAATCAGGGACGCGAACAGAACGCCGGTCTTGGCCATCAGCAGATTCTCGTCCTGACCGGCAAAGCCCAGTCCGGCGATGAAGATCGACATGGTGAACCCGATGCCGGCGACGAGACCGACGCCGACCAGATGGCTGAGGGTCATGTCTTCGGGCAGCTTGCCCAGGCCCAGCTTGATTGCCAGCCAAGTCAAACCGGCGACCCCGGTCAGCTTGCCCGCCACCAGCCCGAGCATGACGCCAAGGGCGACCGGGTGGGTGAGGGTCTGCCCCAGGGCATTGGGGTCGATGGGGATGCCGGCGTTGGCCAGGGCGAACAGCGGAATGACGAGAAACGCCACCGGCATGTGCAGGGTGTGCTCCAGGCGCTGGAGCGGGGATTCGACCGAATGGACGCCGTTCTCGAGAGTCTGAAGCAGGGCCCGGGATTCGTTGTCATGAATGATGGAAGCGCTCTTCGGCTCGGCCTCGTCGCCCCGCGCGTCGCGCAACGCGTTGAGGAGCTTGCCCATGTGATCGACGAACAGGATGTGGCTGAACTTGGGGCGGACCGGAATGGTCAGCGCCGTCAACACGCCGGCTATGGTGGCGTGAACACCCGATTGCAGCATGGTGAACCACATCACGCCTCCGACCAGGAAATAGGGCCAGGGCTTGCGAATGCCCAGCCGGTTGAACAACACCAGGACGACAAGGGCCACCAGGGTCAGCAGCAACCAGTTGGTATGGATCTCCGCGGTGTAGAAGAGGGCAATGACCGCCACCGCGCCCAGGTCGTCGACGATGGCCAAGGCGAGCAGGAAGGTCACGACGCTCTTGGGGACCCTGGGCCCCAGAAGAACCAGGACACCGACGGCAAATGCGATGTCCGTTGCCATGGGCACGCCCCACCCGGCAACGCCCTCTCCCCCCGCATTCATCACGTAGAAAAAAAGGGCCGGGATCGCCATGCCGCCGAACGCGGCGATAACGGGCATCAGGGCGGCCTTGTAGTCCGACAACTCGCCGACGATGACCTCGCGTTTGATCTCGAGCCCGACAACCATGAAGAACAACGCCATGAGGCCGTCGTTGATCCAGTGGTGGAGCGTATGGCGCAGTTCCCAGCCACCGAGGTTGATGGCGAGCTCCGTGTGCAGGAGGTGCTCGTAGTGATGATGGAGGAAGCTGTTGGCCAGGAACAAGGCCACGAGGGTGCAGGCCATCAGGATCAGGCCGGATGCCGTCTCCTCTTGGATGAACTCCTCGATTGGGGTGGCAATGCGATTGAAGGTCTTTTCCCATGGCTGGTAATTGGCGTGGCTCTTGTCCATCGGTCCCTCGTGGTCCCCGGTCATCAGGCGGCTGATGTGATTCAGAGTGATGATTGCTCATGAATCGGCGTCGAACGCCGGGTTTTTCTAAGCGATGAGATGCCCGACCGGCAACATGGCGAGCATGGTGTCGGGGATGGAAAGACCCGGGTGGTGCGGCTGTGTGGCCAGCGCTGCCGCCATCACGCTCTGGTTCAGGGCCGTCGTTCCCTACTCCCGGCCTGATGCGCCTCGTGGTTCCTCGTCCGCCCGTCAGGTCCATGGGCCTGCTGTCGGCGGCGCCGTGCGTTCGGTGAAGCGCGGAGGTCGCCGGGGGCACGCAGAGGGCGCGGAGGAGGCCTCCCGCGCCGCGGCGCGGCGCATTCCTTCCTCTCGGCGGCCCCGGCGGACCTCCGCGAACCTCCGCGTTGAATTGGAGGCACTGCAGGCGACGGTTCGTCGGGTTCGCCGTTGACAGGAGGCGCCGGCTGAGCCATTATTCAATTAATTAATTGAATAATGGCGAGTGCGGGTGGGCGCGTTCCTTTTCACCAACGAAACGGCGGTGCGGCTGGGGGCCTTCGTCGGCGTGTTCGCCGCCATGGCCCTGTGGGAGGTGGCGGCGCCGCGCCGCGTGCCGCGGGTCGGCCGCCGCATCCGATGGCCCGGCAACCTGGGCATCGCGGCCCTCGACGCGGTGCTGCTGCGGCTGCTGTTCCCGGTGGCGGCGGTGGGCGTCGCCGTGGCGGCCGAGGACCAGGGGTGGGGCCTCCTGCACGCCCTCGACATGCCCCGCTGGCTGGCCGTCGTGGCCGCGGTCGTCGTCCTCGACCTGGTCGTCTACCTGCAGCACGTGCTGTTCCATGCGGTCCCCGGCCTGTGGCGGCTGCACCGCATGCATCACGCCGACCTGGACGTCGACGTCACCACCGGCGCCCGCTTCCACCCCGTCGAGATGGTGCTGTCCATGCTGATCAAGCTGGCCGCCGTCTCCGTCCTCGGGGCGCCGGCCGAGGCGGTGGTGGCGTTCGAGGTGCTGCTCAACGCCACCGCCATGTTCAATCACGGCAACGTGCGGCTGCCGCTCCCCGTCGACCGCGCCCTGCGCTGGGTGGTGGTGACGCCGGACATGCACCGGGTCCATCACTCGGTCGAGCGAGCCGAGACCGACAGCAACTACGGCTTCAACCTGTCCTGGTGGGACCGGCTGTTCGGCACCTACCGCGACCAGCCCCGGGCCGGGCACGAGGCCATGACCCTCGGCATCGAGCAGTTCCGCGAGCCCGCCGACCTGCGGCTCGACCGCATGCTGGTCCAGCCCTTCCTGGACGACACCCCCACCGTCCCCCTGGGCGGGCGCAAAGGGGGTCGGGCATGACCGCCCGGGCGGCCGCGACCAAAGGCCGCAAGGCTTTCGTCACCAAGGCCCTGCCGGCGTCCAAGCAGCGGTCGCTGGCCGGCAAGTACGCGTGGTGGGTGCAGGGGCTGACGCTGACCGCGTTCGCCTATGCCTTCATGGGTTGGCTCAACGAGAGCTACCTCTATCTGTGGGACAACCCCATCTGGCTCAACCGGTACACGGAATACGCCATCATCCTGGGCTTCGGCGTCTGGCGCATCCTGGCCGAGCACAACCCCTACACCCGCAAGCGCCTGATCGTCCTGGTGTCCTGCGTGACCGTGCTGTGGTGGCTGATCCCGTGGCTGTTCCCCTTCTTCGAGCCCTATGTGGGCTACCTGGGCACCCAGCCCGCGTTCCCCTCCCTGCACACGCCGGGGACCCTGACCTTCTTCGCGGTCCTCGGCGCCGTGCTGCTGTTCGGGCGGCGGATCATCTGCGGCTGGAACTGCCCCTGCGTCGGCATCCGCGAGACCGTCGGCTTTCCCTTCCGCCACGTGACCCCCCGCGGCCCCTGGGCTTGGCGGCTGCGGCACACCAAGTGGGCGTTCTTCGCCCTCTACGTGGTCGCCGGCGCCGCCGTGCTGACGCCCCTCAATTCGTGGTCGTCCGCCTTCGTCGGCGCTTTCGCGCTGATCGTCGTCATCCCCTATTTCGCCTCCATGCTGGCCTCGCCGGTCATCGGCAACCGCGGCTACTGCCGGTACCTGTGCCCCTATGGCGCCACCTTCGGCCTGCTCAACCGGGTCGGCTTCTACCGCGTCGACTTCGATCGCCACACCTGCAACGACTGCGGCGTCTGCAACAACGTGTGCGACATGGGCATCCCGGTGCTCGCGCTGGGCCGCGCCAAGGGCCGCATCGACGTGGCCGACTGCATGGGCTGCGGCCGCTGCGTCACCGAATGCGGCAAGGGCAGCCTGGCGTTCCACGACGTGCGCAGCGTGCTGGCGCCGGCGGTGCGCCGCGACCGGTCGCGGCTGCGGGCGTGGGCGACGTCCCGGGGCAAGGCCGCGCTCGCCCAGGAGGCCGTCTTCGCCGCCGTGCTGCTCACCGTCCTGGTCGGCTCGGTCTGGCTGTCCTCGGCCGTCGGCACCGCCAACGAGCTGTCCACCGACCTGTGGGCCTCGCTATGCCTCGTCCACTGACGGGGCCATGACGACCCGCCTGGCGATGCTCATCGCCGCCGCCGTGGCGGCCGGGTCCGCGCAGGCGGGCATGGACGAGGATGCCCGGGGAGTTGGCCTGTACGGCGACCTGTGGCGACCCGATCCGGTGCACGAGTACTGGGACCCCGGCGCCTATCACCGCCCCGAGACCGAGGCGGTGGAGGGCGTGTTCACCGGCGCCGAATGCGTCGAGTGCCACGCCGACGTCACCCCCGGCATCGTCAACGGCTGGCGCGACAGCCGCCATGCGGCGCCCGGCGACGGCGCCGAACCGGTGACCTGCGCCGCCTGTCACGGCGCCGACCATCGGGCGTTGCGCTTCCCCACGCCAACTGATTGCGGCGCCTGTCACGGCGAGCAGCACGAACAGATGCTGGACGAGCGCCGCTACGGCTTCCCCAGCCATGCCCTGGCCATGGAACGCGCGGTGGACACCAAGCACTTCGTCGACAAGCCCAAGCCGGAGGTGACCGCCTGCCTGGCCTGCCATTCGGTGGCCACCAAATGCGATTCCTGCCACACCCGGCACCGCTTCGATGCTGCCGAGGCGCGGCGGCCGGAGGCGTGCCTGACCTGCCACTCGGGACCGCCCCATCCCGACGACGAGACCTACTTCGACTCGGCCCACGGCCGCCGCTACCTGGCCGAGGGCGGGACCTGGGACTGGTCGAAGCCGCTCGTCAAGGGCAACTACCCGGTGCCGTCCTGCGCCTACTGCCACATGCGCGAGGGCAGGCACCAGGTGGCCGACAAGGCCATCTGGAAGTTCGGCCTGCGGGACGTGAACCCGCGGACCGCCGAGAACACGGTGAAGCGCCGCCGCTGGATCGCGGTGTGCACCGACTGCCATGGGGAAAGCGAGTCCGTGGCCTGGCTCCGCGCCCTCGATAACGAACGCAAGCGGGCGTGGCGCCTGCTGGATGAGGCCGAGGACCTGCTGCGGGACCTGCGCGCCGACGATCTGTTGTACCCGGCGGCCGGCGAGCGCCCCCCCTATCCGGTGGACTGGTGGGAGCGGTTCTGGCCGCGCGCCCGCATCGGCTTCCACGAGGGACAGGCGTCTGCCTTCTACAACGTCTCCGGCATCGAGCGGCGGTACTTCGAGATGTGGTACTTCGAGAGCCTGGGGGCCTACAAGGCGGCGGCCCACGGCGCCGACGCCCAGGTCGCGGCGGGCCACGCCGACCTGCGCCGGGCCTTGGACGACATCCGCCGCGAGGCCGAGGCGTTGCGGGAGCTCACGGCGGCGGAACGAGCCGCGGGCAAGCGGGTCGACCCGGCGCCCTTGTGGCGCGCCGGCGCCTATACGGACCTCAACCGCGAGCGCAACTGATGCGCTGGCTCGCAGTGATGGTGCTGGTTGCCGTCCCGGCGTCCGCGTCGGCCGACGCCCTGCCCGCCGGACCGTTCACCGAAAACGAATGCCGGGACTGCCACATCCGCGAGGGCGAGGAGATCGTGGCCGACTGGCGAGCCGGGGCCCATGGCACCGCGGTCCCGGCCGTCGGCTGCCTGGCCTGCCACGACGACCGCCACCCGGCAGCGCCACGGGCCCGCCGCGCCAAGCCCTGCATCGCATGCCATGGCGGCCGCCACGGCGACGTGGCCCGCAGCTACCTGACCTCGAAGCACGGCGTCATCACCACCCTGGAGACGGACCGCTGGGACTGGTCGCAGCCCCTGGCCCACGGCCTCTACCGGGCGCCCACCTGCGCCTACTGCCACAACCATGCCGGCGGACACGGGACGGCCGCCGGCGAGGACGCGTGTTTCGACTGCCATTCCCCCCGCTTCGTCACCACCCATTTCGAGAGCGGCCGACGCACCCTGGACATCGGCGGTCTCAAGGTGCGGGAGGCCGAGGCCGCGGTGGCCGAGGCGACCAACGCCATCGGGCCCGAGGACGCGGGCCGGCTGTCGGACAAGCTGGGCCAGATGCGCGAGCGCTCCCTGACCGGGCTTCGGCTGGGGATCGCCCACCAGGCGCCCGACTACGTGTGGTGGCTCGGGCAGGCGGCCCTGGACGGCGACCTGGTGCGCATCAAGGCGGCCATCTCGGCCCTCCGGCGTGCCGCCACCGTCGGCAGGTCCAAACGCGCCGAAACCGGGGCGGTTCGTCCCGCCGGCCGGGCAACCGGGCCCGACGACTGAGCCGCCTTGCCGTCCAGACGGCCGACGGCCTTCGACGCGCGCCGACTCAGCGCCGCCCGAGCAGGGCCAGCAGGTGCCTGGCCAGCGGCTCCTGGACGTCGCTGTCGCCCCAGTACTGCGAATGGCTGAAGGCGTTCCATCTCGTGAGCGGGCCGCCGGCGCTGATCTCAATGTCCCGGACCAGTTTGCTGTAACCGGTGCTCAGGTCCTGCAGCGGCCAGCCCAGGGGGTCGTCCTCGTCGTAGTAATTCTCCCAGACGAACTTCCCGTTCGGCTTCTTGATGGGAATGATCCGCTTCGGCGGCAGGCCGCCGACGAAGATGGGGATGTTGCATCCCGTCGTCATCAGGACCCTGAGCGAGGCGAACTTGCGGAACTTCAGATCCCTCGGATCGAGGCCGCCGTGATCGTCCTTCCAGATGCCCGGCGGGCGCTTGCCCCTGGTGTGACTCTGGGCGTCCCAGATGTAGTTGGAGATGACCTGGCAGCCGAGGGACTGGGCGATCATGACCACCGGCGCCGAGCCGCCGAGCGCCGCATAGGCCTTGCCCATGGCGTCGAAGATACGTTTCTGCACCTCCCTGTAGGCGCTGTTGGGAATGGACCTGGAGTGCTCGAGCCCGCCCGCGTCGGAGAACCCGTAAAGCAGGAACCGCCGGAGCTTCTTGTTGTCGACCTTGGAGGCCACCCGGTCGAACAGGTCCTCCTGGAAGGGCTGGAACACGTTGGCGTAATAGATGCTGGCGAAATGGACCTCCGACCAGGCCGCCGCACCGACGCGGTCCTTCACGTCGTCGATGAGCTCCTCGTGATACGTCTTCGCCGTGTCTCCCATGCCGTGCAGCGTCAGCAGCGCGATCTTCTTGGCCATCGTGCCCCCCATATCCCGGATACCCCTCCCCGAACCCGGCCGGGCCGACAACTTTCGGATGCATGATCGCCCGACCCGACGTCTCGAGACGATAGGCCCTACCGCGGCCTGTGAGAAGCCCGAACGCCCGCGCCAGCCGGGAGCACGCGCGCTGAAGGGAATATGAAAATGATCTTGTGTTTGACGAAAATACGGCATATGTTCCTTATATCGGCCTTGGCGGGATGGATGGATGGATGGGGAGTCGCATTTCAATCGATTGAAAAAACATGTGAATTCCATGATCTGCTGATAATAGCTGACAACGGCCGACATCTGCGGGCAAGGCTTTAGGCTTTCAATCTTATCAAGGGGTTGGCCCGATCGGCGGCAAGCGAAAGTAAGCACCGGATGCGACAGGGTCTCGCCCTTGGCGGCGAAACGACGACTCCCTCGGGTCGGGCCCATTGACACGGATGGACACGGATGGACTGCAACATGATGGAACGCGGAGGACGCGGAGTAGACGCAGAGAACGCTGAGGAAAGAGAATGCGCCGCGACGCGGCGCGGGAATCCTTCTCTGCGTCCTCAGCGCTTCCTCCGCGTCCTCAGCGTTGAAAAACCATATACAACAGAGCATTAGAATGTCGTGCTCATCCGTGTCGCCGACCCCGACGCTGCGGGTGCGAGTGCGGCGCGGATGGGGTAGATGTGGCCCGCCCGGCGGCGGGCCCTTGCGGATGAGCCCCCCATGATCGCTTTGCGCGTCTTCGTTCCCTTCGCCCTGGGGTACTTCCTTTCCTACCTGTACCGGGTGGTGAACGCGGTCATCGCACCGGACCTGGTGCGCGACGCGGGCCTCGACGCCAACGACCTGGGACTGCTCACCAGCGCCTATTTCCTCACCTTCGCCGCCTTCCAGCTTCCCCTCGGCGTGCTGCTCGACCGCTTCGGCCCGCGGCGAACGGAAGCGGTGTTGCTGCTGTTCGCCGCCGCCGGCGCCGTGGTGTTCGCCACCGCCGACAGCGCCACCGGGCTGGTGGTCGGACGGGCGCTGATCGGCTTCGGGGTGTCGGCCTGCCTGATGGCCGCCTTCAAGGCCTTCGTCACCTGGTTCCCCAGCCGCCGCCTGCCCCTGGTCAACGGTCTGCAGATGGCCTCCGGCGGTCTCGGCGCCCTGGCCGCCACCGCCCCGGTGGAGGCGCTGATGCACGTCACCGACTGGCGCGGCCTGTTCATGAGCCTGGGCGTGCTGACCCTGGCCGTGGCCGCGATCCTGTTCGTGGTCGTTCCCGAGAAGCGCGCGGAGTCGTCGGATGCGGGACCGGGCACCGGCCTGCGCGATCAGGTGGCCGGCATCGTCACCGTGTTCACCAGCCCGCTGTTCTGGCGCATCGCGCCGCTGACCGTGGCGTCGCAGGCATCCTTTCTGTCCATCCAGGGCCTGTGGTCGGGGCCCTGGCTGCGCGACGTGGCCGGCCTCGACCGCGGCGGTGTGGCCGACACCCTGTTGCTGGTCGCCGCCGCCATGGTGGCCGGCTTCATCCTCCTGGGCGCGCTGGCCGAGCGGGTGGGGCGATGGGGCTTGAGCCCCCTCGCCGTCGGCGTCGGGGGCATGACCGCGTTCATGGTCGTGCAGGTGCTGACCACGCTCCAGTGGACGGGGGCGGTGGTGCCCCTGTGGCTGCTGTTCGGGTTCTTCGGCACCACCGGCATCATCCCCTACGCCGGGCTGTCGCAACGCTTCCCCCCGCAACTGGCGGGCCGGGTCAACACCGGGCTCAACCTGCTGGTGTTCGTCGCCGCCTTCGCCGGCCAGTGGGGCATCGGCGCCATCATCGACCTGTGGCCGGAGACCACGGCCGGCGGCTACGCGCCCCCAGCATACCAGGCGGCGTTCGGCACCATGCTCGGCATCCAGGTCCTGGGGCTGGCTTGGTACGGGCTGTTCCGCCGTGGACGGGAGGCTACAGCGTGAACACCTCGGTCGCCGGGCGTTCCGCCTCCCATCCGCGCACGGTTAGGGTCCCCGCGGCGGCGTTGGCGATGACGCCAAGACGCGTGGCGCCGTTGAGGATGGGCGGGATCACCCAGTCGAAGTTGTCGCCGGCCCCGTCGCGGGTCCGCTCCATCAACGCCAGCCGGCCCACCGTGTCATGACCGCGCAGCCGGCCGAACTGGCGCAGGCGCCGCCAGTGGTTGGACACGCTGGCCGGCGCCTCGATGACCGCCGCCGCGTGTTCCGTGCGCTCGATGACGCAGCCCTCGTCGGGCTTGTTGCCGCTCAGGGTGAAGAAGGCCGGCACCGGCAGGGGTGCGTCCTCGATCATCTCCCGCGCCTCGGCATAGGTGCGGCAGCGGTCGAACACCCGGCGCAGCAGGTGGGACGGCGGCAGGCCCGAGCGGCGCCAGACGCCGACCCGCTCGATGGCCCAGTCGAACCAGCACGAGCCCGTGTAGCGGCGGGCCGGCGGCTGGTTGATGGCGGCGCTGAACCGTCCCGGTGCCATGGCCGTGATGACGCCGACGAAGCCGGGCCAGGTGACGTTGAAATAGGGCCCCGCCTCCCCGTCCTGACGGGCCACCACCGCCGTGCGCCCGAGGCCGCCCAGGGGCCAGTCGAGGGTGCGCAGCATGCGGCTGCCCGGCTGGCCCGGATCGGGGCCGATGCCGGTGGTGCACGACCATTCGTAGGACAGGTTGAGCAGATAGGCCCCCGGCCGCACCACCTGGGCCGCGATCTCGGCGATCTCGTGGCGGTAGGGGTTGTCGTTGCGGGTCAGCCAGCGCCGGGTCGCCCGGTCCCCTTGCCGCAGCAGCAGGGGGCCGTAGTGTTGGCGGCCCGCGATCATCAGGTCTTCGAGCCGTTCGCGCCCGGTGTCCAGCAGGGCAACGGGACCGTCCGCGCCCACGTCGATCAGCGGAATGGTCCTCAGGCTCGGGGTGGCGTCCACGATAGGTGCCCTCCGCGGGTAAGGGGTGGCAGACCTGCGATGAAATATAGGGTATTTGGCCCCGATCATCGAGATGGCACCGGCCGCCGGCCGCCGCCGTCGCTTCCCCGCGGACGCCCGCGACTCTATGATCGTCGCCGCCCGCCACACCGCCGCCATCGAGGAGAGCCCCGTTGATTCCCCGCTACAGCCGGCCCGCCATGGCCGCCATCTGGGAGCCCGAGACCAAGTTCCGCATCTGGCTGGAGATCGAGGCCCACGCCTGCGACGCCCAGGCCGAGCTCGGGGTGATTCCCCGCGAGGCCGCCCGCGCGGTGTGGGAGCGCGGCGCCTTCGAGGTGGCGCGCATCGACGAGATCGAGCAGGAGACCCGCCACGACGTCATCGCCTTCCTCACCAACCTGGCCGAGCACGTGGGCGATGAGGCCCGCTTCGTCCACCAGGGCATGACCTCGTCGGACGTGCTGGACACCTGCCTGGCGGTGCAGCTCACCCGCTCCGCCGACATCCTGCTCCAGGACGTGGACGGGCTGCTGGCCGCCCTCAGGCGCCGCGCCTTCGAGTTCAAGGACACCCCGTGCATGGGGCGCAGCCACGGCATCCACGCCGAGCCCACCACCTTCGGCCTCAAGCTGGCCGGGTACCATGCCGAATGGCAGCGCAACCGGGAGCGCCTGGTGGCGGCGCGGCGCGAGGTGGCCACCTGCGCCATCTCCGGCGCCGTCGGCACCTTCGCCAACGTGGACCCGTCGGTGGAGGTGTACGTGGCCGAGAAGATGGGCCTGGTGCCGGAGCCGGTGTCCACCCAGGTCATTCCCCGCGACCGCCATGCGGCCTACTTCGCCGCCCTGGCGGTGGCGGCCAGCTCGGTCGAACGCCTGGCCACGGAAATCCGGCACCTGCAGCGCACCGAGGTGCGCGAGGCCGAGGAGTACTTCGCGCCGGGCCAGAAGGGCTCGTCGGCCATGCCCCACAAGCGCAACCCCATCCTCACCGAGAACCTGACCGGGCTGGCCCGCGCGGTGCGCGCCGCCGTGATCCCGGCCCTGGAGAACGTCGCCTTATGGCACGAGCGCGACATCTCGCACTCGTCGGTGGAGCGCCTGTTCGGCCCCGACGCCACGGTGACCCTGGACTTCGCCCTCGCCCGCCTGGCCGGGGTCGTGGACAGGCTCGTGGTCTACCCCGACGCCATGCAGGCCAACCTGGACCGCTTGGGCGGGTTGGTGTTCTCGCAACGGGTGCTGCTGGCCCTCACCCAGGCTGGCATGAGCCGCGAGGCGGCCTACGCGGCGGTGCAGCGCAACGCCATGGCGGTGTGGGACGGCGGCGGCGATTTCCGTGCCCGCCTGGAGGCCGACGACGAGGTTTCTGGTTACCTGGACTCGGGCGCCCTAGGGGCCCTGTTCGACCTCGGCTACCACCTCAAGCACGTGGACACGGTCTTCCAACGGGTGTTCGGCGATGCGTGACCCCGGGTCAGTCGCCGACCCGCCGGTGGTCGGGGCCCAGGGGCTCCGGGTACTCGCCCGCCAGTTGCTCCAGGGCGACGGCGTAGAGCTCGTCCATGCGGGTGCGGACTTCAGCTTCCGTGACCTGTGCCTGGCGGTTGGCGAAGTCCCGCATGAGCTTCCGCACCACGTCGTCGTCGCCGGCCTCCTCCAGGTCGACGAGGACCACCTCCTTGGCGTAGGCCTCGGCCTCCGACGAGGTCAGGCCCATGGGGCCGGCGGCCCACAGGCCGAGGAGCTTGTTGCGCCGCGACCGGGCCTTGAACTGGAGCTCCTGGTCCAGCTTGTACTTGGCCTCTTCGCTCTGTTCGCGCTCGTCGAAGATGTCGTCCATGCTGCCCGCCGCGCGCCCCTGTGCGGAGAAGTGTACGGCGGCGGCGGGAGGGGCGCAACGACGGGCCGGCCGGCGCGAGGCGGCCTGTGGATGGCCGCGTAGGCATGTGCACGGTGGTCGTCCTCCGCCGCCCCGGCCACGACTGGCCACTGCTGCTCGCCGCCAACCGTGACGAGATGGCCGACCGACCGTGGAAGCCGCCGGGCCGCCATTGGCCCGACCGGGCCGACGTGGCCGGCGGCCTCGACGTCCTCGCCGGCGGCACCTGGATGGCGATGAACGACGACCAGGTGGTGGCCTGCGTGCTCAACCGCCTCAACACCCTGGGCCCGGACCCGCGGCTGCGCAGCCGCGGCGAGCTGCCGCTGGAGGCCGTGGACCACGCCGAGGCGCGGGACGCCGTCGACGCCCTGGCCGACCTGGACCCGGCCGCCTACCGGCCCTTCAACATGGTGATCGCCGACGCCCGCCACGCCTACTGGCTGTGCTCCCGCGGCGCCGAGGAAGGGGCGGCGGCGGTCGAGGTGCATCCCCTGCCCGCCGGCCTGTCCATGGTCACGGCGTACGACCGCAACGACAGCGCGTCGCCGCGCATGCACATGTACCTGCCGCTGTTCGAGGCGGCCGAGGTGCCCGACCCGGACGCCGGCGACTGGTCGGCCTGGGAGGCCCTGCTGGCGGCCCGCGCCCACGACCCGGAGGCCGGTCCGGGGGGCGCCATGACGGTGGTGACGGATACCGGATTCGGCACCGTGTCCGGGTCGCTGGTGGCGCTGCCGTCGCTCGCCCGCTGGCCGGAACCGCCGGTCTGGCTGTTCGCCGCCGGGCGCCCGGGCGAGGCGCCGTACCGGCCGGTCGGGGCCTGAGAGTCCGTCCGAGAGGCCCTCCGGCGCGTGACGTTGTGTTGGTCCCGGACACCTGCTATATGCAGGCGGACGTCCACGGGCCCCCGCCCGACCCATCGCGGGAATCCCACTCCATGGCCAGACGCAGACAGATCTTCGAAGGCAAGGCCAAGGTCCTGTTCGAAGGGCCCGAGCCGGGCACTTTGGTGCAGTACTTCAAGGACGACGCCACCGCCTTCGACAACCGGAAGACGGGCGTCATCACAGGCAAGGGCGTGCTCAACAACCGCATCTCCGAATACCTGATGACCAAGCTCGGGGATATCGGTGTTCCCACCCATTTCGTGCGCCGGCTCAACATGCGCGAGCAGCTGGTGCGCGAAGTCGAGATCATCCCCGTCGAGGTGGTCGTCCGCAACGTGGTCGCCGGCTCGCTGGCCAAGCGCTTCGGCATGAGCGAGGGCACGGCCCTGCCCCGCTCCATCGTCGAATACTACTACAAGTCCGACGAGCTCAACGATCCCATGATCACCGAGGAGCACATCACCGCCTTCGGCTGGGCGACCCCACAGGACCTGGACGAGATCATGTCCATGTCCTTGCGCGTCAACGACTTCCTGTCGGGCCTGTTCCTCGGCGTCGGCATCCGGCTGGTGGACTTCAAGCTGGAGTTCGGCCGCCTGTGGGACAACGACCAGATGCGCATCGTGCTGGCCGACGAGATCAGCCCCGACAACTGCCGCCTGTGGGACATGCAGACCGACGAGAAGCTGGACAAGGACCGCTTCCGCCGCGACATGGGCGGCGTCGGCGAGGCCTACCAGGAGGTGGCCCGCCGCCTCGGCATCCTGCCCGAAAGCGGCCCCCGGGACCTGCAGGGCCCCGCGGTGATGCAGTAGCGGGCCGGCGCCGCGCAGACCGTGACGGATGTGAGAAATGCGGGCTAGGGTCCACGTCACCCTCAAGAGCGGCGTTCTGGACCCCCAGGGCAAGGCCATCCAGCACGCCCTCGAGGCGCTGGGCTTCGGTGGCGTCGACGCGGTCCGCCAGGGCAAGGTGATCGAGATCGACCTGGCCGAAACCGACGCCGGCAAGGCCCGCGTGGTGGTCGAGGACATGTGCCGGCAACTGCTGGCCAACACGGTGATCGAGAACTACGCGGTGGAAATCGCGGATTAGGGATCCGGCCGCCTGATGGCCGAGGACGAATTCGAATGGGACGAGCCCAAACGGCGCGCCAATCTCGCCAAGCATGGTGTTGATTTCGATGACATCCCAGAGGCGTTCCGGCACCCCCGCATCGAGGACTACGATCACCGGCACTCGGGCACCGAGGACCGGTGGAAGGTCCTCGGGTACGTGAAGGGCCGGGTCGTGTTCTTCGTCTACAGCGAACGCCGCGGAACCAAGCGCATCATCACCGCCCGCCCTGCAACCCGGCAGGAAACGATGCTATACTTCCGGCGATTCTGGTTCGACGTGTGGTCATGACAAAAAGGCCGATGCCCAAGCAAGATACGCTCGATGAAGCGGATTCCTTCACCGAGCCCGAGGACTGGGTCGGTGCCGCCGAAGTGCGGCCGTCCGAGAGGCCCCGGGCCGTGGGAGGCGATGCCATGATGTTTCATGTCTATCGCGCCTCCAATGACCAGTCCCTGTTTGCCGTGATCGACAGCGCCGACGAAACCAAGCTGCCGCCGTGCCCCGGCGGCCGGTGGACGCCGTTCAAACGTTTCCCCGAACTGGGGCGGCCGCGCATCGGCTTTTCCGAAGAGGCGGCCTTGTCGGATATCCGTGACCACGGTTACCACTTGAACCGAATCGATATCGTTTCGGAGGTCAGCCCGGCCCCTTCCAGTGATCTCAAGTGAGTCCCTATTGAAAACCAGGACCTCGCGGGCCTAGAGAACAGAAACGCCGGATATGTCTTCCGATCGGGCCCATCCATGAAAGCCGCCGTCGTCGTCTTTCCCGCCTCCAACTGCGACCGCGACGTGGCGGTGGCCCTGGAGCAGAGCACGGGCCAAGCGCCGGCCATGGTGTGGCACCGGGACAGCGAGGTCCCGGACGTGGACCTGATCGTGCTGCCGGGCGGCTTCTCCTACGGCGACTACCTCCGCTGCGGGGCCATGGCCTGCCACTCGCCCATCATGCGCGACGTGGTCGACCGGGCCCGGCGCGGGGTCCGGGTGCTGGGCATCTGCAACGGCTTCCAGATCCTGGCGGAAGCGGGCCTGCTGCCCGGCGTGCTCATGCGCAACGCCGGCATCCGGTTCATCTGCCGCGACGTGCACCTGCGGGTCGAGACCGCCGACAGCGACTTCACCGGCCGCTACGCCGCCGGCCAGGTGGTGCGCATCCCCGTCGCCCACCACGACGGCAACTACTTCGCCGACGCCGACACCCAGGCGCGGCTGGAGGACAACGGGCAGGTGGCCTTCCGCTACAGCGACGAGACCGGCGACGTGACAGATGACGCCAACCCCAACGGCAGCGTCGGCGGCATCGCCGGCGTGTTCAACGAAGGGCGCACCGTGCTCGGCATGATGCCGCACCCCGAGCGGCTGGCCGACCCCGCCCTCGGCGGCACCGACGGCCGGCCCATGTTCGACGGCCTGGCCGCGGCGCTCGACTGACCGGCGCGGCAGGGGGAGCAACCGTCATGGCCATCATGCCGCTGAAGGACCAGAACCCGCTCAAGAGCATCCAGTTCCAGTACGTCACGGTGGGGTTCATCGCCGCCTGCGTGCTGGCGTTCCTGTGGCAGCTCTCCCTCGGCGATGCCCAGGGGCGCATGCTCTATGGCCTGGGCGCCATCCCCGCGGTGGTCACCGGCGCCCGCGAGCTGGCGCCGGAGCTGATCATCGTGCCCGCCCCGGTGACCCTGGTGACCAGCATGTTCCTGCACGGCGGCTGGATGCACATCATCGGCAACATGCTCTACCTGTGGGTCTTCGGCGACAACGTCGAGGACGCCATGGGCCACGTCCGCTTCGTCATCTTCTACCTGGTCTGCGGCGTGGTGGCGGCGCTGGCCCACGTGGCCGCCGACATGGACTCGGCCATCCCCACCATCGGCGCCAGCGGCGCGGTGTCCGGCGTCCTCGGCGCCTACCTGGTGCTGCACCCGCGGGCCCAGGTGCTGGTCTTCGTCTTCCGCTTCCTGATCCATCTGCCGGCCTTCGTGGTGCTGGGCATCTGGATCGGCATGCAGTTCCTCAACGTCTACCTGGAGCAGGGCGGCGGCGAAGGGGGCGGCGTCGCCTGGTGGGCCCACATCGGCGGCTTCATCGCCGGGGCGCTCCTGGTCATCCCCATGCGCCGCAAGGGTGTGCCACTGCTCGACGGATTCGCGATGGCGCAGGCCGCGCCGGAGGCGCCGCCGCCCCCGCCGCCGGCCTCGTTCCCGCCCAGGACGAGCCGCGCCCGCCGCGCCCGCATCCCCGACGTGGAACGCAAACCACCGTCCTAGCCCGCATTTCTCCCATCCGCCACGGTCTGCGTCGCGTCCCGGCGGCCGCCCCGCCAGGAGCGGGCCGAAGAGCGTAGCCGGAACTACGGTGGAGGCCCGCGACGCCGCGGGCGGCTGCCCGGACGCGACCCGAAGGGCGGCGCTGTCCCGCCGACAGGGTGCGTCGAGCCGCTTGTCCGATGTATCCGCATCGCGCGGCGCGGCTCTCCTGCCCTGTCGGCGGGACAGCGCCGCGCAAACCATGGCGAATGGGAGAAATGCGGGCTAATCCCTTGCTCCGGACGGGCCATCTGGTATTAAGGCGGCGGCCCGTCCACGGGCCTGCCAGCGGAGCCCCGGCATGACCGCCATCACACCCGACGTGGTCGCCCAGCACGGCCTCGACGAGACGGAATACGCCAAGGTCCTGGAGATCCTGGGGCGCGAGCCCAACCTCACGGAGCTGGGCATCTTCTCGGTCATGTGGTCCGAGCACTGCTCCTACAAGTCGTCCAAGAAGTGGCTGAAGACCCTGCCCACCACGGCGCCCTGGGTCATCTGCGGCCCCGGCGAGAATGCCGGCGTCATCGACATCGGCGACGGCCAGGCGGTGGTGTTCAAGATGGAGAGCCACAACCACCCGTCCTTCATCGAGCCCTACCAGGGCGCGGCCACCGGGGTCGGCGGCATCATGCGCGACGTGTTCACCATGGGCGCGCGGCCCGTCGCCAACCTCAACGCGCTCCGCTTCGGCAGCCCCGACCACCCCAAGACCCGCCACCTGATCGCCGGCGTGGTCGCCGGCATCGGCGGCTACGGCAACTGCATGGGGGTGCCGACCGTGGGCGGCGAATGCCAGTTCGACCCCGCCTACAACGGCAACATCCTGGTCAACGCCATGACCGTCGGCACGGTCGACGCCGACCGCATCTTCTATTCCGCCGCGGCGACGGTGGGCGCGCCCCTGGTCTACGTGGGCTCCAAGACCGGACGCGACGGCATCCATGGCGCCACCATGGCCTCGGCCGAGTTCAGCGAGGACGCCGACGAGAAGCGCCCGACGGTGCAGGTGGGCGACCCCTTCACCGAGAAGCTGCTGCTGGAGGCCTGCCTGGAACTGATGGCCACCGACGCCATCGTCGCCATCCAGGACATGGGCGCGGCCGGGCTCACGTCCTCGTCGTTCGAGATGGCCTCGAAGGGCGGCGTCGGCATCGAGATGAACCTGGACGCCGTGCCCCAGCGCGAAGCCGCCATGACCCCCTACGAGATGATGCTGTCCGAGAGCCAGGAGCGCATGCTGATGGTGCTCAAGCCCGGCCGCGAGGACCAGGCCCGCGCCATCTTCGAGAAGTGGGAGCTGGACTTCGCGGTCATCGGCCGCACCACCGACACCGGCCGCATGGTGCTGACCCACGACGGCGCCGTGGTCGCCGATCTTCCCATCGACCCGCTGGCCCTGGCGTCGCCCGAGTACGACCGGCCGTGGACGCCGACGCCCAGGCCGGCGGTCCTGGACGCGGCCTCGGTGCAGGCGCCCAACGACCCCATGGCGGCCCTGCGCCGGCTCATGGGCTGCCCCGACGTGGCGTCCAAGCGCTGGATCTGGGAGCAGTACGACCACATGGTCATGGGCGACACGGTGCAGCGACCGGGCGGCGACGCGGCCGTGGTGCGGGTCCACGGCACCGCCAAGGGCCTGGCCATGACCAGCGACTGCACGCCGCGCTACTGCGTCGCCGACCCCGCCGAAGGGGGCCGCCAGGTGGTGGCCGAAGCGTGGCGCAACCTGACCGCGGCGGGCGCCCGGCCGCTGGCCATCACCGACAACCTGAACTTCGGCAACCCCGAGAAGCCCGAGATCATGGGCCAGTTCGTCGGCTGCATCCAGGGCATGGCCGAGGCCTGCGCGGTCCTGGAGTTCCCGGTCGTCTCCGGCAACGTGTCCCTCTACAACGAGACCAGCGGCCAGGCCATCCTGCCCACCCCGACCATCGGCGGTGTCGGCCTCATCGCCGACGTGGCACGCATGGCCACCATCGCCTTCCGCACCCCCGGCGAGGCCGTCATCCTGATCGGCGGGGCGGACGGCGACGACGGCGGCTGGCTGGGCCGGTCCCTGTACCTGCGCGAGGTGGTGGGCCGGGACGACGGAGCGCCACCGCCGGTGGACCTGGCCACCGAACGCCGGGTCGGGGATTTCGTCCGCGGCCTCATCGAGGCGGGGCGGGTCGCCACCTGCCACGACCTCTCCGACGGCGGGCTCCTGGTGGCGGTGGCCGAAATGGCCGTGGCGAGCGGCATCGGAGCCGACATCGACGCCGGCGCCGGAGACCGGGACGGTTCGTCCCTCACCGCATGGCTGTTCGGCGAGGACCAGGGGCGCTACCTGCTGGCCGTGCCCGAGGCCGACGCCAGCGCCGTCATCGGCGACGCGGAGCGCGCGGGCGTTGCGGCACGCCGCATCGGGGTCACCGGGGGCGACCGGTTGACACTCAACGGCCGCCACGCCATATCGGTAGCGGAATTGACGGACATCCACGAAACGTGGCTGCCGGACTACATGGCCAGGCCATGACGGGAGAGACGACACCATGGCCATGGACGCCCACGAGATCGAGGACCTGATCAAGGAGGCCATCCCGGACGCCGTCGTGGTCATCGAGGACCTGCGCGGCGACGGCGACCACTATGCGGCGCGGGTGGTGTCCCCCGCCTTCCGCGGCAAGACCCGGGTCCAGCAGCACCAGATGGTGTACGCCGCCCTGCAGGGCCGCATGGGCGGCACCCTGCATGCGCTGGCCCTGCAGACCAACGCCCCGGACGACGCCTGAGCCTCCGCCCGCCACCCGGACGGGCCGGGTCGCCACCCCACCGAGACCTGGAAAAGAAGAGAGATCGCGATGACTGACAACCCGGTGTTCACCCGCATTCAGCAGGAAATCGACGAGACTCCGGTGGTGCTGTTCATGAAGGGCACGCCGGTGTTTCCCCAGTGCGGCTTCTCCGGCGCCGTGGTCCACGTGCTCACCCAACTGGGGGTCAAGTTCAAGGGTATCGACGTGCTGACCGACCCGGACCTGCGCGAGGGCATCAAGCAGTTCACCAACTGGCCCACCATCCCCCAGCTCTACGTCAAGGGCGAGTTCGTGGGCGGCGCCGACATCGTCCGCGAGATGTATCAGACCGGCGAGCTGCAGCAGTTCCTCGACACCAAAGGCGTCGAGCACGCCGCCTGATCAGGCCACGAGGCGGACGAATACTACGAGCACCGCCAGCAACTGGACGGTGTTGACGGCGACGCTGAGACGGTGGAGCCGGGCGAAGCTGGCACGCCCCGCCTCGTCGCCGGCATCCCGGGCTTGGCGGGCCGCATCGATGCGCGGCATCAGGACCACGCGGGCGAGGACGAACAGGACCGCGACGGCACCCAGGACGGCCGCGTCCACACGCCCCCAGGACGACACGGCCGCCACGGCCGTGAGGCCGGCCATCACCCAGTAGTAGACGGGAAAGACGGCGCGGATGAATCGGCCCGCCTCGTCGGCCGGCAGCTTGATGAACACCATGGGCGCATAGACGAACGAGAAGAACACCATGCCGCCCAGCACCAGGGCGCACGCCAGCGCGGCGGCCACGTTCAGGATCACGTCGGCGGACATGGGGTCATCCGGCTCCCGCGAGGTGGGTCATCGGGCGCCTACGATAGTGCGAACCGGGCCGTGTCCCAACGCGCATTTCCCGGCGCCGGCCGTTGACATCGGGGGTCCCGGCGGTATAGTCCGCGTCTTCCTCGGCACCACCGCTCGGAGGCGCCGGAGGATGGGTTTTGTTTGACGGTATCGAGGCACCCGTGTTCGCAGTCATCCGCACCGGCGGCAAGCAATACAAGGTGGCGGCCGACGACCGAATCGTGGTCGAGAAGCTGCCGGGCGAGCCCGGGGCCCAGGTGGAGCTGGGCGACGTCCTGATGGTCGGCGGCGACGGCGAAACGCCGACCGTGGGCACGCCCATGGTGTCGGACGCCCGCGTCCTCGCCGAGGTCGTCGAGCAGACCCGCGGCCCCAAGATCATCGTGTTCAAGAAGCAGCGCCGCAAGAACCACCGCCGCAAGAAGGGGCACCGCCAGGACCTCACCGTCCTCCGCATCACCGAGGTCAGCCACGGGGGCAAGGCGAGCAAGGCCGCCGCCCCGGCCCCCAAGAAGGCGGCACCCGAGGACGCGCCGGCCGCGGCGGACGCCACGGAGTCGACCGAGGCTCCGACGGAGACCGAGGAGTAGACGGCAATGGCACACAAGAAGGCAGGCGGCAGCTCCCGCAACGGCCGCGACTCGGCCGGGCGGCGCCTGGGCGTCAAGAAGTTCGGCGGCGAGGCGGTCATCCCCGGCAACATCATCGTCCGCCAGCGGGGCACCAAGTTCCACCCCGGCAGCGGCGTCGGCATGGGCCGGGACCACACGCTGTTCGCCCTGGTGGAGGGCCAGGTGACCTTCCATCACAAGGCGCGCGGCCGGGTTTACGTGGCGGTGGAGCCGTCCGGCTAGGGTATCGATCCGGCCATTCGCTCGGGCGCGAAGGGGAATGGCCGGCCATTCCCCTTTTTTGATGGGCGCCGGGGGGCGACGGGCGAGAGGCGATGAAGTTCCTGGACGAGGCCAAGGTCTTCGTGAAAAGCGGTGACGGCGGCGACGGCTGCCTGAGCTTCCGCCGCGAGAAGTACGTGGAGTTCGGCGGGCCCGACGGCGGCGACGGGGGCCGCGGCGGCGACGTGGTCGCCGAGTGCGTGGACGGCCTCAACACCCTGATCGACTTCCGCTACCGGCAGCACTTCAAGGCCCGCCGTGGCGCCCACGGCATGGGCAAGAACCGCACCGGCGGCCGCGGCGGCGATGCCGTCGTGCGGGTGCCCGCCGGCACCCAGATCCTGGCCGACGACCGGCAGACCGTCATCGCCGATCTGACCGAGCCGGGCCAGCGGGTGACGCTCGCCCGCGGCGGCCGGGGCGGCTTCGGCAACACCCATTACAAGTCGTCGGTGAACCAGGCGCCGCGGCGCGCCGATCCCGGCGGCCCCGGCGAGGAATGCTGGCTGTGGCTGCGCCTGAAGCTGATCGCCGACGCCGGCGTGGTCGGGCTGCCCAACGCCGGCAAGTCCACCTTCCTCGCCGCTGTGTCCCGGGCCCGGCCCAAGATCGCCGACTACCCGTTCACCACCCTGCACCCCAACTTGGGGGTCGCCTACGTGGACGGCCGCGACCTGGTGATCGCCGACATCCCCGGGCTGGTGGCCGGCGCCCACGAGGGGGCCGGCCTGGGCATCCGGTTCCTCGGCCACGTGGAGCGCTGCCCGGTGCTGCTGCACCTGGTGGACGGCACCGGCGACGACGTGGCTGCCGCCTACCGCACCGTGCGCGGCGAGCTCGACGCCTACGGCGCCGGCCTGGCGGACAAGCCCGAGGTGGTGGCCCTTACCAAGTGCGATGCCCTCACGGCCGACGAGGCGGAGGCCCGCCGCGCCGACCTGACGCGGGCCGCCGGCACCGACGCGGCGATGGTCTCGGCCCTGACCGGCGCCGGGGTCGAGGCGGTGCTGCGGGCCCTGGTCGCCGCCCTGCCCCGGCCGCAGGCGCTGGAGCCGGCGGGAACCTGGACCCCATGACGCGCCGGCGCGCCAAGACCGACCTGGCCGCCGGCCGCCGCATAGTGGTCAAGATCGGCTCCGCCCTGCTGGTCGACCAGGATCGCGGCACCGTGCACCGCAAATGGCTGGACAGCCTGGGCGAGGACATCGCCGCCCTGCGCGGGCGGGGCCGCGAGGTGCTGATCGTCTCGTCGGGCGCCATCGCCGTGGGGCGCCGCCATCTGCGCTATCCGGACGGCCACCTGCGCCTGGACGAGCAGCAGGCGGCGGCGGCCACCGGCATGATCCGCCTGGCCCACGCCTACCAGGAGGTGATGGCCCACCACGACCTGACGGTGGCCCAGGTGCTGGTCACCATCGGCGACACCGAGAACCGGCGGCGCTACATCAACGCCCGCAACACCCTGGGCACCTTGCTGCGGCTGGGCGTTCTGCCGCTGATCAACGAGAACGACTCGGTGGCCACCGACGAGATCCGCTTCGGCGACAACGACCGCCTGGCGGCCCGCGTCGCCGCCATGACCAGCGCCGACACCCTGGTCCTGCTGTCCGACGTGGACGGACTGTACACCGCCGATCCGCGCCTCCATGGCGATGCCACGTTGGTTCCCGAGGTGGGCGAGATCACCGCCGACGTGGAGGCCATGGCCGGGGTGGCCGGCCCCGGTTTCGGGTCGGGCGGCATGGTGACCAAGGTGGCGGCGGCGCGCATTGCCACCGGCGCCGGCTGCCGCACCGTGATCGCCGACGGCAAGCCGCTGCACCCCCTCAGCCGCATCGACCAGGGCGGACCGTGCACGGTGTTCCGGCCGCAGGGCACCCCGCTGACGGCGCGCAAGCGCTGGATCGCCGGCAGCCTGATGCCGGCCGGAACCCTGACCGTGGACGACGGGGCGCTGAAGGCGCTGCGCCAGGGCCGCAGCCTGCTGCCGGCCGGGGTAACCGCCGTCGAAGGGGCCTTCGAGCGCGGCGACGCGGTGGTGGTCCGGGATGCGGCCGGGCGCGAGGTGGCCCGCGGCCTGATCGCCTATCCGGCCGGCGAGGCGTCCCGCATCATGGGCCACAAGACGCGGGAGATCGAAGGGCTCCTGGGCTACCGGGGCCGCGACGAGATGATCCACCGCGACGACATGGTCCTCGTCTAGGAGGGTCGATGACGTCCCTGCGGTCGCTCCTGGCCTACGCGCGCCTGCGGCGGCGTCGAGGAGTACAATTTCTTCCGCTATTTCTGGCTGTTGGCCGGGGCGCGGTTCGACCCGCCGCTGCCCTTCGAGATCACCGGTCAGGGCGACGACGGCCTGTCCGCCCGGGACAGCCTGGCCGTGTACGTGGACCGGCTGGCCGGCTCGTACGCCGCGCTGAGCTTCATGATGCGCAAGGACGGCCGCACCGCCATCGTCGGCCGCAGCTTCGACTCCCTGCGGCTGGGCCAGCTGCTGGTCCAGGAATACTGCGAGGACATGCACCATTTCATGCAGCCCGGCGTCCATTACCTGGAGTTCCAGGACATCCACGAGCTGCGGGACATCTACGACCGGCTGGTCGGCGGGGACGACTTCGCCGACGTCCGCAGGGACGGCATGGTGTATTTCGAGACCCACTACTCCGACGACGCGATCTTGCGCCACCTGGCCACCTATGTATGACCTTACAAAATCCGTGAATCCGTTGACCGTCTCGGATACCGTGGGGTCCATCCGATGACGGGGTTGGAGACATGAGCGCCACCGAAACCGCCGCGCAGAACGAGGACGTCCACGCGTTGATGGCCCGCCTCGGCGCCGCCGCCAAGGACGCCGCCGAGACCCTGGCCACGGCATCCACCGAGGCCAAGGACGCCGCCCTGCGCGCCGCCGCCGCGGCCCTGCGCGCCGACCAGAACCGCATCCTCGATGCCAACGCGCGGGACATGGCGGCCGGCGAGCAGAAGGGCCTGACCAAAGCCATGCTCGACCGCCTGATGCTGGACCCGGCACGCATCGAGGCCATGGCGACCGGCCTGGAGGACATCGCCGCCCTGCCCGACCCGGTGGGCACCGTGCTGGCGGAGTGGGACCGCCCCAACGGGCTGCGGATCGCCCGTGTGCGGGTGCCCCTGGGCGTCATCGGCGTCATCTACGAATCCCGGCCCAACGTCACCGCCGACGCCGGCGGCCTGTGCCTGAAGGCCGGCAACGCGGCCATCCTGCGCGGCGGCTCCGAGAGCTTCTATTCGTCCCACGCCATCATGGATGCGCTCGGCCACGGCCTGGAGGCGGCGGGCCTGCCGGCCGCCGCCATCCAACTGGTGCCGACCCAGGACCGGGCCGCCGTCGGCGCCATGCTGACGGCGACCGAGTTCATCGACGTCATCGTGCCCCGCGGCGGCAAGTCGCTGATCGAGCGCATCACCGCCGAGAGCCGCATTCCGCTGTTCAAGCACCTGGAGGGCATCTGCCATACCTACGTGGACGCCGCCGCTGACCCCGACATGGCGCGCCGCGTGGTGCTCAACGCCAAGATGCGGCGCACCGGCATCTGCGGCGCCACCGAGACCCTGCTGGTGGACTCGACGGTGGCGGCCGGCCTGCTGCCGACCATGGTCGACGACCTGATCGAGGCCGGCTGCGAGGTCCGCGGCGACGGCCAGACCCAGGCCCTCGACCCCCGCGTGGTGCCGGCCGACGACGAGGACTGGGACACCGAGTACCTGGATTCCATTCTCGCGGTCCGTGTCGTCGAGGGCCTCGACGACGCTGTCGACCACATCCGCCGCCACGGCTCCCAGCACACGGACGCCATCATCACCGAGGACGCCGCCGCCGCCGAGGCCTTCCTCGACCGCGTCGACAGCGCCATCGTGCTGGTCAACGCCTCCACCCAGTACGCCGACGGCGGCGAGTTCGGCATGGGCGCCGAGATCGGCATCTCCACCGGCAAACTGCACGCCCGCGGCCCGGTGGGCGTCGAGCAGCTCACCAGCTTCAAGTACAAGGTGCGCGGCACCGGCCAATGCCGGCCCTGAACGCCGGCCCGCGGATCGGCCTGCTCGGCGGGTCGTTCAACCCGGCCCACGAGGGCCACCTGCACATCAGCCGGCTGGCCCTGGACTACTTGCGCCTGGATCAGGTGTGGTGGCTGGTCTCGCCGCAGAACCCCCTGAAGGGGCCGGCCGACATGGCGCCGCTGGAGGCCCGCCTGGCCAGCGCGCTGGTGCGGGCCGACGACCCCCGCATCGTGGCCACCGACCTGGAGCGCGAGCTCGGCACCGTGCATACGGCCGAGACCCTGAGCGCGCTGAAGGCCCGCTTTCCCGACCATCGGTTCGTCTGGCTCATGGGCGCCGATCTGCTGCTCCAGATCCCCCGCTGGCACCGCTGGCGGTCCATCTTCTACACGGTGCCCGTTGCGGTTTTCGCCCGGCCTCCCTATTCTGTAAGGGCGTTGTCGAGCCGTGCGGCGAGGCGTTTCGACAGGGCGCGAATCCGCCCTTTCGCCGCCGGATCGTTGGCCGCCAGGATGCCGCCCGCGTGGGTGTTCCTGAGCATCCGGCCCCATGCGGTCTCGGCGACGCGGATTCGTGCCCACCTCGACGGGGCGCGGCGGAGACGCAACTGAAGGAGCGGGCCATATCCCCGATGACCGAGACGCCGACGCCGGCCAAGCTGCTTGATGTGGTGCGGACGTCGTTGGACGGCGACAAGGCCGAGGACGTGGTCGTCATCGACCTCACCGGCAAGACCGACATTGCCGACTATCTGGTCATTGCCACCGGCGCCTCGCAGCGCCAGGTGGGCGCCATGGCCGAGCACCTGCGCGAGAAGCTGAAGGCGGGCGGCGTCAAGGGCCTGGGCGTCGAGGGCGCCGCCCAGTGCGACTGGGTGCTGATCGATGCCGGCGACGTGGTCGTGCACCTGTTCCGGCCCGAGGTGCGCGCCTTCTACGCCCTGGAGAAGATCTGGGGCGTCGCCGAGCCCCGCACCGGGACCACGGCGAACATGCCGGTATAAGGCGCCCGTCGGTCAGGCGGCGTCCGGCCGGGACAACTCCAAATCGAGCTGGGCTTCGGCGTGGTAGCGCCGGATCAGGCGTTCGCGCAAGAGTGTGTACTCCTCCGCGGCTTCACGCAGTTGGCGTGCCTGCACGGCGTCGGCGGCGGTCGCCGCACGCGCCAGGTCCTGGGCGCGTTCCGACAGATAGGTGATCAGGCCGGCCCGGTCTTGGTCGAGCATGTCGTTGGGTCCTTGCCCCCTGGAGCATCCGCGGTCCACCACAAACGACCCCCAGGCGACGCCGACCGAACCGGCCCGCCCCAATCATCCGCTTGCGGAAAAAAACAATCCCTCCGGCGACAGGGGATGACCGCCGGACGGGACGACCCGCATACTGCCTCATTTTGCGCTGCAACAAAAGTGAAAAGTAAATCTGAGGCCGGCGTGCCTTTGCACCGACTCGCGAAACGCCGTGACGGCGCGCCGGCAAGCCCGCGCGGCGCTGAGCGCCAACGCCTTCGCATGACATGGCCCGGAGGGCCATTTCATTGGCGGGGCGGTATGACTGGTGTCAATCCGGCTTTACGGAATCAGGTGTCTTGGCCTCGCGGACGCGGCCGTGCACACTGCAAGGCGCCATGAGCATGCACATCATCGCCGTGGGCCGGGCCCGGGACGGGCCGGAGAGGGCCCTGTTCGACCACTACGCCGGGCGATTGGCCAAGCCCCTCACCCTGCGCGAGGTGGAGGAAAAGCGGCCCCTGCCCGTCACCGACCTGGTGCGCCGCGAGGGCGAGCTTTTGCGCGCCGCGGTGCCGCGCGGCGCGGTGGTCGTGGCCCTCGACGGACGCGGGCGGACCCTGGACAGCATCGCCTTGGCGCAGAAGCTGGGGCAGTGGCGCGACGGCGGCGACGAGGTCGCGTTCCTCATCGGTGGCCGCGAGGGACTCGACGACCCGGTCCTGTCGGCGGCCGACCTGGTCCTGTCCCTGGGGCCCATGACCTGGCCCCATCTCCTGGTGCGGGCCCTGCTGGCCGAGCAGCTCTACCGGGCCCAATGCATCATCTCAGGCCACCCCTACCACCGCGACTGACGCCTCCGGCCGCGATGCCCCCTTGGCGGGCCCGCCGAAATGGGGTCTCCTGGATGCGCGAGGGAGTCCTGCCATGACCTGTTCGGGGCCGTATACCCGGGTGTTTCTGACCGACTCGGACGGCCGGCAGTGCCGCCGCCTGGCCTCGGCCCTCGACGAGCGCGGCCTGACCCTCCAGGCGCAACGCTATCCCACCGGCGACGACCCGCTGGAGGATCTGTCCTTCGACGCCACCGTGGGCGACGCCGCGGGCGACCGGGCGGTGGACGGCGTCCACCTCTACAAGTACCTGGGCCCCAAACGCCGGTTGCGGCAGACCCACGTCTACGAGATCGCCGTCGAATGCCGCGACGGCGACGCCGAGTCGCCCTGGCGCGGCCATCTGTTCGCCGACACCCTGCCCGACCTGGTGGACAGGTTCGCCGACCTCTATCCCGTCCTCGCCGCCGGCGAAACGCGCGACGCCTTCGTGCCGGCCGCCGAGGCCCATGAGGTGCGCATCCTCATGTGCGCCGGGGAGTGGTGACCGTCCGCGATCCGGCCGCGACGCCACGAAAGTGTGACTAGGCGCCAATCGGACCGCGCGTTAGTATGAGCCCGGCTTGGGGGGGCCAATCCGCGTCGGTGCAACGATCGCGCGGTTGGGCGGCCGTCCCGTCCGAGCCATCCCCTGGGAGAGAGCCATGCTGAAGAAGCACCCGAATTTCGCCGGCATCAAAGGGCCGGTCGTCACCGTCGTCATGGACGGCATCGGCGTCAACACCAGCCCCGTCGGCAACGCGGTCCATCACGCCTATACGCCGGTCCTCGACCGCCTGTTCAAGCAGTACGGCAACCTGGTTCTCAAGGCCCACGGCACCGCCGTCGGCATGCCCAGCGACGACGACATGGGCAATTCGGAGGTGGGCCACAACGCCCTCGGCTCCGGTCAGGTCTACAACCAGGGGGCGGCGCTGGTGAACGACGCCATTGCATCGGGCGAGCTGTTCGGCAAGGACGCCTGGCGGGAGGTGGTCGACAACGCCAAGGCGCGGGGCGGCGCCATCCACTTCCTCGGCCTGTTTTCCGACGGCAACGTGCATTCCCACATGGACCACCTGATGGCCCTGATCCGCCGCTGCAAGCGGGAGGGACAGCCGCGGGTGCGGGTCCACATCCTGCTCGACGGCCGCGACGTGCCGGAGACCTCGGCCCTGGAGTACGTGGAGCCCTTCGAGGCGTTCCTGGCCGAGGTGCGGGACGACACCTTCGATGCCGCCATCGCCAGCGGCGGCGGCCGCATGAACATCACCATGGACCGCTACGAGGCCAACTGGGGCATGGTGGAAAAGGGCTGGCGCACCCATGTCCTCGGCGAAGGGCCTTATTTCGAGTCGGCCGCCGAGGCCATCAAGTCGCTGCGCGACCAGCATCCCGGCACCATCGACCAGGACCTGCCGCCCTTCGTCATCGCCAAGGACGGCGAGCCCGTGGGGCCCATCGTCGACGGCGACAGCGTGGTGTTCTTCAACTTCCGCGGCGACCGCGCCATCGAGATCACGCGGGCCTTCGAGGAGGCCGATTTCGACAAGTTCGACCGGGTGCGCCATCCGGACGTCACCTACGCCGGCATGCTGGAGTACGACGGCGACCTCCACATCCCCAAGCGTTACCTGGTGCCGCCGCCGGCCATCGGCCATACCCTCGGCCAGTACCTGTGCGACGAGGGCGTCACCCAGCTCGCCATCTCCGAGACCCAGAAGTACGGCCACGTCACCTACTTCTGGAACGGCAACCGCTCGGGCAAGTTCTCCGAGGAGCTGGAGGACTACGTGGAGATCCCGTCCGACATCGTGCCCTTCGAGCAGCGGCCTTGGATGAAGTCGGCCGAGATCACCGACGAGCTCATCGCCCGGCTCAAGACCGGCAAGTACCGCTTCGCCCGCGTCAACTTCGCCAACGGCGACATGGTCGGGCACACCGGCATCTACCAGGCGGCCATCATCGCCGTCGAGGCGGTGGACCTGGCCCTGGCGCGCCTGCTGCCGGTGGTCGACGCCCTCGGCGGCGTGGTGCTGATCACCGCCGACCACGGCAACGCCGACGAGATGTACGAGCTGGACAAGGCGGGCCAGCCCAAGGCCAACCCGAACGGCTCGTTCAAGGCCAAGACGGCCCATACCCTCAACCCGGTGCCGCTGATCTACTACGACAACCAGACCAACGGGGCGGTGAGCCTGCTCCACGGCAACGACTACGGGCTGAGCAACCTGGCCGCCACCATCACCAACCTGCTCGGCTACCAGGCGCCCGACCTGTGGGACGACACCATGGTGCAGTTCCGGTAGGGCGGACCATGGGGCCGGCGGCATCCCTGCTCCGCTGGCTTCTCCTGGCCGCGGTCGCCCTGGGTTCGGCGCCGGGGTGGGCCACGCCGGAGGACGACCCCCCCACCGCCAAGGACTCCCTGGGCACGGTCGAGCGCGAACTGGAAAAGGGGCGCCGCCAGGACCGGGCCCTGGGCAGGAAGCAGGCCGGCCTCGAGAAGGACCTCACGCGCCTGCAGCAGCGGATGGTCACCGCCGCCCGGACCATCCAGCGCCACGAGGACGAGGTGGCGCGGCTGGAGGACCGGCTGCGCACCCTGGCCGGCGAGGAGGCAGAGATGGTGGCCGGTCTGGCCGCCGACCGGGAGACCTTCGCCGTCGTGCTGGCGGCGTTGCAGAGGCTCGCCCGCCATCCGCCGGAAGCCTTGATCGCCCAGCCGCTCAGTCCGTCCGACACGGTGCGCGGGGCCATCCTGCTGCGGGCCGCCGTGCCCCGCATCGAGCGCCACGCCGACGGATTGCGCAACGCCTTGGAGCGACTGGGGCGCACCCGCCGGGACCTGGCGGCGCGCCGCGACGAGCTGGCCGCCGTCATGCAGGAACTCACGGACGAGCGGGCGGCCCTGGACGTCCTGCTGGCCCGCAAGGCCAAGACGCTGGACCGGACCACGGCGCAGCGCCAAGCGGCGGCGCGGCGCATGGCGGCCCTGGCCGACAAGGCCAAGTCCCTGCGCGAGCTGATGCAGACCATGCGCGAGCAGGAGGAGGCCCGGCCGGCCGAACCCGCGGAGTCCGCATCGGCGGTCCGCCTGACCACGCCTGCGCCCGGCCGGCCCATCAGCGCGGCCCGGGGCTCCCTGCCGTTCCCGGCGGCGGGGCGCTTGGTGGCCCGCTACGGCGAGCCGGCGGGGCGGGGCCTGACCCGCAAGGGCATGACCCTGGAGACCCTGCCCGCGGCCCAGGTGGTGGCGCCCTACGACGGCCGCGTCGTGTTCGCCGGGCCGTTCCGCGGCTACGGGCAACTCTTGATCATCGATCATGGCGAGGGATATCATAGCCTTCTCGCGGGCTTGGCTCGGATCGACAGCGTGATCGGGCAATGGCTTTTGGCTGGCGAACCGGTGGGCGTCATGGGGCGTCCCCGCGGCACTAGGCCCGCCCTCTACGTGGAACTGCGCCGGGATGGCCGGCCGATCAACCCGCTGCCGTGGCTGGCGGCACGTGGCGACAAGGTGGACGGATGAAAACGCGATCTCTCATTCTGGCGGCGGTGGTCGGCCTCCTGATCGGCCCGTGGCTCGCGGATGCAGGCGCGGCGGCCGAGGCCGAGAAGAAAAACACGGCCGAGACCTATCGGTTGCTGAACCTGTTCGGCGACGTGTTCGAACGGGTGCGCGCGGGCTACGTCGTGGAGCCGACCGACGAGGAACTCATCGAAGCCGCCATCACCGGCATGCTGACCGCGCTCGACCCCCACTCCAGCTACCTCAACGCCAAGAACTTCCGCGAGATGCAGGTGCAGACGCGGGGCAAGTTCGGCGGCCTCGGCATCCAGGTCAGCATGGACGAGACCGGCCTGGTCCGGGTCATCTCGCCCATCGACGACACCCCGGCCCACCGGGCCGGCATCGAGCCCGGTGACCTGGTCACCCACCTGGACGGAGACCCGGTCCTCGGCCTCACCTTGTCGGAGGCGGTGGACAAGATGCGCGGTCCCGTGGGCACCGACATCCGCCTCACCATCCGCCGCGCCGACCGGGATCCGTTCGACGTCACCATCACCCGCGCCATCATCAAGGTGGACCCGGTGCGCTCGCGGCTCGAGGACAACGTGGCCTATCTGCGCATCACCTCATTCAACGAGCAGACCGACAAGGGCCTCAAGAAGGCCATGGAGAAGCTGGAGGACGAGATCGGCGACGATGGCCTGCAGGGCCTGGTGCTCGACCTGCGCAACAACCCGGGCGGCCTGCTCGATCAGGCGGTGGCGGTGGCCGATGCCTTCATGGAAAAGGGTGAGATCGTCTCCACCCGGCCGCGGGAAGTCGAGGAGACCCAGCGTTTCAACGCCCGCCCGGGCGACCTCAGCGGGGGGCTGCCCATGGTGGTGCTGATCAACGGCGGCTCGGCCTCGGCCTCGGAGATCGTCGCCGGGGCGCTGCAGGACCACGGTCGGGCGGTCATCCTGGGCACCAAGTCCTTCGGCAAGGGGTCGGTGCAGACCATCATTCCGCTGCCCGGGCACGGCGCCATGCGCCTGACCACGGCGCGCTACTACACGCCGTCGGGGCGTTCCATCCAGGCCGTCGGCATCGACCCCGACATCGAAGTCGAGCCGGCCCGCATCGAGACCATCTCCCAGCCCCAGCGGCGGCGCGAGTCGGACCTGCGCGGGGCCCTGGACAACGGGCCGAGCGAGGATGCGGAGCCCGGCGAGGGCGAAGGCGAGGACACCGGGGCCGCCGCCGAGCCGCCGCAGGACTACCAGTTGCAGCGGGCCCTCGACCTCCTGCGCGGGCTCTCGGTCTTCTCGCATCGGACGGACGCGGCCGGCCGGTGACGCGGCCGGCCGGGGATCCCTGGCAGGGCCGGGCGTGAAACTCCCCATCAAGTTGAAGGGCCTCAAGCTCCCGGGTTTGCGGCGCCGCGGCGCCGCGGACGACGAGGATGCGGACGAGGACGAGGACGACTTCGGTGAAGACGAGCCGGACGAGGACGAGGAGTCCCTGTCCGACGACCTGGACGAAAACGAGGACGGCGGCAAACGGCGGTTCCGTCTCCCGGCGCTCCCGCCGGCGCTCTCCCATGCGGTCGCCGACAAACGCCAACTGATCATCATCGCCGGCGGAGGGGCTGTCGTCCTGCTGGTGGTGGTGGGGTCGGCGTGGTGGTTCTTCATGGGCGACGACGAGCCGGCCGCCGTCGCCGCCCGCGATCCCAACATCCCCCGGGTGGTCATCGACGTGGCGCCCCAAGGCCCCGGACGGGGCGGCGCCCTAACTCCGCCCGGTGCCGACGACGGCACGGGAGAGCCGTCCACCCTCAACACCATCGGCGCCGACCCCGTCGGCCCCGGGGCCGGACTCGTCGTCGCGTCGGTGGCCGACGACGCCTTCTCCGGGATCCCCCGGGCCGGCGCCGAGAGTCCCCTGCCCGAGGTCCCCGATCCGGCCCTGGTGGAACAGGGAAGCCACGGCCCCCTGCCCCGGGTCGCCGACGACGGGCGGGCCCCCTGGCAGGTCTACATGCGGCCCTTCGACCCGCGCGACGACCGGCCCCGCATCGCCGTCGTGGTTGACGGCCTGGGCCTCAACCGGACCACCACCGAGGCCGCCATCCGCCGCCTGCCGGGCAGCGTCACCCTGGCCTTCTCGCCCTACGGCCAGGGCCTCGACGAATGGGTCCCCCTGGCCCGCCAGACGGGCCACGAGATCCTGTTGTCCCTGCCCATGGAGTCGGCGGCGTTCCCCGCCCAGGACGCCGGGCCGTACGCCCTGAAGGGCCAGCTCGATGCGGAGACCAACCTGGACCGGCTGGAGTTCGTCCTCAGCCGGCTGCACGGATATGTGGGCGTCATCACCGTCATGGGATCGGGATTCGCCACCTCGGAAGCGGACGTGCGTCCGGTCCTGGCGGCGTTGAAGAGCCGCGGCCTGATGATGGTCGACGGCGGCGGCGCGCCCGAGTCGCTGGCCCCGGCCCTGGCCACGGAGATCGGCCTGCCGCGCGCGGTCACCGACCTGGTCATCGGCGCTGACGCGTCGCGCGGAAGCATCGACATGCGCCTAGCCGAGGTGGAGGACCTGGTGCGCCGGCACGCGGCCGCGGTGGTGGTCATCGCGCCCTCCCCCGCGGCCGTGGAGCGGGTGGCGGCGTGGGCCGGCACCCTGGAGTCCAAGAACCTGGTTCTCGCGCCCGTTTCGGCCATCGCCGACCGGCAGTTGCTACCGTGAGCAAGCACCGCAAAGACAAGCCCCGCTACCGCAAGGGCGTCGGGGCGCTGCTGTTCAACGCCGCCGGCCAGGTCCTGGTGGCGCGCCGCAACGACACCGGCACCGACGCCTGGCAACTGCCCCAGGGCGGCATCGACTCCGGCGAGGACCCGCGCAACGCCGTGCTCCGCGAACTGGCGGAGGAGATTGGCACCGACCGGTCCGAGATCATCGAAGAGCTCGAGGGCTGGCTGCGCTACGACCTGCCCGAGGACGTGGCCGGCAAGGTATGGAAGGGGCGCTACCGGGGACAGGAGCAGAAGTGGTTCGCGCTGCGGTTCCTGGGCGAGGATCGGGATATCGACCTTGCGGCCAGCGGCCACCCCGAGTTCGACGCCTGGAAATGGGTGGAGATCGACGCCCTGCCGGACCTGATCGTCGGTTTCAAGCGCGGCGTCTACGAGCAACTGGTGGCCCGGTTCCGTCACCTCGCCGGGCCCCCCGGCGGGGGACGGACCTAAGCCCGCGGCGGCACCGTCCGACATCCGTCCATGATGGTCCTTCAGGTCATTGCCGGATTCATCCTGCTGCTCGGCGGCGCCGAGGTGCTGGTGCGCGGGTCGGTGGCGCTCGCCCAGCGGTTCGGCGTCACACCGTTGGTCATCGGCATGACCGTCATCGCTTTCGGGACCTCGGCGCCGGAACTGGTGGTCAGCGTCAACGCCGCCCTGTCGGGAGCGCCGGGACTCGCACTCGGCAACGTGGTCGGCAGCAATATCGCCAACGTCTGGCTGATCGTCGGCGCCGCCGCGCTGGTCAAGCCCTTCGCCCAGCCGCGAGGCGACCTCAAGTTCGAGTCCGTGGTGCTGGCCGTGGGCACCGTCCTGTTCATTGCGCTGGCCCTGCGCGGCGTCATCGACCTGTCGCCCGGGCTGATCCTTCTGGTCGCGTTCTTCGGCTTTCTCGGTGGCTCATACTGGCGGGAGACGCGGCGCGGCGGGGCGGCGGCCGACTTGCACGCCCAGGAGGTGGAGGAGTACACCGGCCTGCCCGACAGCGCCTGGGTGGTCTGGGGCGCGGTCCTGGGCGGGCTCGCCGGCATCCTCATCGGCTCCGAGCTGCTGGTCGACGGGGGCGTGGCCATCGCCCGCGCCTTCGCCGTCCCGGAGGAGGTGATCGGCCTCACCCTGATCGCGCTCGGCACCTCCCTGCCCGAACTGGCCGCCTCGGCGATGGCCGCCTGGCGCGGCCATCCCGGCGTCGCGGTGGGCAACGTGGTCGGCAGCAACCTGTTCAACATGCTGGGCGTCGCCGGCGCCGCGGCGGTGGTGGCCCCGTTGCCGGTGGCGCCGCAGATGGTGGCCTTCGACCTGTGGGTGATGCTGGGCGCGACCGTGCTCCTCATGCCCTTCCTGGCCGGCGGCTGGCGCATGGGCCGCGGCCCGGCCATCGTCTTTCTTGCCGCATACGCCGCCTATATCGCCGTCCAGAGCTACGGGGTGACCCGCCTGCTGCCCGGACTCGGCTGACCGGCGCCCGGTTCTTGCAATGTGAGTCGGCAGCGGCCATGGTGGCCCGATGGTGACGTTTCCGTTCCAGACCGCCCTGGTGACCGGGGCCGCCCGCCGCGTCGGCGAGGCCATCGCCCGGGACCTGGCGGCGCACGGCTGGGCCGTGGCCGTCCACTACAACGGGTCGCAGGCCGAGGCCGAGGCCATTGTCGAGGAGATCGGGGCCGGTGGCGGCCAGGCGGTCGCTTTGCGCGCCGATCTGGCGCGGGAGGCCGACATGGCGGGCCTGGTCGACCGGGCGGCCGAGGCGCTGGGGCCCCTGACCTGCCTGGTCAACAACGCCTCGGTGTTCGAGCGGGATTCCCTGGCCACGGCGACCCGCGAGTCCTGGGACCGTCACATGCAGGTCAACCTGCGGGCGCCGCTGATGCTGACCCAGGCGTTCGCCGCCCAGCGGCCGGACGGCATCGAAGGCAACGTCATCAACATCGTCGACCAGCGGGTCTGGAACCTGACCCCCCACTTCACCACCTATACCCTCAGCAAGGCCGGCCTGTGGACGCTGACCCAGACCCTGGCCCTGGCCCTGGCCCCGGACGTCCGGGTCAACGCCATCGGCCCCGGGCCCACCCTGCCCAGCGCCCGGCAGACCGAGGAGGAGTTCATCCGCCAATGGTCGTCGCTGCCTTTGCGGCGGCGGGTGACGCCGGTGGAGATCGCCGATGCGGTGCGTTTCATCCTTGACGCGCCGGCCGTGACCGGGCAGATGATCGCCCTCGACGGCGGCCAGCACCTGGGCTGGGCCCAGGCACCGGCCGACGGCGGCGACGAAGAGTAACCGCCCCCACTCACCGACAAGCGAGGGCCCGATGACGGCCAGACCCGCACACGTCGTTCACCCGCTGCGCATCGCCGACGCCCGCACCGAGCTGCTCCACATGTTCGTCCGCGATCTGGTGCTGACGTGCTCCATCGGCGTCCACGGGCACGAGCGCGACGCCCCCCAACGGGTGCGCATCAACATGGACCTGGCCGTCGAGGAGGGCAAGGAGCCCCTCGACGACGAGCTGTGCAACGTGGTGTGCTACGAGAAGATCACCGACGGCGTCCGCGACATCGTCGCCAGCGGCCACGTCAACCTGGTCGAGACCCTGGCCGAGTCCATCGCCGCCATGTGCCTGGACAAGGTGCGGGTACGCTCGGTGCGGGTGCGGGTCGAGAAGCTCGACGTGTTTCCCGACGCGACCAGCGTCGGCGTCGAGATCGAGCGCTTCCGGGCCGGAGTTTAGGCGGGAGTATCAGGCAAGGTCTGATCGGCCGGTGCCATCCGGTCCTGGCGAAGCTCGCCGACGGCCTGGCGGATGACGCTCGCCGCGCCCTGCAGGGCGAGGGCGGCCATGATCACCGCCACGACGATGTCGGGCCAGCCGGTGCCGGTGCCGAACACCCCGAACGCCGCCGCCAGGACCGCCAGATTGCCGATCACGTCGTTGCGCGAGCACAGCCACACGGAACGCATGTTGCTGTCTCCCGACCGGTGGGCCCACAGGATGCCGAAAACCGCGGCATTGGCGAGCAGCGCGGCGACCCCGACGGCGCCCATGGTGGCGGCATGGGGCAAGGTGCCGTTCATCGCGTGCCAGGTGGTGGCGCCCAGCACCCACAGGCCGAACAGGGCCATGGTGGCGCCCTTGAGCAGGGCCGCCCGGGCCCGCGCGGCGAGGGCCATGCCGACCACCCACAGACTGACGCCGTAGGTCCCCGCGTCGGCCAGGAAGTCGAGGGCGTCGGCCTGCAACGAGACCGAGCCCGCGGCCACGCCGGCGCCGATCTCAATCAGGAACATGGCCGCATTGATGGCCAGCGCGATCCACAGCACCCGGCGGGTGGCGGCGTCCCGTTGGCGGCCGTCAGACCCGCACTGGTCGTGATCACAGCAGTGGGTGCTCATGGGTCCTCGCACGATGGAGCTTGGGATGATACCCTGGCCGCTATAGTAGCTATAGGGTCAAGGCATGACCGCACGCAGCGACCTGAGCATCGGCGACCTCGCCAGGGCGACCGACACAAAGGTGGTCACCATCCGCTATTACGAGAAGATCGGCCTCCTGCCGGCACCGCCGCGCACGGCGGCGAACTACCGCGCCTTCGACGGTCGGCACCGGGACCGGCTGCACTTCATCCGCCGCTGCCGTGACCTGGGTTTCACCCTCGATCAGGTCCGCGAGCTCCTGAGCCTGTCGGCCCAGACGGACGACGAATGCGCCGCCGTGGACCGCATCGCCGTCGAGCACCTCGCCGCCATCGAACGGAAGATCGGCGACCTGCAGCGGCTGGCCGGGGAACTGCGGCGGATCAGCCGGTGCTGCCAGGGCGGCCGCATCGGCGACTGCCGGATCATCGAGGCGTTGTCGCCCTGACCCATCGGCGGACGCGCTGGTGCCCAACGGACGCCTCCGGCCGCCGGTAAGGAGTCCCGGTGGCTCGGTCGATTGACCGGAGCATGCGCATGCATTTTTCGGGGATGACGCCTCCGGGGGTCCCGAGCCCCACGGGCGACGTGAACGGTCGAATTTATTGCTGTTCTTCCGGAACCTTATACTCGACGAAATACGCCCAAAAATGCTTCAGGACGCCCGTCGCTTTCCACCGAAATCCGTCATCTGTCGGCGTGTAGTAGACCGGCTGATAGGGCATTTCCTGTTGCGACATGCAGTCGATACCCGGATCCCTATTCCATTTGCGATCCCAAATCTTGAAGCTGGTCGGCTTCATCACAGATCCATCGACCCACATGGACTTCATGGCACTGCACCAAAGACGCAGGCCAATCCAAGTACTACGCTTTACGTAAAACTTCTCTCTTAAGAAATCGTGCTTCTCTCGAGAGTCCACAATCGCCAAGCGGCCCGGAATTCCCTTGTACTTCAGCCTCTTAGCCAATTGATCCGCCTTCCACCACTTGTCCCCCCAGTGGCCTCCGGTATTGTCGAACCGCAGCTCGAAATAACTTTGTGAACCCTCGAAGAAGAACGGACCGATGGGGGGATCGTTCAGTCCTTGGTAGTTCTCTTGTCTCGCCTGCTGAGCCGAGGCAGCATTGCCGAGCGCGAACCCCATTGGACCGAGTGCCACTAGAAACAGCACCAAGCGCAATAGCCCGCCGGGCCTCGCATACGCTGTCTTGTCGTCTTCCATGTCACCGCTTCTCCCGCCACGGGGCCGGGTCGCGACCCACGTCGCCAAGCCCCGATCAGCTCCGCAGCCGATCGGCCCCCGAACGGCCAACACCACCGCCCGTCCCGCGAAGGTCGGGACCCCGGCCGCAAAGGCCATCGGCACATCCGCGACAAGCTGTTATAGGCCCTGCCGTCATCCTGAATTTAACGATGCCAGCGTTTGGTCGCAATCCCACTCGGCGGCACGGCGCAGGTGTCACGCTGCGGCTGCCGGCAACCGCCGGACCCAGATGTTTCGGGGGCCGTCGAGGCGGCCGGCGGGCGGTGCTCAGCCCCGCTCGGAGAGGGGCACGTAGGTACGGGCGGTCTCGCCCAGGTAGAGCTGACGGGGGCGGCCGATACGCTGGTCCGGGTCCTCGATCATCTCCTTCCACTGGGCCACCCAGCCGACGCTGCGGGCGAGCGCGAACAGCACCGTGAACATGCTGGTCGGGAAGCCCATGGCCTTGAGCGTGATGCCCGAGTAGAAATCCACGTTGGGGAACAGCTTGCGCTCGACGAAGTACTCGTCCTCGCGGGCGATGCGCTCCAGCTCCATGGCCAGGTCGAGCAGCGGCTCGTCGGCCACCCCCAAGTCGTTCAGGACCTCGTGGCAGGACTCCCGCAGCACCGCGGCGCGCGGGTCGTAGTTCTTGTACACCCGGTGGCCGAAGCCCATCAGCCGGAACGGGTCGTTCTTGTCCTTGGCCCGCTTGATGAACTCCGAGATCCGGTCCTTGGAGCCGATCTGCATCAGCATGTTGAGCACCGCCTCGTTGGCACCGCCGTGGGCGGGACCCCACAGGGACGCGATGCCGGCGGCGACGCAGGCGAAGGGGTTGGCGGCGCTGGAGCCGGCGATGCGCACCGTGGCCGTCGAGGCGTTCTGCTCGTGGTCGGCATGGAGCACCAGGATGCGGTTCATGGCCCGCGCCACGGCCGGCTTGACCACGTATTCCTCGCAGGGCACGGCGAAGGTCATGCGCAGGAAGTTCTCGGCATAGTCCAGGTCGTTGCGCGGATAGACGAACGGCTGCCCCACCGAATACTTGTACGCCATGGCGGCGATGGTCGGCATCTTGGCGATCAGCCGGTGGGTGGCGACCATGCGCTGGTAGGGATCGGTGATGTCGGTGCTGTCGTGATAGAAGGCGCTGAGCGCGCCGACCACGGCCACCATGATGGCCATGGGGTGGGCGTCGCGCCGGAAACCCCGGTAGAAGTAGTTGAGCTGCTCATGCAGCATGGTGTGGTAGGTGATGTGGTGGTCGAACTCGTCGAGCTCCTTCTTGTTGGGGAGCTCGCCGTGCAGCAGCAGGTAGCACACCTCGACGAACCGGGCGTTGGCGGCCAGGTCCTCGATGGAGTAGCCGTGGTGGCGCAGGATGCCCACTTCGCCGTCGATGAAGGTGAGCCTCGAATCGCAGCTCGCCGTCGACGTGAAGCCGGGGTCATAGGTGAAGTACCCCGTATCCCGGTACAGACGCCGGATATCGATGACCTTGGGGCCGTCGGTCCCTTCCAGAACCGGCAGGTCGAACTGGCGCCCCGTGGCGTGATCGATGAGCGTGACGTGGTCCCCGGCCTGGGCCTCGGCTGATTTCGGGGATGTTTGTTGCATGGCGATACGCCTCCTTAGCGCTCTTTCCGGACCAAGATCACCGCCCCGCCGGCCTGCCCGGGACCGGGTCGCGGAGACCTCGCGTCACTCCACCCCCTGCGGACTTTACCACCTGGAGGCGGACGTCGCACGATTCAAGAGTCCCCGTCCCCCCCGAAAGGTGGATTTCCGCTTAAGCTACAACCGGCTGGGGGCTAGCCCGCATTTCTCACATCCACCATGGTCTGCGCGGCGCCGTCCCGCCGACAGGGCAGGAGAGCCGCGCCGCGCGATGCGGACACATCGGGCAA
>JANQFP010000138.1 GCA_028277795.1 Rhodospirillales bacterium
GGCGGCACCACCTTCAGCGTCGCGCGCCGCAAGGGCGGGCAGGGCGGCTTCATCGAGGATCTGGCCCACCACTACAGGATTCCGCTGGTCAACCTGATCGACGGCGCCGGTGGCACCGTGACCTCCATGAAGCGCCGCGGCTACGTGGTGTTTCCGGGCGCCGACGGCTTCGAGCGCTCGGTGGCGCTGCTGGGCCGGGTGCCGGTGGCCTCGGCGGTGCTCGGCACCGCGGCAGGCGGTCCTGCGGGCCGCGCCATTCTCTCGCACTTCTCGGTCATGGTGCGCGGCACCAGCCAGGTCTTCGCCGCCGGCCCGCCGGTGGTGAAGCGGGCGCTCGGCAAGGACGTCGGCAAGGAGGAGCTGGGCGGTGCCGCGGTGGCGGTGGACACGGCCGGCACCATCCACAACGCGGCCGACAGCGAGGACGAGGCCTTTGCCCAGATCCGCCAGTTCCTGAGCTTCCTGCCGCAGAACGTGTGGGAGTTGCCGCCGGTGCTGCCCGACGCCGACCCGATCGACCGGCGCGAGCGGGCCCTGCTCGACATCGTGCCGGAGAAGCGCACCCGGCCTTACGACATGAAGCGGCTGGTCGAGCTGGTCATGGACCGGGAGTCCCTGTTCGAGATCCGGCCCACCTACGGCCGCGCCGTCATCATCGCGCTGGCGCGGATCGGCGGCAGGGCCGTCGGCGTGATCGCCAACAACCCCAAGGTCTATGGCGGCGCCATGGACGCGGACGCGGCGCGCAAGCAGATCCACTTCATGGAGCTCTGCGACACCTTCCATATCCCGCTCGTCTTCTTCGTCGACGTGCCCGGCTTCATGGTCGGACCCAAGGCGGAGGCGGAGGGGGCGCTGCGCGAGGGCATGCGGGCCGTTTACGTCGCCGGCCAGCTCTCCGTGCCCACCATCACCCTGGTGATCCGCAAATGCTACGGCATGGCGGGCATGGCCACCTGCAACAAGAACGACATCGATCTCAAGCTCGCCTGGCCATCCGGCGAGTGGGGCTCGCTGCCGATCGAGGGCGGCGTGGCCGCGGCCTTTCGACGCGAGATCGCGGCGGCGGTGGACCCGAGGGCCAAGGAGCAGGAGATCGAGGCCGAGCTCCGGGCCTACGCCTCGCCCTTCCGCACGGCGGAAGCTTTCGCCGTCGAGGAGATCATCGATCCGCGCGAGACCCGACCCGTGCTGGCTCGGTTCATCGCGCTCGCCGAGGGCCGGTTGCGGTCAAATCTGGGCCCCCGTTCCAAGGCGGGTGTTGCGCCCTGAGCGCCGACCGGTCAAAGTAGCCGGGTGAACCGTTTCAGCGGCACGATTCGATTGCGGGATCCGCGAGCCGGAATGTCCGAGAAGATCACATCCGAGAAGGCCGAAGTGCTCGCCGCGAACGGCCGCTTCTACGCCGCCTTCCGGGGCGCCGACTTCGAGTCCATGGATGCGCTCTGGTCGCGGCGGCGCGATGTTGCCGTGTTCCATCCGAACTGGCCCGGTATCAGCGGCCGCCGGGACGTGATGGAGTCGTGGTTCCGGATCATGGTCGAGGGCTCGCCGCCCGACATCAGGCCGCTGGACCCGCTGGTGATCCTGACCGGCGGAACCGCGCTGGTGATCTGCGACGAGGCCGCCGGCGACAGCCGCATGATCGCCACCAACGTCTTCATCAAGGAGGACGGTGCCTGGCGCATGACCCACCACCAGGCGACCCAGCTGCCGGTGAAGGC
>JANQFP010000161.1 GCA_028277795.1 Rhodospirillales bacterium
CCATCGCTTGCTCCCCAGATCTTACGAACAGGCGGTGGCCCGGCGTTGCAACGAGGGTTCCGTTGAGCACCGACGATCCTGTGGCCGCGTCAATCGCCCCGCCGACGCAGGAAAGCAAAGCCTCGCCGCTGGCATGGGATGGGCAGCACCGGACGGAAAGGGTTCATCGGCCCGCCTCACCCTTCGCGCTGGACATTTCGGTGCGGACCACCCATGTTATTGCCAACATCACTTGCAATCGCGCACAGCGCCTCCGCAAGGGTCGGAGGCGTTTCTGTTGTGAGATCAACCAACAACAATCCGTTTGCTCCAGGCGCGCGTGGAAAACGGGAACGCGCGCCGCGTCATGCATGCGTCCGATCGGACGCGCATCGCGCCGGCGCAATAGGATAGATACCCAACGTGACACACCCTTCTTTTTCGAAACTGGGCCTGTCCCAGCCCATCCTCCGTGCGCTCGAAACCGAGCGCTACGCGGCGCCGACGCCCATCCAGGCCCGCGCGATCCCGTTGCTCCTCGGCGGACGGGACGTGCTCGGCATTGCGCAGACGGGGACCGGCAAGACCGCGGCCTTCGCCCTTCCCCTGATGCAGCGCCTCTCCGAGACCCGCGAGCGGGCCGGCCCGACCCGGGCCCGCGCCTTGATCCTGGCGCCGACCCGGGAGCTCGCCATCCAGATCACCGAAAGCTTCGCCGTCTACGGCCGCAACCTCAAGCTGCGCCTCGCGACGATCATCGGCGGTGTCGCCCAAGGCCCGCAGCGCAAGGCCATGGCGGCGGGGGTCGACGTCCTCGTGGCGACGCCGGGACGGCTGCTCGACCTCGTCAAGCAGGGCCACGTCCGGCTCGACAAGGTCGCATATCTGGTTCTGGACGAGGCCGACCGCATGCTGGACATGGGGTTCATTCCCGACGTCCGAAGGGTCATCGCCGCCCTGCCGAAGCGGAGACAAAGCCTCCTGTTCTCGGCCACCATGCCCGCCGACGTGGAGCGACTGGCGCGAGAGGTGCTGGCCGATCCGGTCCGCATCGAGGTGTCACCGAAAGCGGTGGCGGTCGATCGCATCCACCAGCGCGTGATGCGCGTCAATGCCGGAGACAAACGCGCCGCGTTGACCCGCATCCTGGCCGATCCGGCACTGGCGCGGGTCCTCGTCTTCACCCGGACCAAGCATCGGGCCAATCGCGTCGCCAAGCACCTGGACCAAGCCGGGATTTCCGCCGACGCCCTGCACGGAAACAAGTCGCAGAACGCGCGGCAACAGGCCCTGCAGCGGTTCCGGATCGGCAAGTCCCGCGTTCTGGTGGCCACGGATATCGCGGCCCGTGGAATCGACATCGACGACGTCACGCACGTGATCAACTTCGAGCTGCCGAGCGAGCCCGAAAGCTATGTGCACCGGATTGGCCGCACGGCACGGGCCGGCGCCCACGGCCACGCCGTGTCGTTTTGTGACGAAACCGAAACCGACTACCTGCGCAGGATCGAGCGGCTGCTCGGCCACCGTCTCGACGTGTCGGGCGCCTCGGGGTCCCTTCGGCACCCGCCACCGTCGAAGCGCGCCGTCGGGCAGGAGATCAAGCGCCGGGGGCGGTCGCGCCGGCGGCGCCCCGCGGCGGCGTGACCGCGGACGCCATGACCAACATCGAGCGGGGACAGCGATAGAGTAGAGGAGCCAATGGCCAGGAAACCGAACTACCGATTCGATCGGATTGAACGAGAACGCCAGAAAGCAACGAAGAAGGCCGAGCGCCTTAAAATGAAGAAGGAAAAGGCCGAGGAACGGAAAAAGGCCGAGGCGTTGTCGACACCGTCGTCTTCCTCGGTGTCCGACTAACACGCCGACCAGGCATCGGCTTCCGACCCGCCATGCCCATCGGTGGCTCGGCAGCCGTCCCGTTGACAAGGACGTTCGTCATGACCGACAGCGACGCACACCCTGGTGGCGACGAGCCGTCGTGGGTGCAGGCCACCCCGGCACGGCCTTCGGGCGACACCGCGGAGAAGCGCGTCTGCATGTCGTGCCGGGAGCCGTTCCTCAGCGAAGGATGGCACAATAGGCTGTGCCCGAAGTGCCGCAAGCGCAGCGAACCCGACGGCTGGTGACCACTCCGTCGCGATAGCCGGGATCAGGTCCCGACTGTCGAGTGCGGGTGGTCCGCCGTGGCCTTACTTTTGTCGCCCGGTTCCTAAATACCCTAAACACGGACGGCGGACGGACGTTCCGACGAAGGTGCCCATGACCACCGACGACGCCATGGCGGCGATCCGGCGCTATCACCGGGTGACCAAGCATTGGCCGGGGCGCTATGCGCCCGGACCGGGCGGCCTCGACTGGGCGAATCAGCCGAACCCGTTCCGGCGGTTCGCCGACGCGCCGCTCCACCCGCTGCCGCTGGTGGCCGGCACCGGCCGGCTGACCTATGACGACCTCTACGCGCCCGCCGAGGGACCGGCAGCACCGCTGGACGCGGAGGCCCTGGGGTTGTTGCTGGAGCTGGGGCTGGGCCTGAGCGCGTGGAAGGAGTACCAGGGCACCCGCTGGGCGCTGCGCAACAACCCGTCCAGCGGCAACCTCCATCCGACGGAAGGCTACGTGGTGCTGACCCGCGCCCTCGACGGCGGCCTCGGGCCGGGCGTCTATCACTATGCGCCGCACGAGCATGGTCTCGAAGAGCGGTGCCGGTTGCCGGTGGATGCGGCGACCGCGCTCAGCGAACGCCTCGGCGACGTTGCGATCGGCCTCACGTCGGTGCACTGGCGGGAGGCATGGAAGTACGGCGAGCGGGCCTACCGCTATTGCCAGCACGACGCCGGCCACGCCATCGCCAGCCTGTGCTTCGGCGCCCGGGTACTGGGATGGCCGTTGCGGTTGGTCGCCGGCATCCCTGACAAACACGTCGCGGTTCTACTTGGCCTCGACCGCGCCGAGGATTTCGCTGGCGCCGAGTCCGAGCATCCCGATGCACTGCTGGCGGTGGGTCCGGCGCCCGACGGCGCGCTGCCGCAGGCGGTGCCCGCCGCTCTGGCCGCGGCGTCCTGGGCCGGACGGGCCAACCGCCTCAGCGACCACCAGGTGGAGTGGCCGCAGATCCACGAAGCGGAGCAGGCGACGGTGCAGACCGACGGACTGCCGGTCCGTGCGGCTCCCGAAGCGACGGTTGAAGGGGCCCCGCATCCGGCGGGGACGGCCGACGCGGTCACCATCATCCGCCAACGGCGCAGCGCCGTGGACATGGACGGCCGCACCGGCCTCTCTGGCGACGCCTTTTTCGGCATGCTGGCGCGCACGGTGCCGGACCCGGCGCGGCCGCCGTGGGACGCCTGGCCCCATGCGCCGGGCGTCGCCCTCGCCCTGTTCGTCCATCGGGTGGACGGGTTGGCGCCGGGTCTCTACGTGCTGGCCCGCAACCCCGACCGGCTGCCTGCCCTACGCGCCGCCTGCGCCGATGATCGGTTCACCTGGGCGCCGGTGGCCGACAGCGGCCTACCCCTTTTCGCCCTGATCACCGACGTGGACCTGCGGGAGGTGGCGGCGGCGGTGAGCTGCGGCCAGGCCATCGCCGGCGACAGCGCCTTCAGCCTCGGCATGGTCGCCGACTTCGAGGCGGTGCTGGGTACGGAAGGTCCGTCGGCCTACCGGCGCCTGTTCTGGGAAACCGGCATCATCGGACAGGTGCTCTACCTGGAGGCCGAGGCCCGGGGCGTCCGCGCCACCGGCATCGGGTGCTTCTTCGACGACCTGATGCACCAGGTGCTCGGCATGGCCGAGGACGACGAGGCGTGGCAGAGCCTCTATCACTTCACCGTCGGCGGCGCCGTGGACGACCCCCGCCTGCGCACCGCGCCGCCGTACAAACACCTCCGCCGCGCCTGATCCGATCCCTGTCATCAGTCTGCCGGGCCGATGCGCTTAGCCATGACGATGTCGGGCCGGCCGAACCCACCGGCGTCCGGCAATACGCCGACGACGGTGTACCCTCGCGACAGATAGAAGGTGTACGGATGTCCCGCGGCCGGGGCGAGGTCCATCAGGTGCTCAAGGACGTCCGGATAAAGGTCGCGGCCGAACAGGTTGGTGCCCCCGACATCGTCGTCGGTGCCGAGCCAGATGGTGCCGACGCCGGCGTCGCGCGCGGCGCCCTCCAGCGCGTCGACCAGCGCCGTGCCGTAGCCCAGGCGCTGCAGGGACGGGTCGACTACCAGGGGGTGGAGTTCCCACGTGAACCGGGAATGGCGGATGCCGCCGATCCAGCCCGCCAGCCGCCGGCCGTCGAGGGCCGCGAACCCGAGGCGATCCGGGTTGCCGAGGAAGGTGGCGACCTCCTCGCGGGCGGCCGGCAGATCGGGCCATGCCCAAGGGGCATGCGCGAATGCGTTCAGGAGGAGTGCCGCCGCCTCCTCCCGCTGCGGCGCGGGGACGGCCTCAAGCGCGATGATCCGAGCGTCCACGAGGCCTCCGACAGGGACCGGGTCGGGTCCCGAGGCAGACCTTGGCGCCCATGGACCGGCCTCCCCGCGGCCGCGCTACTCGAATGCGACGGTGCGTCGGGCCGCGTCCAGGCGGGCTTCGCCCCACGGTTTCGGGGGCGTCGGCGCCCGGCCGGGGGCTTCGACCATGGTCCCTGTCCCCACCTCGGTCAGCTCGACGCGGCCGGTGGGGGTCTCGACGAACACCCCGGTGCCGTCGAGCAGGGCGACCTCGACCCGGCCGATGTGCTGGCGGCCCCAGAAGGTGGTGCCGCGGATGCCGATGGTGGCCACCGGCGTGGTGATGGTCATGCGGCCCCCGGCCACCTTGCCGATGCCGCCGGAGACGGCGTTGAACACCCCCTGGATGATGTCGAAGGCCGCGTTGCCCTTGGCTCCGGGGTCGTAAAGGAACTCGTCCACCTCGATGAAGGTGTGGTCGCCCAGGGTGATGACGGCTCCGTCCAGCATGCGCATCTCCAGGCGGGTGGCCGCCGCCGTCGAGATCTTGTCGCCGACGAACACTTGCGAGCCCGCGCGCAGGGCCCGGCTGTCGCCCCCGGCGGTGGCGATGGCGGCGCCCTTGAACCGGGTCACCTCGCCGGCCGGCTCGGCGGCCGGGGCCGGAACGGCGGCGGCCGCGGCCGCCACCAGGACGAGACACCGGATCAAAGCGCGCATGGACATGGTCGAGACCTCGCGGAAGTTGAAGGTTTGGCGGCAGGCGGGCCCGGGCGGGTCGGTTGGCGGGGCCGGGCGGGCGGCGGCTCAGACGGCCTTGGAGTAGCGCTTGGCGCCGCGGTTCAGGTAGGCGTCGAAGGCGGCCGCGGCCAGCCGCAGGAAGGGGCGGCCGGCGGGCGTCATGGCGACGGTGGCGCCGTCGATGGCGACCAGGCCGTCGGCCACCAGGGGCTCCAGCTTGTCGAACTCCTCGGCGAAGTCGTCGGCGCTGCGGCCGTGGCGGGTGGCGACGGCGGCCACGTCCACCCGCAGGTCGCACATCAGGCGCTCGATGATGGCACCCCGCACCCGGTCCTCTTCGCTCAAGGCGAGACCGCGGGTGATGGGGAAGCGGCCGTCGGCGACCGACTCCCGGTGGGCCTTCAGCGGCGACGCGTTCTGGGCGTAGCCCTGGGGAAGCTGTCCGATGGCCGAGGCGCCGAGGCCGAGCATCACCTGGGCGGTGTCGGTGGTGTAGCCCTGGAAGTTGCGGTGCAGCCGCCCTTCGCCCAGGGCCACCGCCAACTCGTCTTCGGGGAGGGCGAAATGGTCGAGGCCGACGGCCACGTAGCCGTGGGCCACGAGGCGCTCCGAGGCGGCGTCGACCTGGGCCCAGCGCTCGGCGGTGTCGGGCAGCGTCTCCTCGGGGATCATCTTCTGGTGGGTCTTCATCCACGGCACGTGGGCGTAGCCGAAAAGGGCCACCCGGCGCGGCTTCAGGCGCACCGTGAGGTCCACCATCTCCCGCACCCGGTCTGCGGTCTGGTAGGGCAGGCCGTACATGAGGTCCATGTTCAGGGCCGAGATGCCGTGGGCGCGCATCCAGCCCACCACCTGCTCGGTCATCTCGAAGGGCTGGATGCGGTTGATGGCGCGCTGGGTCTCCGGGTGGAAGTCCTGCTGGCCGATGCTGGTGCGGTTGACGCCGGCGCGGGCCAGCGCCCGGACGTAGTCCTCGGTGGCCGTGCGCGGGTCCAGCTCGACGGCCACCTCGGCATCGTCGGTGAACCGGAAGGCCGCGCGCAGGCGGTCGATGAGGCGCAGCCAGTCGTCGCCGGTGAGCATGGTCGGGCTGCCGCCGCCCCAATGCAGGTGGCGCGCGGCGAGGCGGCCGGGCAGGGCGCCGGCCAGCAGGTCGATCTCTTGAAGCAGCGTCTCAAGATATTCGGCTACCGGCTCGTAGCGCTTGACGATTTTGGTGTAGCAGCCGCAGAACCAGCACATCTCGTCGCAGAACGGGATGTGGGAATACAGAGACAGCTCGGTGGCCGGGTCCAGGTCGGCGAGCCAGCCCCGGTAGACGTCGCCGTCCACCGACTCGTCGAAATGGGGCGCCGTGGGATAGCTGGTGTAGCGCGGCACCCGCAGGTCGTACTTGGCGGCCAAGTCCACGGTCATGGCGCCACTCTAGACCAGTTTCCCCGCCGGGGGAAACACGGCAGGTGAACCGCTCACGCGTTCTCGTCCTCGACCTGGCCGCGCGCCACCTTCAGCAGGTGCGCCATCTCGGCCCTGAGCTCGGCCTCGCTGACGTCCAGGCTGCGTTCGCGGATATCGGCCATCACCTTGCGCACCACGTCCTCCTCGCCCGGCTCCTCCAGGTCGGCCCGGACCACCTCCTTGGCATAGGCTTCGGCTTCCGCGTCGCCGAGGCCCATGCGGTCCGCTAGCCACAGGCCGACCAGCTTGTTGCGGCGGGCCAGCGCCTTGAACTCCCACTCCTCCTTGAGGGCGTGATCCACCTCGTGGGTGCTGCTGAGCTTCTTTCTGTCGACCATCGGTTCCCGGTCTCCGTCATTGCGAGGGCGGCG
>JANQFP010000168.1 GCA_028277795.1 Rhodospirillales bacterium
CCAGGAGATCAGGGCGCGGTGCCCCGCCGGACTGTTGGGAACACGATGGCTGCCGCCATCCGGCAGGCGATGCGCATCGAGAGTGTCTTTCGAGATGTCCACGCCGATGGTAGTTTTAGTCATCTTTTCCCGGTCCTGTGCTTGTCATACGGGCCTTGATGCCCTGGTATCCATTCAGGCCATAAGGAAAAGACGGGGCGACCTCACTCTAGCGCGGCGCTACAATCGCCAGCAAATCCACGGTCCGACCCCGCCGCCGGCCGGGGGTGGCCACCCCCGGCCAGCGGCTCAATCTTGCCGATCGGGCCGACCCAAACCATAAGACAAGCAAATCCCGAGCCCTCCGACACGGATCGCGACGAAGACTTTCTTCGATATCAAATAGGCGGGCGTTCTCGATGTATTGGCGGGCGCCGAAAACTCTGGACTGACCGCGCCGGCGGCCCGCCTTCATGCCGCCACCGGCGGTGTTGGAAGCTGTTGCAACCACACCCCCAGGTCCGCCGCCGCCCGCCGGCCATACTGCGCCTTGCGCTCCCGCCCCCGCAGCTTGCGCTTGCCCACCCGCGTCATCTCCGGCGGCAACTCGGGAAACAGGCCGAAGTTAACGTTCATCGGCTGGAAGCCGCCAGCGGGCGCGGGGGTGGTGATGTGGGCCAGCAAGGCCCCCAGCGCGGTGGTGACGGGCGGCGGTCGCGGATCGGCGCCCAGCCCCTCGGCACTGGCGAACAGCCCGGCCAGCAGCCCCACGGCAGCGCTTTCCACGTACCCTTCGCACCCGGTGATCTGTCCCGCGAACCGGATGTGTGGACGGCTCTTCAGCCGCAAAACGGGGTCCAGCAGGCGTGGGCTATTCAGGAACGTATTGCGGTGGATACCGCCCAGACGCGCGAACTCGGCCCGCTCCAGGCCGGGAATCATCCGGAAGATGCGCGCCTGCTCGCCATGACGCAGCTTGGTCTGAAAACCCACCATGTTGTACAGCGTTCCCAAGGCGTTGTCCTGGCGCAGTTGCACCACGGCGCGGGGCTTGCGATCCGGCTGGCGCGGATTGGTCAGGCCCACCGGCTTCATTGGACCGTGGGCCAGGGTCTCGCGCCCGCGCTCGGCCATGACCTCGATCGGCAGGCACCCCTCGAAGTAGGGTGTGCCCTCCCAATCCTTGAACGCCACGGTCTCGGCGGCCAGCAAGGCATCAAGAAACGCGTCGTATTGCTCCCCATCCAGCGGGCAGTTGATGTAGTCGGCGCCGTCGCCCTTGTCGTAGCGGGACTGAAACCACGCCACGTCCATATCGATGCTGTCCCGATGAACGATCGGCGCGATGGCGTCGAAGAACGCGAGATGGGCTTCCCCCGTCTCCCCGCGGATGGCCTCGGCCAGGGGCGCGGCGGTCAGCGGTCCCGTGGCGACGATCGCCGAACCACTCGCGGGATCGGGCAGGCTGCTCACCTCGGCGCGCGTTACCGCGAGTCGCGGATGAGCCTCCAGGCGGGCCTGAACGGCGCGCGAGAACGCCTCGCGATCGACCGCCAGCGCCCCGCCGGCCGGAACCCGATGGGCATCGGCACAGGCCATGATCAGCGAGTCCAACCGCCGCATCTCGGCATGCAGAAGGCCAACCGCGTTGCCTTCGGCGTCATCGGAGCGGAAAGAGTTGGAGCACACAAGCTCCGCCAACCCATCCGTGACATGGGCCTCGGTGGCGCGCAGAGGACGCATTTCCACCAGATCGACGGACAGGCCATGGCGAGCGCACTGCCAGGCCGCCTCGCTGCCGGCCAGACCACCGCCGATGACACGGACCCGCGGTTGGGCACGGGGGATATCGCTGCTGTTCATCATGGGCGAGGATGTAAGCGGAACCATGGAGCTTGTCCACGGCCCATGGCTTCCAGCGCGGATGACCGATCCGGTGCCCTATCGTTGCGCCATTTGCTCGCCCTGGGTCAGGACGTAGGTCTCCACACAGGGCACCCCCACGCCCAGGGTCACCGGCACACCCACCGCCAGGGCGGGCAGCAGCGCCTCGCAGGTCTCCGGCGTCGGCATGGCCATCACGGGACCGCCGGCCGCGGCCTCCAGCATGACGGCACGCAGACAGGGCGCGGCCCGCGCCGGCACCGGCGCGCCAATCGCCACATCGATCATCGCGGCATCACAAAGCTCGGCCCCCGACAGGCTTGGAGGCGACATCGCGAAGGTAACGGGGATGCGATCCACCGCCGTTATCATAGCGGTGCGATCGGCCTCGGCGGCGCGGTCGAGGCCGGAAAAACCGGCCGGCGTGGCGACTCCGAGCGCGACGCCAAGGGACACAGCGCCGACCGCCATGGTGGTCAGGACGGAGGTCATGACAAGGCCCTCCCACTGCGGGTGGGGCATGCCGGCACGGCCGGACCGCCGGCCCGGCATCTCCACCGTTGAGGAACTTATTTTACCAAAAGCCGTGACCGCTGGCACCCAGCCACGGGCGCCGCGCCTTGGAATGCCGAGGTCCAACCCTCGCAATGCACATCAACGCCCCGCCCCAACTCGTTGAGGTATCGGGCACGCGTGGGTCATGCCGTCCAGCGTGGCGGCCGTTCACCGTTTTTGTGTCGACGCCAGGGCGCGAGCCTGTTCCACCATCATGACGGGCGATGCCTCGGGCTCCACATCCAAAATCCGCAGCACACCCGCATCAACAACGGCGACCCGGCGGGCCTCGGCGCGATCCGAAACCGCCGCGCGAGCCACCTCCGGCACCGAGTCGGCGAGGGCGACCACCAGGCTCACCGCCTCCGTGTCCGTCTCCGCCCAGTCGTCGAGCACCGCCAGGGCGAACCCGACCGCCGCGCCACAGTCCACGGCGAGCAGAACGGAACACGCGCGGCCAGGCGGGGTATCCTCACCTGGCTGAGGGATCAGCCCATCCCGCATCG
>JANQFP010000201.1 GCA_028277795.1 Rhodospirillales bacterium
GTGGGGCTGACGGCGGCGACGGATGTGCGCGGCTTGCTGGCGCAGGTCCGGCAGACGGCGCTGGACGCCTACGCCCACCCGGATGTGCCCTTTGAAAAGCTCGTCGAAGTTGTCAACCCACCCCGGGACCGGTCACGCAATCCCCTGGTACAGGTGCTGTTCGCGTTTCACAACCAGCCTCGCGCAGAACTGGAACTCGACGGTTTGAGCGTTTGTTCCGAACAACTCGACAGCGACGCCGCGAAGTTCGATCTCAGTGTGCATGCCGCAGAAGATGCGAGTGGTCTTTCCATTGCCTTCAATTACGACGCCGCTTTGTTCGGCCCGACTGCCATCGACGAATTGGCGAATGCGTTTTTTGACTGCCTGCATTTCATGGTGGCGGATGTGGCAGGCGAGTTGACGGCGTGGCGTGGAGGCGGGGAGGCGTTGGCGGAGCTGTCGTTGCCGGGATGGGCGGGCGCGCCGGATGTCTGGAGCGCGTTTGCGGCGGTGGTGGCACGGGCGCCCACGGCGCTGGCGGTGACCGACGGCCGGGTTCGCTGGAGCTATGGGGCGCTGGCGGAGTATGCCTGCCGGGTTGCGCAGGCGCTGGTGGCGGTGGGCGTGGTACCGGGGGCCCGGGTCGGGCTGCTGGCGGGCCACGATGGCGGGGCGGTGGCCGGGCTGCTGGGGATCGTGCAGGCCGGGGCCGCGTATGTGGTGCTGGATGCAGCGGACCCGGCGGGTCGCCGGCAGGCCGTGATCGAGTCCCTGGGGGTCGAGGTGCTGGTCAGCGAGGGTCGCCATGCACAGCAGGCGGCGGAGTTGTCGTTACCGGTCGTGAGTATCGATACCCGTGCCGACGGTCGACAGACGCCGCCGGTCAGTGTGCCCTGCGCCCAGGATGACCTGGTTTACGTGCTGACGACCTCGGGTACGACGGGCACGCCGAAGGGCGTGATGCAGAGTCACGGTGGCTTGCTGGCCCAGGTGGGTCGCTATGTGGCGAGTCTTGAGATCAGCGCGCGGGATGTGCTGAGTGGTCTGGCCGGACTGGGCTACGACGCGGCCGTGCAGGACGTGTTCGGGGCGCTGTTGAGTGGTGCCGCCCTGCATCTGGCGGACCTGCGCGCCGGGGTGGCTGCGGATGCGCAGGTGGCGTCGCTGGCGGCGGCCGGGGTCACGGTGGTGCACGCGACGCCGACGGTCTACCGGCACCTGTTCGGCGGTGAACTGGATTGCCGGCATGGGCTCGAGTCGGTGCGCCGGGTGGTGCTGGGCGGTGAAGTGGCGCGGCGCAGTGACTTCGAGCTGTTCCGCACGCGCTTCAGCGACACGGCGGTGCTGGTGAACGGTTACGGGCTGACGGAGTGTACGGTGGGCCTGCAGTGGCAGGCAGCGGCGACGACGGCAGTGCGGGGGGAGAGCCTGCCGCTGGGCCGGCCGGTGGGCTCGCTGGCGGTGCGGCTGGTGGATGAGGCCGGGGCCGAGAGCTGGCTGGGGGAGATCGAGCTGGCGGGGCCGGGCCTGGCATTGGGTTACTGGGGCGACGCGGCGCAGACGGCGGCGCGGTTTATTGCTGACGCCGGTGCGCCCGGCGGGCGCTGGTATCGCACGGGCGACTGGGGCTGGCGTCGACCGGACGGCACGCTGGGCTACCTGGGCCGGCGGGATGGACAGGTGCAGCTGCGGGGCCGGCGGGTGGAACCGGGCGAAGTGGAGTCGGTCCTGGCGGGTTGCCCGGGGGTGTCGGCGGTGGCGGTCGCGATGCACGAGCGCGCGGCGGGGGATCCGCAGCTGGTGGGTTACTTCAGCACTGACTGCGGCGTGTTGCCAGAGACGTTGGCGGCCCATGCGCGCCAGGCACTGCCGGCGGCGCTGGTGCCGACGGCGTGGGTTGTGCTGGCCGAGTGGCCGCGGACGGCGAGCGGCAAGGTGGATCGGGCGGCCTTGCCGGCCCCGGTCCGCGAGGTGGTGGCGAGTCGGCCGCGCACGACGCTGGAACAGACCCTGGCAGGGTTATGGGCGGAATTGCTGGGGCTGGAGGCCGTTGCACCGCACGAGGACTTTTTCGCCCTGGGCGGCCACTCACTCCTGGCCACCCGCCTCATCGCCCGTATTCGCGATGC
>JANQFP010000228.1 GCA_028277795.1 Rhodospirillales bacterium
GCGTCGGGTCGCGCTGGCGATGCTCCAGCATCGCGGCGCACGCCCCTCCTGCCGGCGCACAAACTCAAGGCATTGAAAAGCATCATGAACCTCTCGGACGGGCTCTTATCAAACGGAATCGTTTGATAAGATTTACTTGCTCTAAAAATCAATAACTTAGAGCACGACCGTTCGATCAAATCGGCTCGATTTGATCGAACCGTGCTCTAGAGTGGTGCGGCACTTTAGGCAATGGCCGGATCGATGGCAACGACGCCCGGACGGCAATTCGGACGCGTACTAAGGGACGTAATTACCGGCGCCGGCCGTAGATGCGGCGGCAGGCGTCGGCGACGGCCGCCTGGCCGCCGGCGTCGAGGGGCTGGCCGTTCCAGTAGACCCGGCCGCCCCGCACCGTCACCTTGCCGACGGTCGCCTCGCCCGTGTACTTGCCGCCGGCCCCGAGACCGTACTTCTCCTCGAGGTCGATGCCGATGTCGATGGTGATGGCCTCGGGCAGCCGGATCGGCGACCCGCCGCCCACGTCGGCGGGCGCCACCTTGCGGCCGTAGACGTCCACCCCGGGCTTATAGGCCACATCGGGCGCCGGCGTGTGGCGAACCAGCTTCTGGCACTCGGCCTTGCTGACGGCCACCCGGCTCTGGCCCGCCGCCACCGGGGCGAGCGCCATTGCGCCGAGAATGCACGCGATTCCAATGAATCGGGTGAAAAAGGGCATGGCCGGGCCACTCCGCGGTACTCGGGGACGGTGCATCCATCCTACACCACGCGGGGTGGGGAAACGACGCCAATCGGCATCACCCCCCGGCAAGCCGCAGAAACGTTACGTCAAATTCAATTTTGCAGGTGACGGGAAAGTCCCGATCCAGTATTGTGACACCGCGTCCGCAATCAGACGGTGTGACGGCCATTCAACGGCCCGGGTTTTGGGAGAACCGAGAAAAAACCGAACAACAAGATAACAGACGCTCTTGAGCAACGACTGGCCTTTGGGCCCCGGTTGAGGATTGGCAAGATCGATTTCGGTCTTGCCTTTTATTTTGCCGGCCCGTCCGGCCCGTAGAGTGCGGGATCGGCGGTCATCCAGGGCGGGTCTTGGGCCTGGATGCGGGCGTAAACGGGGCAGTCCTCGCGGTGGCTGCCGGGCAGATAGCCGATGCTCATTAGGAACTCGCCGACCACTTCCCCGCCCTGAAACTTGAAGGTCTTGCGGAACAACGCCACCCACTCCGCCTTGCTCCGCGGGTGGTGGGCCGCGATCCAGCCGGCGAAGCCGCCGTGGCTGTCGCGCAAGGCCCGGATGCGGCGCGCGTTCTCGATGATGGCGGCGACCTTGAGGCGGTTGCGGATGATGCCGGGATCGGCCAGCAGCCGTGCCACGTCGGCATCTCCGTAGCCGGCCACCGCGTCCACGGCGAAGCCGTCGAAGGCGGCCACGGTGGTTGGCCGCTTGCGCAGCACCAAGCCCCACGACAGGCCGGCTTGAAAGATCTCCAGGGACTGGCGCTCGAACAGAGCCGCCTCGTCGGTCAGTGGAAATCCGTATTCGTGATCGTGGTAGGGGCCGTGCAAAGGATCCCCCGGCGCGACGTCGCAATACCAGCTCATGGGCGGTCCCGCGGCAGCGATACGAGCGCTGCCTTCACCCGAGCGACAACGTCGTCCCAGTCGCCGATGCTGCGTTGGCGGAACAGGCGCATGGTCGGGTACCAGGGGCTGTCGTCGCGATCCAGGAGCCAGCGCCAATCGGGGACGAACGGCAGCAGGGTCCAGCACGGTTTCCCCAGGGCCCCGGCCAGATGGGCCACGGCGGTGTCCACGCTGATGACCAGATCGAGCCGGTCGATGGCCGCCGCCGTGTCGGCGAAGTCGCGCAAGCAAGGCGCCAGGTCGACGATGCCGGCAGCCCACGGATGGCCGGCCAGGTCGTCCCTCCGCGGCCCTACCTGCAGGCTGTAGAACCGACAGCCCTCCGTCGCGACCACGTCCCGCAGCGTCTCCAACGGCATGGTCCGTTTGAGGTTGTTCCTGGGCGTCGGGCTGCCCGCCCACACCAGTCCCACGGAGAAGCCCGGTCCGATGGGCAGGTCCCCGCCGGCGCCCTCCGGCACGCTCAGGTAGGGCGTGTCTGCCGGGATGGTCTCGGTCGTCGTTCCCAGGATGCGGGGCAGGCTCAACAATGGGGCGTGCACATGGCAGTCCGGCAGCGCCGCGCCGAGGCCGACCACGGCGTCCACCCCCGGGGCGTTTTCCAGCAACCGGCGGACGGCGGGCCGGCATTCCACCACCACGGTGCCGCCAAGGGCCTTCACCGGCGCCGCGTAGCGGATGAACTGGATGGCATCGCCCCATCCCTGCTCCGCATGCAGGAAGATGGTGCGGCCATCCAACGGGGAGCCATCCCATTCGGGCTGGGGAAAGTCCCGGGGCCCGTCGTTGAGGTTGCGCACCCGCCACCGCCACTCGTACTCCGCCCAGCCCTCGTCGTAGCGCTCCAGGATGAGCAGGGGGTGGGCCCGGTTCCAGTGGGCCTCGGCGCAGCCGGGATCGATGGCCAGGGCCTGGAGGTAGGACGCCTCCGCCTCGGCGTGCCGGCCCTGCTCCCTGAGCGCGGTGCCGCGGTCGGTCCACGCCTCGACGAACCGGGGGTCCACGGCCAGGGCCCGGTCGTGGGCCGCCACCGCCTCGTCGAGCCGTCCCGCCTCCTTCAGCGTGAGCCCCAGGTTGTGGGCGGTCCGCGCCAGCCGCGGATTGATGCCGAGGGCACGGACATAGGCCGCCACCGCCTCGTCGTAATGCTCCGAGTCCTTGAGCACGTTGCCCAGGTTGGTCAGGCCCTCGGCCGAGTCGGGATCCATGGCCAGGGCCCGGCGCAGGACGGCGGCCGCCTCGTCGAGCCGCCGAAGTCCGGCGAGAGTGCTGCCAAGGTTGTTCAGCGCCGGCACCATGTCGGGCTTGACGCTCAGCGCCCGCTCCAGCGCGGACCGCGCCTCGTCGAAGCGGCCCAGCTCGTTCAGGGTGGCGCCCAGGTTGCACAAGGTATCCGCATCGTTGGGCGTCAGCCGCAGCGCCCGTTCGAAGGCGTCCACGGCTTCGGTCAAGGTCCCGTCCGCCTTCAGCGCCGTGCCCAGGCTGAACCAGTAGAGGGCCGTGCCGGGGAACTGGCCGGTGACCCGGCGCAGCAGGGGAACCGCCTCGCCGGGCCGGCCCGACTGGGTGGCCAGGATGCCCAGCAGGTGGAGCGCATCGGGATTGTCCGGCTGCATCTCCAGGATGCGCCGGTACAGGGTCTCGGCCGCGGCCAGGTCGCCCGCCCTATGGCCGGCCACCGCCCGCTCGAGCAGGGCCGGCACCCCGGTCATGGGCGAGACCCGGCCCGAGGGGCCGCCTCCCTCACTCGCGGAAGGTGATGACGCCCGAGTCGATGATCAGGTAGATCACGACCCAGATGATCGTGGCGATGACCGTGGTGACGGCCATCTTGAGGACCAAGCGGGGCCGTTTGGGCGCGCCGGCGGCGTGGCCGCGCTCCACGTCCGCCGCGTCCACGGGCTGGACGCCCCAGGGCAGCACCATGAAGACGACCAGCCACCAGACGACGATGTAGACCGTAAGACCGGCGGCCCAGCCCATGGCGGCTCATTCCAACGCGTAAGGCGAGATCGGGGAGCTTGGAGGCTCCCCCGCGCGCATATACCCCAAACTCGCCAAAAAGGGTGCCGCCGACCCTGGCCCGGGCACGGCTCCGCCGGGCTCAGTCAGCCAGTTTGGCGAAGGCTTCGATGACCTCGGGGGGCGCTTGCACAAGCTCGATCAGGACGCCTTCGCCGCTGATGGGCTGCTCTTCGCTGCCCTTCGGGTGCAGAAAGGTGATATCGAAGCCCGCCGCCCCTTTGCGAATACCACCGGGGGCGAAACGCACGCCGTTGGCGTTGAGCCATTCCACCGCGGCAGGAAGGTCGTCTATCCAGAGGCCGATGTGATTGAGGGGCGTCTTGTGGACCGCGGGTTTCCCCTCGGGATCCACCGGCTGCATCAGATCGACTTCGACCTTCAGGGGGCCTGACCCGATCGCCGTGATGTCTTCATCGACGTTCTCGCGCTCGCTCTTGAAATTGCCGGTAATCGTCAGTCCGAGAGAGTCGACCCACAACTTCTTCATCTTTTCTTTATCTGGACCGCCGATGGCGACCTGCTGTATGCCGAGGACTTTGAAGGGTCTGTCGCTCATGTAACTCTCCCTTGGTGGGCTATCCGGATGATGCGGGCGGCGGAGTATGCCACGGGCTGCCGGGGGTGTGAAGACGGTCGCTTATCGATCGTTCACCTGGGAAATGCGGGCTAGACCCGGACCACATGGACCTGGGTCACCGGCCTCTTGCCGAGGGAGTCGCGGAAGGCGCGGCGCACGGCAACACGGACGGCCTCCCCCAAGTGTTCATCGTTCCCCCGGGTGCGCGGAGGCAACGTCTCTGTCGCCCTGCATATGGCGGCGCGGATGGCACCTGTCACGTCCTGATCGCCGTCGTCGAGCAATCCGACGGTGGAAAGCTGGGGTTCGGCGGCGAGGCGCCCGCTCCCGTCCACGACCACGGTGACCATGGCCGATCCGTTCCATGCCACGCGGTTGCGGGCGCGGACCACCTCCCCGTCCAGGGGGACGATGCGACCGCCGTCCACCGCCAGCCGGCCTGAGGGCACCTGATCGATAACGGCGGCCGGTTCGGGCCCCAGGCGCAGGACGGAGCCGTTCTCGACCACCACCGCCTCCGGCACCTGGCAGGCGCGGGCCAGACGGGCCTGCTCCGTCATGTGCCGCATCTCGCCGTGCACCGGCACGCACACCCGCGGACGCACCAGCGCATACATGCGCATCAGCTCGTCCCGGGCCGGATGGCCGGACACGTGAACCGGATGGTCGCGCCAGGTGATGACCTCGACGCCCCGGCCGATGAGCTGGTTGTGGATCCGGCCGACGGCCATCTCGTTGCCCGGAATGACCCGCGACGAGAAGATGACCCGGTCGCCGGCGCCCAGGTCGAGGCGCCGGTGGTCGCCGGCGGCCATGCGGGCGAGGGCCGCCCGGGGCTCGCCCTGGCTGCCGGTGCAGGCGATGACCACCTTGTCCCGCGGCAGGGCGGCGGCATCGTCGGCATCGAGGAACGCCGGCACGTCGGCCAGGTAGCCGTTGTCCCGCGCCGCCCGCTCGATGCGCCACATGGACCGGCCGGCCAGCGCCACGTCCCGCCCGTTGGCCGCGGCGGCGGCGGCGATGGTTTCCAGGCGCGCGACGTTGGTGGCGAAACAGGCCACCGCGACGCGCCGGTCGCAGCCGCCGATCAGTTCGGTCAGCACCCCCTGGAGGTCCGCCTCCGAGCCCGACGTTCCCGGCGAGAACACGTTGGTGGAATCGCAGACCAGGGCGAGGACGCCTTCGTCGCCGATGCGGGCCAAAGCGTCCTCGTCGGCGGCCGGTCCCACCACCGGGTCCGGATCCAGCTTCCAGTCCCCCGAATGGAGCACGGTGCCGGCCGGAGTGCGCACC
>JANQFP010000028.1 GCA_028277795.1 Rhodospirillales bacterium
GGGGGACGTGCGGGAGCTTGCGGTGACCCTGGGCAAGATCGCCGACATTCACATGAGGCGGGGCGAGCTGGACGAGGCGGAGCGCATCCGCCGCGATGAAGAGCTGCCGGTGTACGAGCGTCTGGGGGACGTGCGGTCGCGTGCGGTGACCCTGGGCCAGATCGCCGACATTCACATGATGCGGGGCGAGCTGGACGAGGCGGAGCGCATCCGCCGCGATGAACAGCTGCCGGTGTTCGAGCGTCTGGGGGATATTGACGCCAAGGCGCACGCGCTGTGGAGCCTCGCGCAGATCGAAGCGGCGAGGAAGGAAACAGCAGCGGCGATGGAGCACTTGGAAGAAGCTTTCGGGATCAACCTCCATCTGGAGCGCCCTGACGGCATCCTGGCCACAGGGCTCTTGTTGGCAAGCCTATTCGAGGAAACAAACCGCTTCGATGAGGCTGTTACGGTTTACGAGCGCCTTGGCGGTATGGAGCATGATCAGAGCGCGGCGGCATGGGAGAAGGCCGGTGACCTACGTCGTGACATGCTGGAAGACCTGGAGGGCGCGCGCGTGGCGTACGAGAAGAGCATTGAGATGGAACCGGGCCGCTGGACGGTTCTGTACGAGCTGATGCGAACGGCTTTGCGGCTGAAGGACTGGGAGGGGGCACAGGAGGCCTGGGATCGTCTGTCGAGTGCGGCGGAGACGGATGAGCGACGCCAACAGGCGGCCCTCGCGCGGGCACACATGCTTTGCGTCCGGGGCGAGGTTGACGAGGCTTTCGAAGCGATTCGAGGAACCGTCGGGGCGGATGACGTTCTCGGTGCGGCGAACGGTGTGAACGAACACGCTGTGGCCGACGGGGCGGGCGATCACGGCCAGGCCCTACTGGAGAAGGCAATGCGCGAAGCCGGCAAGGCGGAGCCCGAGAGCAAGGTGGGTTTGGCTTCGCGACTCGCAATCGCATTGCAGGAAGGTGCTCTGGACCAGGGTCAAGAGATAGTAGATCGCTTGGATTGGTTGGCCACGGACGAAGAGAAGGAAGCAGTCGCGTTAATCCGGGCCGAGCTTGCGGCCAGAAAAGGTGATGTCTACGGGTCTATTGAGTTGTTAGAGGCATCGTTGGGAGAAGAAGACTTACTTGGTCGCCTGATCGGCTTCGCGCATGCATTAGAACGGCGAGAAGCGTTTGAGGCTGCCGTTGCTATTCACACGAAAATCGCCGGTATGGAGCATGGTCAGAGCGCCGCGGCATGGGAGAGGGTCGGTGATCTTAGCCGCGACAAGCTGGATGATCTGGAGGGCGCGCGCGTCGCGTACGAGAGGAGCATAGAGGTGGAACCGGGTCGCTGGACAGTTCTGTACGAATTGATGCGAACGGCTTTGCGGCTGAAGGACTGGGAGGGGGCACAGGAGGCCTGGGATCGCCTGTCGAGTGCGGCGGAGACGGATGAGCGGCGCCGACAGGCGGCCCTCGCGCGGGCACACATGGCGTGCGTCCGGGGCAAAGTTGACGAGGCTTTCGAAGCGATTCGAGGAGCCGTCGAGGCGGATGACGTTCTCGGTGCGGCGAAAGGTGTGAGCGAGCGTGCTGAGGTCGACGGAGCGGGTGAGTACGGCCGAGAATTAATAGAGAAGGCGGAGCAGTACGGCGGTGGGTGATCCACCAAATACACCCCGTTAACGTTAACGGGAATAGTCGGCTGAGGACGACGCCGTTAACAAGGTAGGAGCGGCGAACTCAATCCGTCTCAATCCCGTTAACGGTAAAGGGACTTAACGATGCCTTTACTAGCCCGTAAACGCGGTCCACAACCCGCAACGTAACGACACGTTACGTGTCCGTTATCGAATACCGGGGGACCTTCTCAGCACAGATACATGGACAAATCATCGCTGGGGTCGATCCGCTGCTGTTGCAAATCTCCGGCAGCCTAAAACGGACAGGGGTCAACCGGCGGCGGGCGGATCACGGCCGACGGGAGCCCGTGCGCTTGGACGAACAGGATCACCCCGAGCAATCCACCATCCTCGGCAGCCTCCAATAACCGATCGGCGACCCCCTTGGCCGCCAGCGCCTCGAAGGCATAGGCGGAAACCGTGCAAACCAGTTCCTTGTCCTCACGCTCAGCCGCCGCCAGCTCCTCGTCGGTCGGATCATCAACCTCATACCGCGCCTTCACGTCGCCAAACCACGTCAGTTGACGAGCGCCCTTGAAGGCCATCGCATAATCCACGAACAACATCCGATCCTGGGGCCGATTGTGCGCCTCGATATCAGCCAGGATTTGAAACGGCGTCCGCCCGCCGCGACCGGCTTTCTTTGTGTGAAGGTGCGTGATTTCCCAAGCAATGCCGGCCTTGGTCACATACTCGCCTGCCGCGTCAGGGCTGTCGGCAAACCGCCAATCCTGAGCCGCACGCGAGCACCGATACCCGGCCCGCTCCGCGACCGTCATCCATCGCCCGATCAGCCAGCCCATGAACGCGCCCACATCGACGCCGGAATCGAAGAAGAACAACACGTGGAGGTGCGGATGCCAGCCGGCGTAGCCGTGAGTCACCTCCAAGGCCCTGAGACCACCGACAAGGCGCGATCTGTCCCGCGCCCGCGCCCAAGGCGCCCCGGCAATGACCTTGCCCCACAGGCGCGCGATATCCGCCCTGAGCACCGCCACGGCATCGAACAGATGGGGGAGGGTCAATGTCGCCATGACCACCACGCCGCCTCGTTCCTGGTGACGAGACACGGCCCGCGCAACCTGTTTCTGCCGCTGCGCGGCGATCCGTGCCGTGCACTCGGGACAATGCCAGACCGACCCGCAACTGATCACGCCCGACCAGAATGCCCCGGACGCCGCCTTGAAGACCCGCACCACAGCCTCTCCCGCCGCGTCCCGCGCCTGGGAGACGTACTGGCCACATCGGGCGACACGCTCGGCCGGGAGGGCGCCCCCGGCGATGTTGCGAAGGCGCTTGCGCGCCCGCCACCGGTGCCGTGCGTCGTTTTCCGGGGGGTGGGGGGTAAAGTTATTCGCCCCTCTATCAAGGGGAGCGACGCGGCGCGCCGGCTGGGAGAAGGACGCTCGCCGCTGGGCAGGGGCGCGGCGCCTTTTGGGGCTTGCGCCCCAGCCGTGCGGCTTATGCGTCCGGTGCCACGTCAAGGCGCGCTCCGCCCACCTTCGGCCCTTCGGGCCTGCAGGTGGTTCCCCGCAAGCGGCCTTGACGAAACCACCAGGAGTGCGAACGGAGAGGATTTGGAGCGGAGTAGAGCACGCAAGGATCCAGGCTTAGAGTCACTCGCCCTGACGATCCGGCCGCAGCATTGGCAAACCAGGACCGGCCCCGGCCCCGCAATTCCGTGCGCGGGTTTGCGGCCTCTCACGCTGCGGGCTCTGCGACCACCTGTGACGTGTTCGAGCAGACGAGGCTTTCGGCCCACTCGATCAGGTCGCGGCGCCGGTAGCGGATCGACCGCGCCGACACCTTGACGAACTTCGGCCCGCCGCCCTTGACACGCCAACCTTGGAGCGCGCGGACCGAGTAGCCGACGAAACCGGCGGCCTGGTTCTCGTCGATCAGGCGATCGAGATAGTCGGGATCGCGGGCGAGATTGTCGGAGAGGTGCTGAAACTGCATCGGGTCCGCTCCACATCGGTTAACGACATGGAGCGGACGCTACGGACTCAGCGATCCACGAAATAACCCAATAAAGTGGAACTCAGTTTATTGTTTTGTGGATTTCTTTAGAGTCTTGAATTTGGAGGCGATTGCCCGCCGGATCGTCTCGTCGTGCAGGGAGCCCATGCGGGCGGCATCATGCGGGTAGCGTTCCGCCAACCATCGCCGTACCTGGTTCGCCGCGACGGTCATCGGTTTTGAGGGATCAAGCATTCCACCGTCCACCAGCGCGTCAAAGGCTTCGACAATGACGGCCTTCTTGGACGGCCTTCCCTGTCGTCGCTTAAGCTCTGGCAGGAACTTAGTGACATGCCGGGTGCGGATTTCATCTGCCAGCTTCGAGGATATGACCCGCACCGAGACGAAAGACAGTCCTTGCCCCGTGACGCCGGAAAGCTTCCAGTCGATCTCGCCGGACCAAACATCGGGCGGGATAGAACGCGGTGCATCATCGGGGTCCCGTGGGACGACGTAGCCGTATGCCTTGAGGCGCTCCAGCGACAAGAGGCGAATGAGGTTGTCTCTCAACGCCTGAATGGCTTGGCCCTTTTGCGACAAAGCCTCCCCGAGAGGCGCCAGAGCGGTCATCAAGTCGAACCCGGCATCCAGCCAGTTGGCGTCGTTGGGTAAGTGAGGCTCCGGCATGTTCTCGGGTTCTGGCATACGGACTGCTCGGTAAGCTGCGAGGAGATGATCGGGAGCGAAGTCAAATGCCGCCCGAGCAAGCCCAACTCCTTGCTCCCACATCTGCCGCTCAACCGGGTCTCGAAACCTAACTGCCATCCCTCTGCATACCCGGTCCCAAGTCCAAAACGAGCCCGTACGATCCTCCGCCACGTTGCCTTGGTGGCAATATCCCGTCGGCTCTAAAAATCTGCCCTACTGCGCTTACCCGGCGCTTACCCAAAAGACGAAAGGCTTAGCGCGTCACTGCTAAGCCTTTGATTTTGTGGTGGGCGCACAAGGACTCGAACCTTGGACCCGCTGATTAAGAGTCAGCTGCTCTACCAACTGAGCTATGCGCCCCCAGGGTGGGTCCCCGCATATAGCAAAAGCCCGCACCCCCTGTCGAGCCGCACCGCCGCAAACGGGGCCGACGCCCCTACAGATCGTCGGGGGCGCCGCGGCGGCCGATGACCACGTCGCGGTGGATGTGCACCGACACCAGGAGCCCGAAGCCGAACAGGAGCGTGATCATCGCCGTGCCGCCGTAGGAGATCAGCGGCAAGGGCACCCCCACCACCGGGATCAGCCCCATCACCATGGCGATGTTGATGAACACGAACAGGAAGAAGGTGGTGGTCACCCCCAGGCCCAAAAGGCGCCCGAACTGGCTGCGGCTGCCCAGGGACATGGCGAAGCCGTAGACCAGAACCAGGGTGTAGAGGCCGAGCAGGGCGAGGCCGCCCATCAGCCCGAACTCCTCGGCCAGCATGGTGAAGATGAAGTCCGTCTGCTTCTCCGGCAGGAAGTCCAGCTTGCTCTGGGTGCCCTGCATGAAGCCCTTGCCGAACAGGCCGCCGGAGCCGAGGGCGATCTTCGACTGGATGATGTGGTAGCCGGCCCCCAGGGGGTCGCTCTCCGGATTGAGGAAGGTGAGCACCCGCTGCTTCTGGTAGTCGCGCAGGAACTGCCAGATGATCGGCGTCAGGCCCACGGCGAGCCCGGCCACGGCGGCGAACCACAAGAGCCGCACCCCGGCCAGGAAGAACAGGGCCCCGGCGGCGATGATCAGCATCAGCGCCGTCCCCAGGTCCGGCTGCCGCAGCACCAGGGCCGACGGCGCCGCCACCATGAGCAGCGGCACCACCAGCAGCAGCGGCCGGTTGACGTCCTCGGCGGCGACCCCGTGGAAGTAGCGCGCCAGGGCCAGCACCAGCGCGATCTTCATCAGCTCCGAGGGCTGCAGGTTGATGATGCCGAGGTCGATCCAGCGCTGCGCCCCCATGCCCACCGAGCCGCCGATCTCGACGGCGCCGAGCAGGGCCAGGGACACCAGGTAGAAGCCGTAGGCGTAGCGCAGCCACAGCCGGATGTCGGTCACCGCCACGGCGATCATCATGGCCAGCCCGGCGGCGAAGCGGATCACCTGCCGCGACGTCCACGGCTCGACGCTGCCCTTGGCGGCCGAATAGAGCATGGCGAAGCCGATCCCGGCGACGGCGCACAGCAGCAGCACGAACAGCCAGCGCACCTGCCACAGCTTCTGGCGCAGGGTCAGCTCGGTACGGCTCAAACCGACGGCGGGCATCCGGTCACCTCATGCCTGGTCGTCGCCCGGCGCCTTGTCGCGCCGGGACACCGGCGGCCGTGTGCCGAGGCGCTGCTGGGCGGCCAGCAGCACGTCGCGGGCGATGGGCGCCGCCTTCTTGGAGCCGCTGCCGCCGTGCTCCACCACCACGGCGACGGCGTAGCGCGGCGCCCGCACCGGGGCGTAGCCGACGAACAGCGCGTGGTCGCGCTCCTTCCACGGCAGGTCTTCGTTCTTCAGCACGCCGGCCTCGCGCTCGGCCTTGGTGATGCGGCGCACCTGGGCGGTGCCCGTCTTGCCGCCCATCTCCAGGCCCGCCTCGCGGATGGGACTGCCGGCGGCGGTGCCGCTGGGCCCGTTGACCACGCCGTCCATGGCCTCGCGGATCGCCGCCAGGTGAGCCGGCGTCAGGCCGAGGGACGGCGCGGCGCCGGGTTCCGGCACCGCCACCCCGGCCGCCGACACCCGGCGGGTCAGGCGCGGCACCACGGCGACGCCGCCGTTGACTAGGCGCGCCGTCATCACGGCGAGCTGCAACGGGGTGGCCAGGATGTAGCCCTGGCCGATGCCGGCGATCAGGGTCTCGCCCTTCTGCCACGGCGCCCCGGTGGTGGCCAGCTTCCAGGCCCGGGTGGGGAGCAGGCCGCGGCTCTCGCCGGGCAGCTCCAGGCCCAGGGGCTCCCCCAGCCCCAGCCGCCGGGCCATGTCGGCGATGCGGTCGATGCCGATGCGCCGGGCCGCCTCGTAGAAATAGACGTCGCACGACTGGACGATGGCCTGCTCCAGGTCCATGGGTCCGTGGCCGCCCCGTTTCCAGCAGTGGAAGCGGGCATCGCCCAGGGACACGTGGCCCCGGCAGGTGGACGTGGTCTCGGGCGCGATGATGCCGGCCTCGAGCCCGGCCAGGGCGACCACCATCTTGAAGGTGGAGCCGGGCGCGTACTGGCCGGCGATGGTCTTGTTGATCATCGGAGCCTTGGGGTCCGAGGCCAGCGACGACCACTCCTCGGTGCTCAGGCCCCGGTTGAAGGCGTTGGGATCGAACCCGGGCGTCGACGCCATGGCCAGGATGTCGCCGGTGTGCACGTCGAGCACGACGACCGCGGCACTCTCGCCCCGGATGCGCCGGCTGGCCAGCCGCTGCAGGCCCACGTCCAGGGTCAGCTCCACGTCGGCCCCGCGCTGGCCCTCCTGGCGCGACAGCTCGCGGATGACCCGGCCCAGGGCATTGACCTCCACCTGCGACGAGCCGCCGCTGCCGCGCAGGGGTTCGTCGTAGACCTTCTCGATGCCGGCCTTGCCGATGCGGAACCCGGGCAGCTCGAGCAGGGGATCGCCGGTCGCCTCGTCTTCGGACACCGCGGCCACGTAGCCCAGCACGTGGGCCATCTCCTCGCCGTGCAGGTAGTGGCGGCTCTGGCCTTCCTCGATCATGATGCCGGGCAGGTCGGGGGCGTTGACCTCGATGCGCGCCACTTCCTCCCAGTTGAGGTTCTCGCGCACGGTGACGGGGACGAACCGGCGCTTGCGGCCGACCTCGCGCAGGATGCGCTGCCGCTCGCCGTCGCCCAGGTGGATGATGCGCGCCAGCGCATCCAGCGTGGCGTCCACGTCGCCGGCCTGCTCGGAGACCACCACCACCCGGTAGTTCTGCCGGTTGTCCGCCATCGGCACCCCGAAGCGGTCGACGATGCGCCCCCGCGGCGGCAGCAGGAGCCGCAGGTTGATGCGGTTCTCCTCGGCCAGGGTGGCGTAGCGTTCGGCCTCGACCACCTGCAGGTAGTACATGCGCCCGACCAGGGCCGTTAGCAGCAGGCCCTTGCCGCCGGCCAGCAGGGCGGCGCGGCGGGTGAACACCTTCTGCCGGTCGGGATCCCCGTGCACCTCACTCCGCCTTCAGGAAGGCCTGCTGCCAGCGCACCAGGGCCCACGCCAGGGCCGGGTAGACAGCCGCCGTCAGCAGGAACTGGACCAACACCGGCCGCGCGTCGAGCAGGGTGACGTGGTAGAGGGCGGCCAGCAGCCAGCTCGCCAGCGCTGCGACGGCGGCGACCATGGCGAAGCTCATCCAGATGACGGCGAAGGACTTGCCGACGAAGAACCGCCGCTGCGCCGTCACGCCGCCGTAGACCAGCAGCAGCACCGCCGCGTTGATGCCCACCGGGACGCCGGTCAACGCATCCTGCAGCAGGCCGATGACGAACACGGCGGCGGGCGGCATCAGGTCGGGCCGGTAGATGGCCCAATGGTAGACCGCCATCAGGGGCAGCAGCGGCGCCACCTGGGGCAGGCCGGGGACGCCCAGGGGCACCACGTGGAGCACCAGAAGCAGCAGGGACAGCGCGAAGGGGCTGAGCTGCCGCGCCAGGGTGTCCAGGCGCAGCCAGACCGACCGCTTCATTGCCCCGCCTCGGACCCGGTAGCCGCGGCGGCCGGCACCGGAGTCGATGGGACCTGGAGAATGCCGGTGAGGCCGAAATCGACCACCCGGACGTACTCCAGCCGGCTGCGTTCGACGAACGGCTCCACGACGACGACGCCCTCGGCCACCGAGGTCACGTGGCCCACCGCCAGGCCGGCGGGAAAGGCGCCGCCGTGGCCCGACGTCACCACCCGGTCGCCGGGCGAGATCATGGCCCCGGGCGGCGTGTGGATGATGCGCGGCCGGTCGCTGTTGTCGCCGGCCAGGATGGCCCGAATGCGCGACGGCTCCACCAGCACCGGGATGCGCGAGTTGAGGTCGGTGATGAGCAGGATGCGGGCCGACCGGCTGGCGACGCCGGCGATGCGCCCGACCAGGCCGTCGCCGGTGACCACCGCCTGGCCCTTGCGCACCCCGTCACCGGTGCCGGCGTTGATCAGCAGGCTGTGGGCGAAGGCGCCGCCGGTGTCGGCGACGACCCGGGCCGAGACGAACCCCGCCGCCGGCGGCGGCACGAACTTGAGCTGCGCCTTCAGGGCCTTGTTTTCCGCCTCCAGGCGGCGGGCCACGTCCTGCCACTGCAGAAGCCGGGCCCGGTCCCGGCGCAGCCGCTCGTTCTCCTCGTGCAGCGCGGCCAGCTCCCGGGCGCTCTCGATCAGCCGCCCGGCCGAGGCCACGGGGCGCGACACCACGTCCAGCACCGGGGCCAGGGAGTCGGTGACCTGGGCGCGGAAGCGCTCCATGAGGAGGGCGTCGGCCTTGCCCAGCAGCATCAGGGCGAAGGCCGTCAGCACCAGGCCGACGTAGACGAAGCGGTGCGCCAGGCCCCGCGACGATGCGATGACGCGATGGTCCGATCGCGGGCGTTCGCTCAAGACGCTGCTCCCTGGCGAAGAAACTCAACAATCTTGATAACGGATCGGGCGATCCGTTTCAATAACAAGCAAATATTGTCGTTGGAGCGGAGGCGGCGACGGCCAGAGTTCAGTACATGGTCGTCAGCACGTTCTTCAGCTTCTTCATTTCCTCCAGCGCCCGCCCGGTGCCCAGGACGACGCAGGACAGCGGGTCGTCGGCGATGGACACCGGCAAACCGGTGGCGTGCCGCAGCACGAAGTCCAGGTTGCTCAACAGGCCGCCGCCGCCGGTGAGCACGATTCCCTTGTCCACGATGTCGGCGGCCAGCTCGGGAGCCGTGTGCTCGAGGGCCACCTTGACCGCCTCGATGATGGCGCCCACGGGCTCGGCCAGGCTTTCCGAGATCTGGCGCTCGCTGATCACCAGCTCCTTGGGCACGCCGTTCATCAGGTCGCGGCCCTTGATCTCCATGGTCCGGCCCTCGCTGTCGTTGGGCGGACAGGCGGAGCCGATCTCCTCCTTGATGCGCTCGGCGCTGCCTTCGCCCACCAGCAGGTTATGGTTGCGGCGGATGTAGGCGATGATGGCCTCGTCCATCTTGTCGCCGCCGACGCGGACGCTGCGCGAATACACGATGCCGCCGAGGCTGAGCACCGCCACCTCGGTGGTGCCGCCGCCCACGTCGACCACCATGGAGCCGGTGGGCTCGGTCACCGGCAGGCCGGCGCCGATGCCCGCCGCCATCGGTTCCTCGATCAGGAACACCCGGCGCGCGCCGGCGCTTTCCGCCGATTCCTGGATGGCCCGGCGCTCCACCGCCGTGGACCCCGACGGCACGCACACGATGACCAGCGGCGAGGCGAAGCTGCGCCGGTTGTGCACCTTGCGGATGAAGTACTTGATCATCTCCTCGGCCACTTCGAAGTCGGCGATGACGCCGTCGCGCAGCGGCCGGATGGCGCGGATGTTGCCGGGGGTGCGGCCCAGCATCATCTTGGCCTCCTCGCCCACGGCGAGGACCTGCTTCTTGCCCTTGACCTCGGCGATGGCGACCACCGAAGGCTCGTTGAGGACGATGCCGCGGCCTTTCACGTAGACCAGGGTGTTGGCGGTGCCGAGATCGATGGCCATGTCGGCGGAAAGCATGCCGAACAGTCGGGAGAACATGGGCGATTAACTATCCTCGTCGTGATGCGGCATCGGACGGTACCGAGCAAAACCCGGCACCGTCCGCTCCTTATAGGTAAACGCGGGCCCCGCGGCTAGCGAGAAAACCGCGCCCGCCGTAGGGTCACGCAGACAACGCCGACGGCGCGGTTTTCTCCCGCTCCGTCAACAGCTTGTTCAGCGCGTTCACGTAGGCCTTCACCGACGCCACCATGGTGTCCGTGTCGGTGCCGCGGCCGTTGACGGTGACGCCCTGGTCTTGGAGTCGCACCGTCACCTCGGCCTGGGCGTCGGTGCCCTGGGTCACCGCGTGCACCTGATAGAGCTGCAACGTGGCCTCGGTGGGGAACAGCTTCTTGATGCATTTGAAGGCGGCGTCCACGGGCCCGTCGCCGGTGCCGGCGCAGGCCCGCACCTCGCCGTCCACGTTCAACTCGAGGGCGGCGGTCGGCGGCCGATGGGTGGTGCCGCACGCGATGTCGAGGGAGACCAGCTGGATATGGTCGTTGCTGCGCACCACCTCGTCGTCCACCAGCGCGACGATGTCCTCGTCGTAGACCTCCTTCTTGACGTCAGCCAAGTCCTTGAACCGCTTGAAGGCGTCCTCGATGGAGTTGTCGCCGAGGTCGTAGCCCAGGTCCTTCAGCTTTTCGCGGAACGCGGCCCGCCCCGAGTGCTTGCCGAGAACCAACGTGGACTGGGTGAGCCCCACCGATTCCGGGGTCATGATCTCGTAGGTCTGGGCATTCTTGAGCATGCCGTCCTGGTGGATGCCCGATTCGTGGGCGAAGGCGTTGGCGCCGACGATGGCCTTGTTGGGCTGCACGGTGAACCCGGTGATGGAGGACACCAGGCGCGAGGCGCGGGTGATGACCTCGGTGTTGACGCCGGTGGTGTAGGGCATGCGGTCGTGGCGGGTGCGCAGGGCCATGACGATCTCTTCCATGGCCGCGTTGCCGGCCCGCTCGCCGAGGCCGTTGACCGTGCACTCCACCTGGCGGGCGCCGGCGTCCACGGCGGCCAGGGAGTTGGCCACGGCCAAGCCCAGGTCGTTGTGGCAATGCACGGAGACCACCGCCTTGTCGATGTTGGGCACGCGATCGAACAGCATGGCGATGAGGGCGCCGAACTCGTCGGGGACCGCGTAACCCACCGTGTCGGGGATGTTGATGGTGCCGGCCCCGGCATCGATGGCCGATTCCACGCAGCGGCACAGGAAGTCGTGGTCGCTGCGCGAGCCGTCCTCGCACGACCACTCCACGTCGTCGGTGAATTTGCGCGCCAAGGTGACGCTGTCGATGACCGCTTGGTGAACCTCGTCGGGCTCCATCTGCAGCTTGAACTTCATGTGCAGCGGGCTGGTGGAGATGAAGGTGTGGATGCGCCCGCGCCGGGCCGGCTTGATGGCCTCGGCGGTGCGCTCGATGTCCGTGCGGGTGGCCCGCGAAAGGCCGCAGACGACCGAGTCGTCGATGCTGCGGGCGATCTCCTGGACGGCGCGGAAGTCGCCGTCGGAGGCGATGGGGAAACCGGCCTCGATCACGTCCACGCCCATTTCGGCGAGGACGTGGGCGACGCGCACCTTTTCTTCCAGGTTCATGGAGGCGCCCGGCGACTGCTCGCCGTCGCGCAAGGTGGTGTCGAAGATGGTCACCCGGTTGGGATCGGTGGGTCTCATGGGACGAAATCCTTCGTTCAAGCAGGTGTCGCGAAATGGGGTTGACGGTTTCGCTTCCCCTGAACGCCGGTCATCAATGACGGTCGACGATGCGACGGACGACGCTCAGGGGCACCTAAGTCGAAGGCCCCCGCCCAGCGGCAGCAGCAGCGCGGCCGGCAGCGGCAGGGCAGGCGCGGACGCGGGAAGACGGCCCGACGGGGCCGGTCCCTCGACGATGGCGGGCGCTGTATGCGTGGCGCGCATGGCCGTATCGTGTCCTCGTGTCCGCGGTTGTCCGGTCGACGGCAACGTCCGCGCCGCCCCGGACGGCTCACGTCCTCGACCGCATAAAGCCAGCGGTCTCCGGAGGTTGTCAACAACAATTGGCGCCGCCCGCAGTCCGGGATTACGGCGGCTCCGGCCGCGGGAAGCTGGCGGCGGCCACCCCGTAGAGGGCGACGGCGGCCAGGATGACGGCGGTGAACCCGACCTCGATGGCGATCACCGTGGCCAGCACGGCGCCGAGCACCGAGGCGCAGCCGTTTATGGCCCATGCCCACGGGATGAGGGCCGGCGCCCCCTGGCCGAGCCGGGCCAGGCCGGCCGGGAAGGGCATCCCCATGCAGAAGGCCAGCGGCGCGATCAGCGCCATGGACACGGCGAAACGGGCGGGCAGGGGAATGGCCGCCAGCTCGGCCAGGATGGGTGGCAGCACGAAGACGGACGTCAGCGCGATCATCGCGATGGCGGCAATGGCGAAGGCGGCGGGATTGCGCCCCGGCAGGCGGGCCGACACCAGGCTGCCCAGGCCGGCGAAAACCAGGAAGGCCGACAGCACGGCCGCCGCGGCATAGATGGGATGGTTGAGAAACAGGATGAACTTCTGGATGAATGCCATTTCGACGAAAAGGAACGCGAACCCCAGACCCAGGAAATAGACCAGCACGCGCCCGCGTCCGGCGTGACCGGCGGCGGCGCGCCGGGTCAGCCACAGGGGCACGGCGATGAGCAGGACCGCCGCCACCGCCGCCTGGGCCAGGGTGGCGACCAGCACCGGGTAGCCCCATTCGAGCAGGCCCAGCCCGCCGCGCCCCCGCAAAGCCGTCAACTCGGGCAGCAGCCGCCACTTGAAGGCATTGAAGAAATAGGGCCGGTCATCGGTGGCGGGCCGGATGTCATATTTGTAACGATCCGTGAACGACGCCGCATCTGGACCCAGCAGGGCCGTCGCGCCGTCGAAGAAGTACGGTTGGTCGAGGACCGTGAACCGGTTGGCCTCGTCCGCGGTCATGTCGGGCAGCCACGCCAGGTCGAAGGACCGCTCGACGCAGAACCGGCGCACGGCGGCCGCCTCGGCGGCGGTGAAGGGGCCGTCGCGCACCAGCAGGGTGCTGGTCTTCCAGCCGCGGATCAGCGCCAGGTGGCGGCCGGGCTCCTCGATCCCGGCCCGGCGCAGGGCGGCGGCGGCGGTGGCCAGCAGCTTGAGCCCGTCCCGCGGCGGCAGCTTGACCCAGCGGGTGACGGCCAGCAGGCCGCCGTCGGCCAGCCGGTCCAGGTACAGGCCCAGGGCCTCGACCGTGTAGAGGTAGCTCTCGTTGAGGGCGTGCAGCCCGGCGCTGGCGGAGCCGAAGGCGTCGAGCAGGGCCACCTGGATGATGTCGTAGCCGCCGCCGCTGGCGGTGACGAAGCCCCGCGCTTCGGCGATGTGGAGGCGCACCCCGGGGCGGTCGAAGGGGCGGCCGGCGAACTCGGCGTAGGTGCCGCGCACGAGATCGGCCATCTGCCGGTTGATCTCCACCGCATCGACGGCCGCGGCGCCCTGGCCCAGGGCCTGCAGCACGTCGCCGCCGACGCCGGCGCCCAGCACCAGCACCCGCGGGTCCTGGCGCAGGGCGTAGGGCAGGGCGGAGGTCAGGTAGGCGAAATGACCGGGCGGCGGCCCGCCGGGGTCGGACCGGTTGATGGCGGCGTAGGCGTCGCCGTCGGTGAACACGCCGAGCTGCTCGGGGGGCCCGACGGGGCTGGCTAGGCTCAGCCCCGGGGCGTGGCGGAAGGGAATGCGCGGGCTGTCGACGACGGTGAGCAGGCCGAGGGGGCTGGACGACTCGGAGAGGACCCGGGCGCCGGCAGTCTCCAGGGTCTGGCTGAGTCCCTTGTAGGGCGTGATGCCGAGCGTGCCGGCCGGCAGAACCGCGAGACCGGCGGCCAGGGCGGCGGCAGCCACCATGGGCCCCCAGCGCCGGGCCTGCCCGGCGGCCAGGGCCGCCGCAACCGGGCCCAGGGCGCCGATGACCGACAGGGCATCCATGGGCATCGCCACGAACAGCAGCCCGAGGACGCCGAGAGCCCCACCGCCGGCGCCCAGCAGGTCGGCGCCGTAGACCCGCCCGATGCGGTCCCGGAAGCGCACGAAGGCGAGCCCGATGCCGGTGGCGGCGAACAGGAAGGGGACGGCCAGCACCAGATAGATGGCGGCCAGGCGCGCCGGCTGGCTTGCGTCCCACAACAGCTCCAGGGGATTGAACGGCACCCGCTGGGCGGCCAGAAAGCAGCCGACGGCGGCGGCGCCGAACAGGCTGGCGGCGGCCATGAACAGGGTCTCGAAATGGCGCCCCGCCCGTTCGCCGAGCAGGGCCAGGACGGTGCCGCTGACCCCATAGCCGAGCAGGGCCAGGCTGATGATCATGTAGGCGAAGTGGTGCCACTGGACGATGGAGAACAGGCGCAGCAGCAGCACCTCGTAGCCCAGCGCCGCCGCCGACAGCAGGGCGACGGCGGCCAGCGGCGGGGCCGGGGCTCGGGTCAATGGTCGCCGGTCAGCGGCACGAACGCCACCGGCAGCAGCTCGCGCACCGTCACGTGGCCGTCGGCGTCCTTGGTCACCAGGGTCAGGTATTGCACGTGGAAGCGCTCGCCCACCGGGATGACCATGCGCCCGCCCGGCTTGAGCTGTTGCACCAGGGGCGGCGGGATGTGGCTGGCCGCCGCGGTGACCACGATGGCATCGAACGGCGCCTCGTCCTCCCAGCCGTAGTAGCCGTCGCCGATGCGGGTCTCGACGTTTCCGTAGCCCAGCCGTTTCAGGCGCTCGGCGGCGGTGCGGCCCAGCGGCGGGATGATCTCGATGGTGAACACCCGGGCGACCAGCGGCGCCAGCACCGCCGCCTGGTAGCCGGATCCGGTGCCCACCTCCAACACCCGGTCGCCGGGGCCCGCGTCCAGCAGATCGGTCATCAGGGCGACGATGTAGGGCTGGGAGATGGTCTGGCCGTGGCCGATGGGCAGCGGCGAGTTGCGGTAGGCGTCGTCGCGCCGGCGCTCGGGCACGAACTCGTGGCGCGGCGTCTGCCCCATGGCCGCCATCACCCGCGGGGCGAGGCGACCACGGCCGGTGTCCCGATTGTCGTCGGCGGCCAGGGCGGCGATGGTGGCCACCATTCCGGCCCGCTTTTCGGCGTGTTCGTCGGCAGCGCCGGCCGGCGGCACGCCGGCCAGCCACGCGACGGCGAGGACGAGCAACGGTGCGACAACCCTGGTCAGCATGGACGCCCGAACCCGGATGATGGGGACCGGCGGCATTTTAAGGCGGCAGGCGCCGCGGGGCCAGTCACGGGCTACACGGTGGCGTGCGCCGGGCCGTGCGGATAGTGCAGGGTGCCGAAGCGGACGTGGCGGGCCTCGCCGAAGGTGGGCAGGGCGCCCACGTAGACCCGGAGATGGGGGTTGTGCTCCAGGGAGGGCATGATGGACTCGCGCACCGCGGCCAACGACAGGGTCTGGTCCTCGGCGCTGAGGCCCATGCGCACCAGGGCATAGCGGAAGACGATCAGGTAGGCGACGAACACGCCCGTGTGACCGTAGGTGGCGAGCTTGGCCAGGCGCTCGAGGTCGAGGTCGCGGGATTGGTCGCGCGGGCTGCGGCCGACGGCCAGGGAGAAGGCGGCCTGGTGGGCCTTGGCCCCGTAGTCCCATTCGCCGATCTGGTTCTCGATCAGCTCCACCGACACCGAGTCCTCCGAGTGGGGCTTGATGTAGATCACCCCCTCGGTGCCGTCCTCGACCTTGCAGATGTCCATGTGGTGGCCGCGCGCCAGATGGACCATGTCGCGGTTGGTGGTCATGCAGATGGAATAGAACTGGCTGGCCAAGTGGTTCTGCGCCCACAGGATGGCCCGCTTGAGCAGGTGATGGCCGATGCCGCGCCGGCGCGCCGCGGGCAGCACCGAGACCCCCATCTCGGCGAAGCGGTCGCCGTCGCGCTCCACCAGGCCGATGTGGATGGCGCCGTCCAGCTCCAGCTCCGCGTTGTAGTGGCCGATGACCGCCTCGCCCTCGCCGATGCCGGCGACGAAGTGGTCGATCCACGCGTCGTCGTGGGCCTGCCAGAAGCGGCGCCGGCGGTCCTTGGCGTCCAGCTTCTTCAGGTGTTCGGCGTACTGGGGGTACTCGGAAGGATGCAGGATGCGGGTGGCGTGGCCGGCGGCGATGTGGAGGAACCGGATCACCTGCTCCTTGGTCAGCAGGCGGGACGGGATGAGGGCGAACGGGGAGCTGCCGCGCAGGCGGTTGGCCTCCGGCGTCTGGCGCACGATCTCGGTGCGCACCACGTCCACGGGACGGGCCAGCAGGCGCTCCCAGGCGCCGACGAAGGAGGGCCGGAAGGAGAGATCGGCGTTCCACGCGGCGACCACGTCCCGGGCCTCGGCGATCAGGTCGGGGTCCGTCTTCAGCGCCCGCGCGACCACGCGATGATGGGCCAGCTTCAGGCGCTCGTTGACGCGATCTTTCCGCATGCGCGCATCCCCCGCAGGGGAAACCAACCTTGAATATTACACTTAAATAAGATATTTTGCAATTAAGACCAGCCGCCCGTTTCCGGGCCGGGCGAGCGGGGCGCGTGGTCCCCGCGACGGGTCGGGCACCGTGCCCGGAGCCCCGATCGGACAATGTCCCCGTGGGGTTTAGGGACATCCTCCACTGGACGCTGGCGGGAATTCCTGTAAATTAGGAAAGTCTAATCCCGCGGGGGCCGGGACGCGCGAACGGAAGACCGAATCGGATTGTTTTGGAGTGATCGCAATGACCACCGACAACCAGAAGCGGATGTGCATCATCGTCACCAAGGGCACCTTGGACTGGGCCTATCCGCCGTTCATCCTCGCCACCACCGCCGCCGCCATGGACGTGGAGGTGGACCTGTTCTTCACCTTCTACGGCCTCCAGCTCTTGAAGAAGGACCTCGATCACCTTCAGATCTCGACCCTCGGCAACCCGGCCATGGAGATGCCCATGGGCGGCATGCACATGACGATGCCCAACCTGGTGTCGGTGATCCCGGGCATCGATGCCGTCGCCTCCACCATGATGAAGAACATGATCAAGAAGAAGGGCGTCGCCTCGATCCCCGAGCTGCGCGAGATGGCCGTCGAGTCCGACGTCAACCTGATCGGCTGCCAGATGACCATGGACCTCTTCGAGTGGAGCCAGGACGACATGATCGACGGCATCGAGATCGGCGGCGCCGCCACCTACATGGAGAAGGCCCTGAACTCCGACATCAATCTGTTCATCTGATCGCGCCGACGGGCTCGGTGGACCAGAGGGCGGGAGCACGTTCATGAAGACGGCCAGGTTGGCGTTTGCCATTTGCATGGGTTGCGCGGCAGTGGCCCAGGCCGACGACCTGAGCGCCCACAAGGCCGAAGCGGTGGGCATCGTCAAGCAATTCGGCGGCAGCCTGAAGACCGAGCTGCTGAAGGCGATCAAGGCCGGCGGGGCACAGAACGCCGTGCCGGTGTGCAACAGCGAGGCGCCCGGCATCGCCCAGGTGGTCTCCGAAGCCTCCGGGTGGGACGTGGCGCGGACCAGCCTCAAGTTGCGCAACCCGGGCAACCAGCCCGACTCCTGGGAGCTTGGCGTGCTGCAGAAATTCGAGGCGCGCAAGGCCGGCGGCGAGGACCCGAAGACGATGGCGTTCGCGGCAATCGTCGAAGAGGACGGCGGCAAGGTCTTCCGCTTCATGAAGGCCATCCCCACCGATCAGCTCTGCCTCCAGTGCCACGGCGACCAGATCGCGCCGGAGGTGACGGCCCAACTGGATGCCATTTACCCGGAAGACAAGGCGCGCGGATTCCGCGTCGGCGACATCCGCGGCGCGTTCACCTTGAAGAAGCGGCTGCCCTGAGGGGCGACGCCACGTCTGCAACCGAGAGGAAGGACCGATGACGACGGCAACACAAGCGCTCGACGCCAAAGGACTCAACTGTCCCCTGCCCATCCTGAAAGCCAAGAAGGCCATCAAGGGCCTCAATGCCGGTGACACCCTGTTCGTGGAATCGACCGATCCCGGGTCGGTCAAGGACTTCGAGGCGTTCTGCCGCTCCACCGGCCACAAGCTCCTGGAAAGCGGCGAAGCCAGCGGAATTTATACGTACTTGATCGAAAAGGCCGCTTGAGCGACCATTGTTGCGCAAGACGTCCCCGCGGAACGGCGCGGGGACGGCCGCACAAGGTCGACGGGAGGCTGACCTTGGCATCCAGAGTCGCTGCGGGCCTCGCCGCGTTGTTGACGGCGGCGGTGTTGAGCATGGCGCCGGCGAAGGCCGGCGAGTTGCTCATGTTCGACTCCGACGGCTGCCCCTGGTGCGAGGCCTGGTTGGAGACCATCGGCGCGGTCTACCACCTGACCGACGAGGCAAGGGTCCTGCCGTTGCGCATCGTCGACAACGACCTTCCCCGTCCCGACGACCTGGAGGCCGTGGGCCCGGTGATCTACACGCCCACCTTCGTCGTTTTCCATGACGGCGAGGAAAGGGGCCGCATCCTAGGCTACCCCGGCGAGCATTTCTTCTGGGCGTTCCTGCAAGAGTTCATCCGCGCGCTGCAAAAGGGGCCCGACCCCGGTTCGTGACGCTTGGGACGCGGCAGCCGGCCGCGTCGCTCTCCCTTGTTTTCGTGAGTTTCCCGCCGAATTGTGATATTCGACGGGGCGATTGGCGCGACGGCAACGGAACTCGTTCATGGGACGGCGCAAGCGGGCCACCGGTGAGACCAAACCCGGCCCCGACTCGGACCCGAAGGCGCCTGCCTCGCCGCCCGTCGACGAAAGCTGGGAGGTCCGTTTCGTCGAGGCGGCGGCCGATCTGGTTTGCCTCACCCGGAACGGACGACTCGCCTATGTCAACGCGGCGGGCTGCGAGTTGCTGGGCTACAAGACCAGCCGCACCCTGATCGGGCGCCCGTTCGCCGACCTGGTCCATGCCGACGACCGCCCGGTGGCGACCCGCCTGACCGCCCGTCCCAGCGGCCGCGAGGGCGCCTGGACCGTTCGCCTGGTGCGCCGGCGCGGCGGCGCCGTGGACGTGGAGATGCGGGTCACGCCGCTGGCCGACGGCACGGTCATCGTGCAGGGCCACGACATCACCCACCGTCAGCGCGCCGCGGAAGCCCTCCAACACAGCGAGAGCCGCTACCGGCAATTGGTCGAGCACTCCGGCGACCTGATCTGCGTGTGCACGGAGGGCCTGGTCGCCTTCGTCAACGCCGCCGGCGCCCGCATGCTCGGCGCCGCCGCCCCCGAACGCCTGATTGGGCGCAAGCTGAGCGGCCTCCTGGATACCGGCTCCCGCCCCGTGCTGGCCGACGGCCTGGGGGCCTTGGCCGACACCGGCGAGCCGGTGCCCGTGCGCCTGTGCGGCCTGAACCGCCGGCCGCTGGACGTGGAGCTGTCGGTCATGGGGTTCGGCAACGCAGGTGAGGACTCCTACATGGTGACGGCGCGCGACGTCTCGGAGCAGGCGCGGGCGGCGGAGACCCTGGAGCGCGCCCGCGAGGAGCTGGAGGTGCGGTTCGCCGAAAGGACGCGGGCCCTCACCCGGGAGATCGAGGACCGCCGGCGGGCCGAGGACAACGTGCGGCTGGCGGCGACGGTCATCGACAAGCTGAGCGAGGCCGTGGTCATCGCCAATGCGGATTTCCGGGTCACCTCGGTCAACCCCGCGTTCTGCGAGATGACCGGCTACGCGGCGGACCAGGTCATCGGCAAGCGGCCGTTCTTCTACAGGGCGTTGAAAAAGGACCAGACCCTGCTCGACCGCATGTGGCGGTCGATCAGGAAGCACCACCGCTGGGAAGGGGAGATCTGGAGCCGGCGCCGGGACCGCGAGGAGTTCGCCAGCCACCTGTCCATCACCGCCATCGCCGACGAGGCCGGCGAGGTGCGGCGCTACGCCATGGTCATCAGCGACGTGACCAAACGCAAGCAGGACGAGGAGCGCATCCGCTACCAGGCCAACTACGACGAGCTGACCGGCCTGCCCAACCGGAACCTGTTCTTCGACCGCCTCAAGCACGACCTGGAGACCATGTCGCGGCTGGACCAGAAGCTGGGCCTGATGTTCCTCGACCTGGACGGCTTCAAGCTGGTCAACGACACCCTCGGCCACGAGTTCGGCGACCTGCTGCTGCAGGAGGCGGCCCGGCGCCTGACCGCCTGCGTGCGCCGCGGCGACACGGTGGCGCGCCTCGGCGGCGACGAGTTCACGGTCATCATGCCAAACCTGGGCGACCCGCGGAACGCCCCGGTGGTGGCCCGGCGCATCCTGGAGTCGTTCTCCCAGCCGTTCCACCTGGACGGCCACGAGTCCTTCGTCTCCACCAGCATCGGCATCACCGTGTTTCCCGACGACGCGGTCACCGCCGGCGAGTTGCTCAAGTACGCCGATGCGGCCATGTACCGGGCCAAGGAGCACGGCAAGGCCACCTACCGGTTCTACACCTCCGACCTCAACGAGGAGGTGCAGGAGCGGCTGATCCTCAAGAACGGCCTCAGCAAGGCCCTGGAGCGCGGCGAGTTCGCGCTCCACTACCAGCCCAAGCTGGAAATCGGCAGCGGCCGCATCACCGGCACCGAGGCCCTGCTCCGGTGGGCGAGCCCCGACATCGGACCGGTCTCCCCAGGACGCTTCATCCCGGTGCTGGAGGAGACCGGCCTGGTGGTCGAGGTCGGCGAATGGGCCATCCGCACCGCCTGCGAGCAGCACAAGGCGTGGCGCGCCATGGGCCTGCCGGCCATCCCCATCGCGGTCAACCTGTCGGCCCGTCAGCTCCGCGAGACCTCGTTCGCCACCATCGTCGACGGCATCCTGCGCGACTGCGGGGTCGATGCCTCCAGCCTCGAGATCGAGATCACGGAGAGCATGCTGATGTCCGATTCCGCCCACGCCGTCATCGCCCTGGGCGAGCTGCACGACATGGGCATCAACGTGGCCATGGACGACTTCGGCACCGGCTACTCGTCGCTCAGCTACCTGAAGCGCTTCCCCATCGACACCATCAAGATCGACCGCACCTTCGTCGCCGATATCGCCACCAACCCGGACGACGCCGAGATCATCCGCACCATCATCAGCATGGGCCACACCCTGAACCGGCGGGTGATCGCCGAAGGGGTGGAGACCGAGCACCAGCTCGGCATCCTCGGCGACTACCGCTGCGACGAAATCCAGGGCTACGTCTTCAGCCCGCCGCTGCCGGACGAGAAGATCACCGCCTTCCTCAAGGAGCGGACCAAGGAACCGGCGCAGTTGCGACCGAAGGCCCGGAGCCTGCAGACCTCGTAGCTGCCGCAGCGGCCGCGCGGGCAGGGAGTCTCAGTACACCAGCTCGTCGGCCTCGCCGGTGCCGGCGATGACGATCTCGCCGGTGTCGGCCAGGGCCTTGGCGGTGGCCACGATGTTGGCCTGGGCCTCGTCCACCTCCTTCAGGCGAACCGCCCCCATGGCCTCCATGTCCTCGCGCATCATCTTGCCGGCCCGCTCCGACATGTTGGTGAAGAACAGCTCCTTCACCGTGTCCGACGCCCCCTTCAGCGCCACCGCGAGCTGGTCCTTCTCCACCTGGCGGAGCAGCGTCTGGATGCCCGCCGCGTCGACCCGGCTCAGGTCGTCGAAGGTGAACATGAGCTGCTTGATGCGCTCGGCCGATTCCCGGTTGCGCTCCTCCAGCGCCGTCATGAACCGGTTCTCGGTGTTGCGGTCCAGGTTGTTGAAGATGTCGGCCATCATCTCGTGGGAATCGCGCCTGGCCGTGCGCGCCAGGTTGGTCATGAACTCGGTGCGCAGGGTCCGCTCCACGTGGTCCAGGATGTCGTTCTGCACCGTCTCCATGCGCAGCATGCGCATGACCACTTCCATGGCGAAGTTCTCGGGCAGCAGGCCGAGGACCCGCGAGGCGTGGTCGGGGCGGACCTTGGACAGCACCACCGCCACCGTCTGCGGGTATTCGTTCTTCAGGTAGTTGGCCAGCACCGCCTCGTTGACGTTGCCCAGCTTGTCCCACATGGTGCGCCCGGCAGGGCCGCGGATCTCCTCCATGATCTGGTCGACACGGTCCTTGCTCAGGGCCTTGTGCAGCAGCCGCTCGGTGCTGTCGAAAGAGCCGACCAGGGAGCCCGCGCTGGAGAGCTGATCGGCGAACTCGACGAACAGGCGCTCGACCACGTTGGAGCTCACCGTGCCCAGACTGGACATGGTCTGGGAGAGTTCGCGGATCTCCTCGTCGTCCATCATCTCGAACAGGGTGGCGGCATGGCTCTCGCCCACCGCCAGCATGAAGATGGCCGCTTTCTGGGGACCGGTGAGATTGCGGTAGTCGTCCCGTACCCGTGCCATGCTCGTCACCTCCGGCTCAAGTTTGGACGGCGGCGAAAAAAGATCAAGCGCCTGATGTCAGACCGCGTGCCACTGGCAGTTCAGGGACAGCTCGCCGGCCGTGTTGACCACCGTGGCCAGGCACGCCGCGGCCTGGTCCTCGGGCACCCAGACGTGGACGGTGACCGCGTACTGCTCGCCCTCGGCGGTCGGGATTCGCTCGGCGTTGAGGCGGACGATGTTGGCGTGGAAGTGGACGAAGACCTCGCACAGCCGGGCCACCAGTCCCGGCCGGTCGCCCCCGGAGACGACGATTCGGTGGGTGAAGTGGCCCGACGGGCCGTGCACCGGCGCGAGATCGAACCGGCTGACCGTCACCTCGCCGTCGCCCAGCTCCGGCAGGCCACGCAGCTCCCGCTCCACCTGCTCCAGCGGGACGCCGTCCGGGAACTCGCACACCGACGTGAACTCGGCCCCCTCGCCGAGCACGGCGAAGGTGGTATCGGCCAGGTTGCCGCCGAGGTCGAAGAGGCGGCCGGCGATGGCGGCGACCAGGCCCACGCGGTCGGGACAGAGGACGGATATGAGGGCGGCGGTGGTCACGGTGACTCCTTCTGTTCGAAGCAATGGTCCGGCGGTCGGCCCGCGATCATAAACGGTTTGCCCGCGGATGCGAGCGAAGGTTAGCCTCGGGGTCCCGTCGGGACCGGAGAACCATAAATGGGACCGCATCCGCGCAAAATACTGGCCCTGGCGGTCCTGATCCTGGCCGCGGCCCAGCCGGCGCCGGCCCAGCAGCGGCCCGCCGATCCCCCCGCGGCAAAGGCCCAGGTCTATCGCAACGAGGCCCGGGGCTTCTCCCTCGCCGTGCCGCCGGCCGCCGAGCTGGCCGAGCGCGAGGCGGACGGCGCGGTGTTCATCCGCTCGCGCCAGGGCTACGCCCTCAGCGTGCAGGCCGACGACGCCAGCCCCGACGTGCCGCTGCCCCAGATGGCGACCCGGATGGAGAGGCAGCAGGTGGGCCCCGGGCGCATGCTCACCGACAAGCTGGGCGAGCGGGAGATCACGGTCAGCGGACTGCCCGCCTACGACGCCACCTACGAGGGGCCCCGCACCCGTGCCCGCATGGTCATCGCGCGCGGCCACAGGACCGATTTCGTGTTCCTGTTCTTCGCCCCGCCCCGCGCCTTCACCCGCCTGGTCGTGGAGTTCGACTGGGTCCTGGCCAACTTCCGGCCGGCTGCGGAGGAGGCGCCGGAGCCCGCCACGGCCCCGACGGCCAGGGAGGAGCGGGAGGTGCGCCAGGCCGAGATCATGGGCTCTCGGCGCTTCTTCAGCCCGCGCTTCGGCTATGCCATCGAGTATCCGGCCAACTGGGTGTTGAGCCGCCCGTCGGCCTTCGCCATCCTGTTCAGCGGCGCCGACGGCACCGAGGCCTACCGCGCCACCGTGCGCATCCAGAACGTCCAGCCCGGTGCCACCGACGCCGCCTCGGCGGTGGCGGCAGTGGTCGCCGACCTCAAGGCGGACCTGGCCGCGGGTGCCCGGGACATTCAGGTCCTGGGCGACAAGCCGATGACCTACGCCCGGGACGGTGTGCGTCTCGACGGCCGCCAGATCCTGGTCACCTACGCCTACCACGGCGAGCGGTTCAAGAAGCTGGCCATCGTCGTGCCACGCCCCGGGGGCGGGGTGGTCCACCTGTGGTCTTACACCGCGCCCGAGGCGGTCTACGACATCTTCCGGCCCATCGCGGAGGCCATGCTCCGCAGTTGGGTCATCGCCAGCGGCTGAGCATCCGATAGGACATACGGATGATGCGGTCGGTCTCGCGCCACAGGTCGTAGCCGCCCAGGTCGCCGAGGCGCGCCCACACCGCGTCCGCGGCGTCATCGGCCGGCGCCAGCCGGCCGCCGCGCCAGGCGGCCACCACGTCGATCAGGGTGTAGTGGTAGCGCACCCGGCCCGCCTCGTCCCGCTCGATGGAGTCGACCACGTCGACGACGCCGAGGACGGCGACGCGGATGCCGGTCTCTTCGCGCACCTCCCGTTCCGCGGCGGCGAACACCGTCTCGCCCACCCGCTGGAGGCCCCCCGGCAGGCTCCACTGGCCCTGGCGCGGCGGCCGGGCGCGGCGGACCAGAAGCACGCGGCCGTCGCGCCACACCACGGCGCCGACCCCGATCAGCGGACGACTGGGATACAGGCGGGATTCGGTCGGGTGGTCTTCGGTCATGGGGGTCCTGTCCGCTGCGGGGATGGCGCATTATGGTCTTCCCGGCGCGGCGTTGCGAGCGGCCCGGCTTGCCGTATAGGATTGGTCCGGACGAGCTACCGGCGGGACGGCGCGATATGGCAGCACAGCAGACGGTCCTCGAACGCAAGGGCTTCGGCGCCGGCGAGATCATCTTCCGCGAAGGGGACAAGGGGAACGTCGCCTACGTGGTGCAGACGGGCTCGGTCGAGGTCTACCGCACGACCGGGGCCGGCGAAAAGGTCCTGGGCACCATCGCCAAGGGCGGCATCTTCGGCGAGATGGCCCTGATCGATGACGAGCCGCGCATGGCGTCGGCCCGCGCCATCGAGGAGACCACCGTCTTCGTCGTCTCGCGCATGGCCTTCAGCCGCAAGATGGAAAACACCGACCCCTTCATCCGCGGCCTGCTCAATATCCTCGCCAGCAACCTGCGATCCGTGGCCCGCAGCACCCTCGCAGACCTGGGCCCGGCCCCGACTCAGGACGGCGATTGAGAGAAGTCGCCGCGAGCGGCCGGGGAGGGGACCTGTTCGCCGATTTCGAGGACCTGGTGGCCGACGCCGACGGCACCATCATCCGCGCCGTTAAGGGCGGGTCAGGGCCACCGGTGCTGCTGCTCCACGGCTACCCCCAGACCCATGCCATGTGGCACAAGGTGGCCCCGGTGCTGGCCGAGCGGTTCACCGTGGTGGCGCCTGACCTGCGGGGCTACGGCGACAGCGCCAAGCCGCCGTCCGACCCGGCCCACGAGACCTACTGCAAGCGGACCACCGCCAGCGACCAGGTGCGCGTGATGGCCGGCCTCGGGTTCGAGACCTTCTTCGTCGTCGGCCACGACCGGGGCGGGCGGGTCGGCCACCGCATGGCCCTCGACCATCCCGAGCGGGTGACGAAGCTGGCGGTGCTGGACATCGTCCCCACCCACAAGATCTTCTCCACCGTCAACCAGGCGGTGGCCACGGGCTATTATCACTGGTTCTTTCTCATCCAGCCCTTCGACCTCCCGGAGCGGATGATCGGCGCCGATCCGGAGTACTACCTGCGGCGCAAGCTGGCCCAATGGGGGGACGTCTCGGACGCCTTCACCGACGAGGCCATGGCCGAATACCTCCGCTGCTTCCGCGATCCGGCGACCATCCACGCCTCGTGCGAGGACTACCGGGCGGCGGCCTCCATCGACCTCGCCCACGATGAGGCCGACATGGACCACAAGGTGGCCTGTCCCCTGCTCGCCCTGTGGGGCCAGCGCGGCCTCATGGGGCGTCATTTCGACGTGCTCGCGACGTGGCGCGAGCGGGCCACCGACGTCCGCGGGCGGGCGCTGCCCTGCGGCCACTTCCTCGCCGAGGAGGCGCCCGGCGAGACGGCGGATGAACTCCTACGCTTTCTCGGTGAGTGAGATGGAAAAGCCGCGAGCCCGCGACCGTAGCAAAGATGCGCCTATCGGCACGCTTCTGGCGGGGCGGCGACCGGGACGCGATGCAGACCGTGGCGGATGTGAGAAATGCCGGCTAGAATGCCGCCGCCATGAGCGCTGAAAACCCGACTCGGAAAAGCGCCGATTCCGGCGAGCGGTCCTCCCAGCAGCGGCAAATGAAGATGGGCCTGACGGCCCGTCTGCGCGCGTATTTCTTCGCCGGCATTCTGATCACGGCGCCGGTCACCATCACCTTCTACCTGGCCTGGATCTTCATCAACTTCGTCGACGCCCAGATCACCCCGCTGATCCCGGTCCAGTACAATCCGACCACCTATCTGCCGTTCGGCCTGCCGGGATTGGGGCTGCTCATCGTCATCGTCGGGCTGACGCTGATCGGCGCCCTGACCGCCGGATTCGTCGGGCGCATGGTGATGCGCATCTACGAGGCCCTCCTGGCCCGCATGCCCGTGGTCCGCAGCGTCTATTCGGCGACCAAGCAGATCTTCGAGACCGTGCTGGCCAAGCAGTCCAACGCCTTCCGGGAGGCGGTCCTGGTGGAATACCCCCGGCGCGGCATCTGGGCCGTCGCCTTCATCACCGGCCGCACCGAAGGCGAGGTCCAGAACCTGACCACCGAGGAGACCATCAACATCTTCCTGCCGACCACGCCCAACCCCACGTCGGGCTTCCTGCTGTTCGTGCCCAAGAAGGACGTGGTGCCACTGAGCATGTCGGTGGAGGAGGCCATCAAGATGGTCATCTCCGGCGGCATCGTTACGCCGCCGGACCGCCGGCCGAGGGATGTGCGGGACAAGCCCGTGGTCGCAGCCGCCACCTTCGAGGACATGGACGTCCTGCGCGAACGGGACCGCGCCCCGGTGCTGGTGGCCCGCAAGGACTGACCACGGCGGCGCCCCGACCACCGGCAATGGAATTCGACGAAGACATCCGGCTGTTCGAAGAGCCCATGCCGCGCATCGTGGTGGCCAGCCACGAGCGGTCCGGGACCCATTTCCTGATGAACAGCATGGCGTCGTGCTTCGGCTATGTGTCGGCGCCGTGGCTCGACTACGACTACAGCTACATCAACCTCAACTACTACCAGAGCGGCATGTTCAGCCGGTTCCTGGCCGCCTTCGACGGCGTCCACCTGGCCAACACCATCAAGACCCACCACTCGATGGACTTCCTGCGCGACGACCTGCCGGACCTGGGGGACCGCACGGTCATCCTCTATATCGTCCGCAACGTGGTCGACGTGATGCGGAGCTTCCGCCGTTTCCTGATGGCCTGCCCGTGGAACGAGGGGCCCAAGGTGGACACCCTGGACGCCTTCCTCGGCACGCCGCCGTCCGGGTACCTGATGCGCTATCAGGTGTATCAGGAGGACTCCATGGCCAGCCGCTGGGCTCACCACGTGGAGGGCTGGCTGGCGGCGGCGGCCGACTTCCCCAACATCGTGGTGGTCCGCTACGAGGACCTGCACGACCGCTTCGACGACACCATTGACCGCATCGGCAAGGCCATCGGCCACACCCCCGATGCCATCGTCCGCCCCGAGAAGGGGGTCAACGTGATCGGCTTCGGGGCGGACCGGGACGATGGCGGCGATGGCGGCGACCTTTCGGCCGCCGCGTTGAGCAAGGTCCGGGATGTGGCCGGAGACGTCCTGGTCCGGCTCGGCTATACCCTCTGATGCGGGCGCGCCGGCACGGCCTGCCCGTATGTCGGGAGCCGCACCGGGCGACGAGTTGGCGCCCGATCCGTCAGCCGCCGTCGTACGGCGGGAACCAAGTGATCTTCGACACCACGCCGTTTTGATCGAAGTCCAGCCGGCAGACCTGGGTGGGCCCGCCGGGCAGGCGATTGCCGTACCGGTCCCGCACCGCGAGCGGGCCCTTGAAGAACTGGATGTACAGCTCCTGCCACTTGGCGCCCGTTGCCATGGACCGTCGGCCGTTGGCCGCCGCACGGATCAGGTCCGAATGGTCCTTCATGTTGGGCAACAGCGCCACGCCGACGGCCGACAACCAACCGTCTGCCACGATGGTGTCGAGCGTGGTCTGACCCACCTCATACGACTGCAGCAAAGCCAGCCGACGATCGTTCTCCGCTTGCCGCTCGACGACCGCCGCCACCGCCGGTTTGGCCGCGCCGTCGCTCGACGACGTGCCGCCGCATCCCGCGAGGCCCGTCGCGAGCACGACAACGAGGAGAAGGGCGGGGTTGATCTGGGGTGTCATAGGGGTGTCTCCGGCGGTTGAGGATCGATCGTCGACGCGTCGCCAAGGCCCCGCTTCTCGATGCCCGAACTCGGTGCCGATCATAGCCAGACCGGTTCGACGGGGGCAACGATGGTCCGCATCCTGGTCCGGCCGGCGGTCCGCCGGGGCGGCCGGATCACCCAGATCGTAGGAGCCGCACCGCGGCGTCGCGCTCGAACAGATACAGCAGGGTCCGCAGGTGGCGGCCGCGGGCCGACGTCAGGTCTGGATCCCGCTCGACGATCAGGCGGGCGTCGTCGCGGGCCGCCGCCAGAAGCTCCGCGTGGGCCGCCAGGTCGGCGATGCGGAACACCGGCAGGCCGCTCTGGCGGGTGCCCAGGAGCTCGCCGGCCCCGCGCAGCCGCAGGTCCTCCTCGGCAATGCGGAAGCCGTCGTCGGTCTCCCGCAGGATGTTGAGCCGCGCCCGCGCCGTTTCGGTCAGCGGTGGCGCGTAGAGCAGCAGACACGCCGAGTCGGCCTCGCCCCGCCCGATGCGGCCGCGGAGCTGATGGAGCTGGGCCAGCCCGAACCGCTCCGCGTGCTCCACCACCATGACCGTGGCCGCCGGCACGTCGACGCCGACCTCGATGACCGTGGTCGCCACCAGCACGTCCAGCGCACCCTCGGCGAACCGTTTCATCACCGAGTCCTTCTCGGCCCCCTTCATGCGGCCGTGGACGAGTCCGACCCGGGCCGCCCCGAAGACCTCGGCCAGGTGGGCGCTGCGCTCTTCGGCCGCCGCCACGTCGAGGGCCTCGGACTCGGCGACCAGGGGACAGACCCAGTAGACCTTCGCGCCCTTGTCCAACCCCCGCCGCACGGCGGCCACCACCTCGCCCAGTCGGTTCAGGGGCAGGGCCCGGGTGGCCACCGGCCGCCGGCCCGGCGGCTTTTCCAGCAGGCGCGAAACGTCCATGTCGCCATAGGCGGTGAGCATCAGGGTGCGCGGGATGGGCGTCGCCGTCATCACCAGCACGTCGACGGCCCGGCCCTTGTCGGTGAGCGACAACCGTTGGTGGACGCCGAAACGGTGCTGTTCGTCGATCACCGCCAGGGCCAGGTGGCGGAAGGCCACGTCCTCCTGGAACAGCGCGTGGGTGCCGACGGCAAGCGCCGCCTCGCCGGACCGCAGCCGGTCCAGGGCCGCGGTCCGCGTCTTGCCCTTCTCGCGGCCGGTCAGCACCTGGATCTCGAGCCCGGCCGCTGCCGCCAGGGGCTCGATGGTCGCCAGGTGCTGGCGGGCCAGGATCTCGGTGGGCGCCATGAGCACCGCCTGGGCGCCGCACTCGGCGGCGGTCAGCATGGCCAGCAGGGCGACCACCGTCTTGCCGCTGCCCACGTCCCCTTGCAGGAGGCGCAGCATGCGGGCCGGGCACGCCATGTCGGCCTCGATCTCGCCCCAGGCCGCCTCCTGCGCGCCGGTGAGGGCGAAGGGGAGGGCGCCCAGCACCCGCCCGGTGAGCAGCCCGTCGCCGCGGATGGCACGGCCGGCGGTGCGCCGCATGTGATGGCGCACCAAAGCGAGCGCGAGCTGGTTGGCCAGCAGCTCGTCGTAGGCCAGCCGCGCCCGTGCCGGCGCCGCCGGCTCCAGCGCCGCCTCGTCAGCCGGCGCGTGGGCCTCCAGCAGGGCGTCCCGCCAAGCCCGCCAGCCGTGGCGCTCGGCGAACGCCGGGTCCAGCCACGAGTCCAGCTCCGGCGCTTTGTCCAGGGCCGCCCGCACCGCCCGGCCGAGAACCTTCAGGCTCAAGCCGGCGGTGAGTCCGTAGACCGGCTCGACCGCCTGCAGTCGGTCCAGCTCCTCGCGGGTGCCCACGTGATCGGGATGGGTGATCTGCAGCTCGTCTCCGAACCGGTCCACCGTGCCGCTGACCACCCGCGTCTCGCCCTCGGGCAGGATCCGTTGCAGGTAATCGGGCTGGGCATGGAAGAAGACCAGGGTGAGGGACCCGGTCTCGTCGGAGCAATGGACCTTGTAGGGCAGGCGCCGGTTGGGCGGCGGCTGGTGGTGGTCGACGCGGACCGTCATGGTGGCGATGACTCCGGGCTCGGCGGCCGCCACCTTGGGGGCGTGCCGGCGGTCGATGAGGCCGGTGGGCAGGTGCCACAAAAGGTCCACCACATGCGGCCCGGCCACCCGCTCGATCAGGCGGCCGAGGCGGGGACCGACGCCGGGCAGCGAGGTGACCGGCACGAACAGCGGATACAGGACCTCGGGGCGCATGGTTGGACGGGGCGGCTGACACGGCGGGCGGCAGGCGATATATCCTAGGTTTCCCGGCCGAGGAGAAACAATGCCCGAATCGCTGGACCCGCGCCGCAAACGCCTGTTGTTCCGCAGCCGTCACATGGGGACGGCGGAGAACGACATCCTGTTCGGCCGCTTCGCCGAACGCCATCTCGCCGGCCTGACCGACGACCAGCTCGACCGCTACGAGGCCCTGCTCCAGAACAACGACGTGGACCTGTTCAAGTGGCTGACCGGCAAGGCGCCGGTGCCCGAGGAGGTGGACCACGACGTGATGGCGATGCTTCTCGACTTCAAGAACAACCTGTAGAGTTTTGGAAAAGCTGACGGAAATCCTGTCGAGGCCGGGTCCGGTCGTCATCGGCGGGGCGCCCGAGGGTTTCGACGCGTTGATCGTCGCCGCGCTGGCCCGCGGCGGCACCGACGTGCTGTTCGTCGCCCGCGACGAGCTGCGTCGCGCCCGCATGGCCGAGGCCCTGGCCTTTTTCGCCGGCGACGTGGAGCGGCTAGATTTCCCGGCCTGGGACTGCCTGCCCTACGACCGCGCCTCGCCGGGCGCCGACGTGGTGGGACGCCGCATCGATACCCTGAGCCGGCTGGCCGACGCGGAGGCCGACGGCGGCCGTTTGGTGCTGGCCACGGTGGCGGCGGCCCTGCAGCGCGTGCCGCCGCGCACCGCCCTGGCCGGCCGCAGCCTGGCCGGGACCGCGGGCCACCGCCTGGACCCGGCCGCCGCGGCTGCGTTCCTGTCCCACAACGGCTACGGCCGGGCGGAGACGGTCATGGAGCCGGGGGAGTACGCCGTGCGCGGCGGCATCCTCGACGTTTTCCCCCCCGGCGCCGAGGAGCCCCTGCGGCTCGATTTCTTCGGCGACGAGTTGGAGGCCGTGCGCACCTTTGACCCCGCCACCCAGCGCACCACCGGGCAGCGGGACGGGTTCGTCTTCAAGCCGGTCAGCGAAGTCCTGTTGGACGACGACTCGGTGTCCCGGTTCCGCACCGCCTACCGGGAGCTGTTCGGCGCCGCCTCCGCCGACGATCCCCTCTACGCCTCGGTGTCGGCGGGCCGCCGCCACCCGGGCGTCGAGCACTGGCTGCCGCTGTTCTACGACGGCCTGGAGACCCTGGCGGACTACCTGCCGGCGGCGGTCGTGGTGCTCGACCACCAGGCCGACGAGGCCCGCGACACCCGGCTCGAGCAGATCGCCGACTACTACGCCGCCCGCACGGCGACGGCGGACGCCGGCCTCGCCGTCGCCGGCGCGCCCTACCATCCGGTGCCGCCGGAGCGCCTGTACCTGGACGCCGACGAATGGGCGGGCCTGCTGGACGAGCGGCCCGTGGGGCGGCTCACCCCCTTCGATGCCCCCTCCGCCGACGACTTCGACGCGGGCGGACGCCCGGGCCAGGACTTCGCCGACGCGCGGGTGCGGGCCGACGTCAACGTGTTCGACGCCCTGGGCGAACGCATCCGCGACCACCACGACCGAGGCCGGCGGGTGGTGGTGGCGGCCTTCACCGAAGGCTCGCGGACCCGTCTCGGCACCGTGCTCCGCGAGCACCACATCGCCGGCGCCGCGCCGGTGGAGCGGTGGAGCGACGTGGCGGACCTGCCCGACGGCGCCGTGGGCCTGGCCGTGCTGGGGCTGGAGCGCGGTTTCGTCGCCGACGGCCTGGCGGTCATCGGCGAACAGGACATCCTGGGCGACCGCCTGGCCCGCCCGGCGCGGCGCAAGGTCCGGGCCGAGAACCTCATCGCCGAGGCGTCGTCCCTGGCCGAAGGAGACCTGGTGGTCCACGTGGACCACGGCATCGGGCGCTACGACGGCCTGGCCGCCATCGAAGTGGCCGGCGCCCCCCACGACTGCCTGCGGCTGGTCTACGAAGGGGGCGACAAGCTGTTCCTGCCGGTGGAGAACATCGAGCTGATCAGCCGCTACGGCTCCGACCAGGGCGGGGTGCAGCTCGACCGGCTGGGCGGCGCCGGCTGGCAGGCCCGCAAGGCCCGGCTGAAGGAGCGCATCCGGGACATGGCCGACGAGCTGATCCAGGTGGCCGCGGCGCGGGAGCTGAAGGCGGCGCCGCGCCTGGCCCCGGCGGCGGGGCTGTTCGACGAGTTCTGCGCCGGCTTCCCCTATACCGAGACCGACGACCAGGTGCGGGCCATCGACAGCACGCTCGCCGACCTGACCGCCGGCCGCCCCGCCGACCGCCTGATCTGCGGCGACGTGGGGTTCGGCAAGACCGAGGTGGCGCTGCGCGCCGCCTTCGCCACCGCCATGGACGGCCGGCAGGTGGCGGTGGTGGTGCCCACCACCCTGTTGGCGCGCCAGCACTTCCTGACCTTCCGCCAGCGCTTCGCCGGCTTCCCGGTGCGAGTGGAGCAGCTGTCGCGCCTGGTGCCGGCCCGCCAGGCGCGGGAGGTCAAGGCCGGGCTCGCCGACGGCACCGTCGACATCATCATCGGCACCCACGCCCTGCTGGCCAAGGACGTGCGGTTCCGCGACCTCGCCCTGCTGGTGGTGGACGAAGAGCAGCACTTCGGGGTCGCCCACAAGGAGCGCCTGAAGGGCCTCAAGGCCGACGTGCACGTGCTGACGCTCACGGCGACGCCCATCCCCCGCACCCTGCAACTGGCCTTGGCGGGCGTGCGCGAGATGAGCCTGATCGCCACCCCGCCGGTGGACCGGCTGGCCGTGCGCACCTTCGTGCTGCCCTACGACCCGGTGGTCATCCGCGAGGCCATCCTGCGGGAGCGTTTCCGGGGCGGCCAGACCTTCTACGTGTGCCCGCGCATCGAGGACCTGGACGGGGTGGCCGAGCGCCTGCGGCGGCTGGTGCCCGAGGTCAAGCTGGTGGTGGCCCACGGCCGCATGGCGGCGCGGCAACTGGAGGAAGCGGTGACCGCCTTCTACGACGGCGCCTACGACGTGCTGCTGTCCACCAACATCATCGAATCGGGCCTCGACCTGCCGGCGGTCAACACCATCGTCATCCACCGCGCCGACCGCTTCGGCCTGGCCCAGCTCTATCAGCTTCGCGGCCGGGTGGGGCGTTCCAAGGTGCGGGCCTACGCCTACCTGACCCTGCCCACGGGCCGCAAGCTGACCCCCACGGCGGAGCGGCGGTTGCAGGTCATGCAGACCCTGGACTCCCTGGGCGCCGGCTTCTCCCTGGCCAGCCACGACATGGACATCCGCGGGGCCGGCAACCTGCTGGGTGAGGAGCAGTCGGGCCACATCAAGGAGGTCGGCATCGAGCTCTACCAGCAGATGCTGGAGGAGGCGGTGGCGGACTCCCGCGGCGCCGCCGGCGGCCACGCGGCGGAGGAGGAGTGGAGCCCCCAGATTGGCCTCGGCATGCCGGTGCTCATCCCCGACGCCTACGTGGCCGACCTGTCGGTCCGTCTGGGCCTTTACCGCCGCATCGCCGATCTGCACGACCGGGCGGCGCTGGATGCCTTCGCCGCCGAGCTTATCGACCGCTTCGGCCCCCTGCCACCGGAAGTGGACAACCTGCTGGAGACCGTGGCCATCAAGCAGCTGTGCCGCGAGGCCGGCGTCGAGCGCCTGGAGGCGGGCCCCAAGGGCGCCGTGGTGTCGTTCCGCGACAACGCGTTCGCCAATCCCGCCGGCCTGGTGGCCTTCCTCGGCCGCCAGGCGGGCAGCGTCAAGCTGCGGCCCGACCACAAGCTGGTCTACCGCCGCGGCTGGGAGAAGACGGACAGCCGTCTCGCCGGCGTCCGCCACCTGCTGGGGCAGTTGGCCGCCATCGCGGCGGACGGGGCGGGGGCCGCGTGACCGCGTTGGCCACCATCGGCACCCAGGGGGCGTCCATTGCGGCGCTTATCGCCGCGCTGAAGGCGGCCGGCGTGACGGTGGTGCTCGACGTGCGCGCGGTGCCGTGGTCGCGGCGTCCGGAGTTCGCCAAGCGGGCGCTCTCGGAGACCCTATCGGAGGCCGGCATCGCCTACGTTCACCTGCCGGGTCTGGGCAACCCGAAGGCGGGCCGCGACGCCGCCCGGGCCGGACGTCGGGACGATTACCGCCGGATCTTCACCGCCCACCTGGACACGCCGGCGGCACAAACCGACCTGGACAGGGCCGCGGCATTGGCGTCGGCCGGCAAGGCTTGTCTGCTGTGCATGGAGCGGGAGCCGCAGCACTGCCATCGCAGCCTAGTGGCCGATGCCCTCGCCGAGCGTCTGCCCCTCCTGGTGGAGAATCTCGAGGCCGTCCCCGGATCGCTCACGCTGCCCCTGCCGTGACCTCCGCGGCGTCCAGCATGCGGGCCAGCACCTGGGGATCGTGGGCGCCGGACAGCACCATGGTGCCGTTGAACACGTAGGACGGCACCCCGTTGATGCCCAGGCGGTGGGCGCGGGCGTTCTCCTCGTAGATCAGGGCCACGTCGTCCTCGCTGTCCAGGTAGGCGGCGAGGGCGCCCGTGTCGAGACCCAGGTGGGTGCCGATGCCCACCAGCACGGCCTCATCCCCGATGTCCTTTCCGTTGACGAAGTAGTTGAGATACAAGGATTCGACGGCGGCCCCGGCGCGGCCATGCCGGTCGGCGAAGCGGACCAGCCGATGGGCGTCCACGGTGTTGGGGGTGTTGCTGATGCGGTCGAAGGCGAAGTCGATCTCCACCGACTGGCCGGCCTCCGCGATGGCGCCCAGCATGCGGCGCACCCGGGCCTCGCTGCCGAACTTGCGGACCAGGTAGGTCTCCCGGCTGAGCCCGGCCGCCGGGATCTCCGGGTTGAGCAGGAACGGCCACCAGCGCGGCTTCACGGCCATGCGGGGGCGCAGGGCCAGGGCCCGTTCGATCCGGCGCTTGCCGATGTAGCACCACGGGCAGGCGGGGTCGAAGACGATGTCGATCTCCACGCGGCGGCCTCCCGTCGGTTCTTAGTCCAGGGCCCGGTGGGCCCGCGCGATCAGGGTTTCGGCGGTGTCGTCAGGGGCCAGGTCGGCCATGGCCACCTCCACCGACACCGGGACCGGCTGATAGACGTCCTGGACGGCGAAGTCCGTGTAGCTGAGGATTCCCGCAATGCGCTCCATGACCCCGCGGGCCACGGCCAACGGCGTGTCGGGCAGGGCGACGCAAAAATCGTGCTCGCCGTGCCGGGCGGTGACGTCCTCGACGCGGACTAGGCCGCCGATCCACGCGGCGAGCTGCCGGGTCAGGTCCTCGGCCGCTTCGACACCGAACCTGAGTTGGACCCTGCGCAGGTCGGGGACGAGGAAGAACACCAACGTCAGGTGCTTGCGCCAGATCCGCGCGGCGTCGATCAGGGCCGACAGGTGGGCGCGCAGGAAGTCGAAGGTATAGATCCCGGTCGCCGCATCGCAGGTGGCCGGCCCCCGCGTCGCCGCCATGGCCCGGCGGATGGTCCAGCGCACCCGCTGGCGCTCGGCCAGGGTGGCGACGACGAAGCCCAGTTCCGTCGCGGACGCCGACGCCGCGACCACGCGGGTGACCCCGCGGCGGTAGGGCTCGGCCGCATCGCCGCGCGGGGCACCGCCGTCCAGGAGCACCACCGGCAGGTTGAAGAGCCGGGGGTTGTGGCGGACGCGGTCGCACAGATCGAACAGGGTCTCGTCGTCGGCCGCGCCGGCGCCCAGCAGGGCCGCGTCGAAGGGCCGCTCCTGGAGCACGCCCTCCACCGCGTGAGGGTCGGCGCAGGGGACCACGTGGCAACGGCCGGGCAGGGCCGTCTCGACCCGCCTGAGGTCCCCGTCGCCGCCGAGCAGCGGGACGGCGTAGGGCCCGCCGTCCGCCGCCTGGTCCACGGCCCCGTCCACGGCGAGACCGAACCGGCGGGCCAGGACGCGCCGCCGGCCCAACTCGGACCGCATGGTGGACAGCCGCAGCAACGGCTGCAGGCGGGACGCCAGGATGTGCCGGTCGAAGGGGTCGACGAACACGTCGTCCACCCCGGCGTCCCGGGCCCGTTGGAACGCCTGCGGAGTGCCCTCGGCGGTGGTGAAGACGACCGGCGTGCCGGTCCCGTCGGCGTCGGCGGCCAGGGCGGCGGCCAGAGCCACGGCGTCGAGCCCGGGCGAGTCCAGGTCCACCGCCACCACGTCGGGATGGCCCTGGCGGGCCTGTTCGGTCACCTCGGTGGGGGCCGCGGCCTCGTGCACGGCGCAACCTTCCGCGCCCAGCATGGCGGCCAGCGCGCCGCGCCGGGCCGCGTCGGTTCCGGCGACGATGACGTTGGCGAGGCGGGTCATGACGGCGCCGCCATCCCGGGCCCGGGCATCACGCCCCGGCCACGGCGCGGCGCCGACGGCGCAGCCGGCCCAGCTCGGCCACCACCTCGGCCGGCTCCAGGCGGTTGGTGTAGTCGACGTCCACGTGCGCCAGCGTGATGGTGCCGTCCTGGTCGGACACGTAGGTGGCCGGCACGGGCAGCTCCCACTCCGGCACCCCGTGGCGCCGGGCCAGATCGACGCCGAGGCCGAGGAACGCCGGGCGCACGTAGTCGGGCACCCGGAAGACGAGTCCGCAGCGCCGCGCCAGGGCGTTGTTCTCGTCGTGCAGGACTTCCAGGGCCAGCGCATTGAGGTCCCTGGTGGCCAGGGCGAAGTCGGTGGTTTCCGGGGTCACCGCGACCAGGGTGGCGTGCTCCGCCTCGACCGCCGCCAGCACCTCCTGGAAAGCCTGCAGCTCCAGGGAGCAGTAGGGGCACCAGCCGCCCCGGTAGAAGGTGACCGCCAGGGGACCGTAGTCGAGCAGGCTCTTCGAATGCACCGTCAGGCCGGCGGCGTTGGGCAGCGAGAATTCGGGCAGACCGTCGCCCACCCCGAGGGCCCCGTCGGTGAAGCGGCTGGCCGTCAGCTCCTTGACGTGGCGGTCGAACAGGGCCGCGTACTCGGGCATGCTCTCGGCGCTTTTTGCACGCCGCGCCTCGAGTTGCTCGTGGAGGCTCATGTGACACCGCCTGTTGCCCATGCGGCCCGGGGCCGCCGTTCCTGTTAGAGATTAGGCACAATTCCCGGCCACTTCAAACGGCCCGCCCGCGCCGGATTGAGGGTTGACTTCCCGACCGCCGCTCACTACCCAAAGTGCGATCCCATCGGCGCAACAAGGGGGCCTAGTCATGCCTCGTGGACTTCTGATCGGTGGCGGCGTGGTCGTCGTCATAATCGTCGCGGCCGTCATCCTGCTGGTCTCGTCTCTCGACTCCCTGATCGAGGCGGCGGTGGAGAAGATCGGCTCCCAGGTGACCGGGGTCACCGTCGAGCTGGACGAAGCGGAGGTCTCGACGACGTCCGGCCAGGGGGCCCTGCGCGGCCTCACCGTCGGCAACCCCAAGGGCTTCAAGACCCCGTCGGCGATGCGCCTGGGCGAGGTCTCCCTGTCCCTGGACCTCGGGTCCATCCAGAGCGACACGGTGCTCATCAAGGAGATCGTCGTCGCGGCGCCGGAGATCACCTACGAGCTGTCCTCGGACGGCAGCAACATCGACGCCATCCGCCGCAATGTGGAGGCCAACACGGCCGGCGGCGGGACCAGCCAGTCGTCCGGTGACGAAGGCGGCAAGAAGATGGTGATCGAGAACCTCTACGTCCGCGGCGCCAAGGTCCAGGTCAGCGCCACCGTGCTCGGGGGCCAGACGGTGGGCGCCACCCTGCCGGAGATCCACCTGACCGACATCGGCAAGGACGAGGGCGGCACCGACGCCGGCCAGATCATCGACGAGGTGCTGGCGGCGGTGGGCGGCGCGCTCGGCAAGACCGTGGGCTCCCCGGACCTGGGCGGCGCGGTGGACAAGCTCAAGGACGCCGCGGCCGGCGCCGGCGAACAGGCGACAGAGAAGCTGGAGGGCGTCACCGAAGGGGCGGGCAAGGCCCTCGAAGACGCCGGCAAGGAAGCCGAAGGCGCGCTGAAGAAGCTGATGGGCCGGTAGGCGCCAAGCCGCCCACCCGCCAGCCGTCCCGCCAGCCGAGATCGCTAAAAAGCGCCCGCCGCCCCGCAGAGGGATGGCAGGGGATGACTCCGGCCGCTCGATGGCCGGTGTTCGGGCGTGGTGTCCGCATGTTCGTTCGGTGAGACCGCGCCGGGGACCGGTCGCGCGCGACGGCCTTTGGCGTGCAGCATCCGGAGACCTACACCGCCGCAGGCGTTACCATCCTTGGCCGCTACCACGATGAGATGAACAGCATGTGGAGAATTTAACCACAAACAGACGGCTCAGGTCTTGAATGTTGAATACCGTGCCGACGCAAGCCATTCAACATTCAAGACCTGACCCTATTTCTTCCGCACACGGGGCGGGCGGCAATTGACCGTCTCGCCAGCGAATACGGACGCCGGGCAAGCCTGCAACTGCGGGAACTTGTCCACTTGGTCGCGAACTGATGTCGGCAGCCGTTAGGCGTCGCCGCGCAGGGCGGCTCCGAGGACACGGGACGTATTAAAGGGTACGGGCAACACGAAGACCGAGAGAACCACCTAAATAGTCGACTGGACTGTAGCCCCAACTCGCTGAGCGAATTTTCCGCATGGCGTCCTCCCAGGAGCCGCCGCGCATGTTGCAGTTAAGGGGCGAGATGCCACGTCTGCCTATCGAGGCTTCATCGTTGTGCATCTTGGAAGCATACACCGTGTCGCATTCAGCAACCCACTCCCAAACATTGCCAAGAACATCGAAAAGACCGAACATATTGGCAGAATAACTTCCTACAGGCTCCGTTCCCGTATCATTGCACCCTTCATCGTCATCGTACTTGGCCCCGTTTGTCGCACCCACGCGACACACTGGATCCTCATCACCCCACCAGTACCGCGTCACCGAGTTAGCACGGGCGGCATATTCCCATTCGGCATCCGTCAACAGGCGGTATTCAGCACCCGTCTTAGAGCGAAGCCAGGCTGTGTACGCTTTGGCACCGTACCATGAGATATACGTTATCGGGTGGTTCTCATACCCTGGTTCAACCTGGTAGTGGCCGCCTTCCGCCCTGACGATGTGGCTGTCCACGGGCCCTTGGCCCTTTGTTGCGAACCATACACCCGGCTCATCCCCCAACAACACCAAGTCAGTATCATTGAGGAAAGCGACAAACTGCGCATTGGTCACTTCGTATACCCCCGCCGCGAACGGCTTAGCGATTCTTACCGGAAGCTGCGGACCCACGTCGCTACCCAGGTACGCCTCCGACGCCTGGGCGCCCATCATGAACTCACCCGCCGGCACCACCACCATCTCTGGGCACACGTCGCAGTCCTTGAAGGTGTCTCCGAGTTTGTAGGGTTTGGGATGGGCGCCCACCGCCGGTTTGGCCGGGCCCGCCGGACGGGGCACGGGACGGGGCGGGACAGCTGCCGCCTGCCGCTTCAATGCCTCCAGCCGGTTGCGGGCGAGGCCGGCGAAGGCGCCGTCGGGGAAGTGGCGCAGATAGACCTCGAAGTCGGCCGGGTTGGTGCTGGTGGCGATGGACTGCCAGAACACGACCTCGGCCGATGGGGCTGCGGGGGCTGGCGGCCGGTCTGCTGCCTGGGCGCCCGGCTTGAAGTAAAAGATGCCGGTCAAGGACGAGGACTCCCACGGCGTCTGGGCGCCGCCCGTCCGCCGCTTCACCTCGACGCGCACTCGCTTGAACATCTGCTCCACCGGCACCCCCGGTTCCACCATTGCCCGCGCCAGGGCGGCGCTGTACGGGCTGTTGTCGCCGGTGCCGTCGTCGGCCACCGCGCCCGGCGCCGTGGCGTAGGCGATGAGGGTGCCCGACGGCGCCTGCATCTGGGTTAGACCCGAGGTGGGGGTGCGGAAGAAGCCGCGGAAGGGGTTGTTGCGGCATGCATCCAGGATAAGCACCTTCATGCGGCTGCGGGCCAAATCCATGACCCCCAGCACCTCCTCGGCGGGGACGGCGCGGGTGCGCAGCTGGAACCTCCTCTCGATGCCGGTGCCGACCGGGATCAGGTAGTTGCGGCCCTCGAACTGCACCCCGTGGCCGGCATAGTAGAACAAGGCCACGGAGTCCTCGCCGGCCCGCACGAGGCGGTCCCCAAACGCCTCGACGGCCTGGAGCATCTGCTCCTCGTCCAGGTCCAAATGCTCGGAGACTTCGAAGCCCAGTTCGCGCAGAGTTCGAGCGATGAGCCGGGCGTCGTTGGGCGGGTTGCGCAGGGGCGAGGCGTCGTAAGCACCGTTGCCGATCACCAAAGCGATGCGCTTGTCCGCTGCCGCGTAGCCCGAAAAGGCGAGCAGAACGGCGAACAGCACCGACACCGCCAAAGCACGCACGATGAACCCGGGCACGACACCACCCCCTCAAGGTCGCACACGAACGAATCGGAATTGTTTCGCGGTCCTGCGGTTTGTGCAACCGGGTTGGCGCAGCCACCGGGCCTCGAGGCGCAGGCGGCGCCATGGGTCAAGACTTCATGAATCCGGCACAAAACTGCAATAAAACTTGAACCGTCGCGCCCCATTCTTGCGCACCGGGTCGCCACGGGACCGACCCGAGTCCACGGAAAGGGGTCGGTTTCCAGCCCCGTCACCAAGACCTGAGAGGGGAATGCAATGTTCAAGTCAGGAACCGTCAAGGCTGTCCGGTTTGCCGCCGCCGGCGCCGTCCTCGTTGCCCTCGGCGCCTGCGCGACCACCGAGGAAGAGGCGATGCGGCTCGAAGCCTTGGAGGCCAAGGTCAATCAAGCGCTGCAGAACGCTGCGGCGGCAAAGATCGATGCGACGACCGCCCTCACCATCGCCCTCGATGTCGAGGAAGCCGGCCTGAAGGAGAAGGTCAATCACGCCCTCCAGAACGCCGCGGCGGCGAAGATCGACGCCACCACCGCGCTGAGCGTCGCCCTCGAAGCCGAGAAGAAGTAGCCACACCCGGCGGGCCCGCCCAGGGCCCCCGTCGTCAAAGCCGGCCTCTCGCGGCCGGCTTTCCATATTCGGCATCTTCCACGGACGGCCAAACCGACGCCGTCTGGGAGCCCTTGTGCGGGCGTGGTAGGCTACCCGTGCAGCGCCGATCCCCGGTCGGATATGGACGAATGCGGTTTTCCAGAGAGAGCCTCCGACACTTCGCGGTTTTCCTGGTCGTTCTTCTGATCGGTGCGGGCGCCGAAGCGCAAGCGCCGGACCCCCATCCCCTGGCTCCTGCGGATACGTCGAGCCCGCGGGCGACGCTGCGCAGCTTCGTGACCGCCGTCGACAAGGGCTTGGCCGTCGAATTGGAGGTCACCCTGTCCTACCTGTCGTCGGACCGGCTTTATCCGAACGACCGCGAGAACCGCAGGCGGGCGGAGACGGACAGGATCTTCTTCCAAGCCCTTGAGACACTGGATCTTTCCGAACTGCCGGCCGGTTTCCGCGACGTCCTGGCCGTCGAGCAGGTGATCTGGTTGAGCGAGATCCTGTCGCGGATCGATCTCCCCGAATTCGAGGACATCCCCGATCATGCGACGATGACCAGCCAAGGCGAGACCCGCTGGACCATTCCCAACACACGGATCGTCATCAACCTGATCGAGGACGGACCACGCAGGGGCGAGTACCTGTTTTCGGCCCGCACTGTCGCGCGACTGGGGGAATTCTATGACCGCGTGGCGGCTCTGCCGTACAAGCCGGGCGCGTTCCAGAACTTCGTCGCCGTGATCGGACCGTACACGTCGACGAGGACGTTGTACGACATCTACCGCCAGTCCGGCGGCAGCTTCGGTGTCGTGCCCGGCCGCTGGATGCTGAACATGCCGGCGTGGCTGACAGCCCCCTTTATCGGCGTGTCGGTCTGGCGATGGTTCGGACTGGCCCTATACCTGCTGGTCGGTGTCATGATCGCCCGCTCGGTGTGGCTCCTCTTTCGGAAGACCGGTAGCGACCCGCAATGGCGCTGGTTTTTCACCGCCGCCGTCGTCGTCCTATTCGCTGCGCTGACACCGCCGTTCATGGCGCAACTCCACATCAGCGGCGGCGTCCTGTACGTCACGGGCATCGCCTCTGTCGCCGTGCTCTATGTGGTTGCCGCCTGGGCCGCGTTCGTCGGCGCCGGTGCCATCGCCGAGACCATCGTCAAGGTGCAGCGGCTGCGCGTCGGCGGCATCGACAGCCAACTCGTTCGCCTGGGCGCCCGGCTGATCGGCTTGGTGATCGCCATCGCCCTTCTCGTCGAAGGGGCGGATCAGTTGGGGTTTCCGGCCTACTCGGTGCTGACGGGCCTGGGGGTCGGCGGTCTGGCGGTGGCCTTCGCGGCACGGGAGAGCCTGGCCAACCTTCTTGGCTCCATCGTCATCATGTTCGAGAAGCCATTCCGCAGCGGCCATTGGATCAAGGTGGGCGAGGCGGAAGGCGTGGTCGAATACGTCGGCTTTCGCAGCACGCGGATCCGCACCTTCGGCGACTCGCTGATTTCCATCCCCAACAGCGAGGTGGTCAACACGGTGGTCGACAACCTCGGCATGCGGAGCCGGCGGCGGCAGCGCTTCTTCGTCCAGATCACCTACGACACGCCGCGGGACAAGGTGGAGGCGTTCGTCGCCGGCATCCGACGGATCATTGCCGATCACCCGATGACCGACGACGACGTTTCCTACATCCATTTCAACAATTTCGGCGAAAGCGGCCTGGACATCCTGCTCTACTTCTACTTGCGAACACCGGATTTCGCTGTCGAGCTTCAGGAACGGGAAACGATCCTCCTGCAAGTCCTGGACCTCGCCGCGGAGGTCGGCGTCGAGTTCGCCTTCCCGACGCGAACCCTGCACATCGAGGCGGCGTCCGACCAAGCTGAGAGCGACCGGTTTCCAAGCCCCGCGACCTCTTTGACCCGCCCGTAGTGCCGTCCATCGACATCGCCAATGCTGACCAGTAAAGACGACACCACGGCCGACTCGCATCTCCTGCCGCTGGACGGGTCCTGGTCCCTGTGGCGGCCCATCTGCCTGCGCGGGGCGGGGTTCCCCGTTCGGCTGTTGGATCGCCTGGCAGCGCCCGAGACGGCGCGTGCGGTCGACCGGTTCCTTGCCCTCACGGCCGCGTTCGAGGAGGCCCGACGGGACGCCGAAGGGCATTGCCTCCAGGCGCGCAAAAACGCACCAAAAGGCGGGCGGACGCCATGGAACAAGGCGCTTCGGCACCTGGCGAAAGGCCGGACCCCGGAGCCGGTTCCCGGGGACCGGGGGACCGCGGACCTGTTCGACGCGGTGCGCGCCCTTAAAGGCCAGGTGAATGAGGCCGAGGACCGTGCGCGGACGGCCTTCGAGGCGGACGCCTCGCGGACCACCGCCGCCCTCGTCGGCCTGTGCCGGCAGCCCCTGTTCCGCGAGGCCCTGGCCTGGCAGAACCTGGGGGTGCTGCCGGGCGCCATCGACCGCCTGATCGAACGGGCCGACAGCATGTCGCCGCGGGAATTGCGCGGGGCCAAGACGGTGGCCGGCAGCTACCTGCAGCGCTACTGCGCGAAGAACGACACCATCGGCTTCTTCGGTCCCGCCGGCTGGGCCCGGTGGGCGGAGGACGGCGGTCCCATCGATATGCACCCCGGCCCGACGCTGGTCGAGAAGCGGTGGGCATGGCTGGAGCACTGGGGCGTCGAGTGCCTGGCCGAAACCCTGCGCGACGACCCGGCGCTGCGCCGCTGGCTGGCGCCGCGTCTGGTCGCGGGATGCCGGGTGGAGGGCGAACACGCCGTCGACGCCGTCGGCAACAGGGTGCAGTTGTCGCCCCCGGCGGTGGCCGCCGTCGCCAGGGCCTGCGACGGCCGGACGCCCGCCTTGACCCTCGCCGCCGACATCGCCAAGCAGGGTCTGGCCCCGGCCGAGTGGGTGATGTCCTGCCTCGAGCAGCTGGCAGGGAAAGGCATGGTCGTCTGGGACGCCGCCCTGCCCGTGCACCAGGACGCCTTCGACCGTCTGCGGCGCACCGTGGACGCGATCGACGATGCCGACGTCCGGGCCCGCGGCCTGGCACCCCTCGACCGCATCGCGGAGTCCCTCGAGGCCCTGCGGACCGCCGGCGGCGACGCGGCGGCCGTGGAGCGGGGGATCGCTGACCTGGAAACACGGTTCGAGGCGATCACCGGGGAGGCATCGCGCCGTCATCATGGCCTCACCTACAAGGGCCGCACCCTGGTCTACGAGGATTGCCGGCGCGACATGGACCTTTCCTTCGGCCCCGAGGTGCGGGAGCGCCTGGGACCGCCGTTGGGGCTGATCCTGGACAGCGCCCGCTGGTACGCGGGCTGCATCGGCCAGGCGCTGAGTCACGAAATCGCACAGGTCTACGACCAACTGGCGGCACGATCACGGGACGGGGCCGTGCCCATCGCCGCCCTTCCTTTGTTCGACCAGAGATACGTGAGCCGTGCTCAGGCCATCTTCGAGGCCGTCGGCACGGAATTGGAACGGCGTTGGGCCGACATCCTGCAACCGTCGCCGTCCGTGCGCGCCATGCACTTCTCGTCGGCCGACTTGCGCCCTGCGGTCGACGAGCGGTTCCCGGCGCTGGCATTGCCGTGGCCGTCGGCACGTTACCAGTCGCCGGACGTGATGATCGCCGCCAACGGCGAGGAATCCTTTCGCCGCGGGGAGTTCCGGTTCGTGCTCGGAGAGCTGCATGTGGCCGGAAATACCATGGCCGGACCGGCCCTTGCGCACACCTATCCGGATGCCGACGCCTTCAATGCCATGATGGCCGCGGACATGGGTCGGCCCCTGGTGCACAGCGTAATACCGCGCGACCACGACGGCATCCGCGTCGCGCCGGGCTCCATCTCCGCCGCCGACTACGAAGTGGAAACCGGGGACACGCCGGGTTGGCGGCCGCCCGGGCAACGCCTGCGCATCGACGATCTGGTCGTCGTCCGCGAACCGGACGGGCTCCATGTGCGGTCCCGCGACGGGCGGCGGCGGTTCCGCCTGGACGAGTTCTTCCGGCAACGGTTCGGCTACGGCAAATGGCGCAACTTCCGTTTGCTGGAGCCCGCCGACCACCGCCCCCGCCTGACCATCGACGACCTGGTGGTGGCGCGGGAGCAGTGGACGGTGCCGCTCGCCGACGTGCCGTTTCCGCAGGGAAGGTCCGAGTGGGAGCGGTTCGTCTCCGCCCGCCGCTGGCGCGCCGCCATGGGGATGCCGCGGTGCGTGTTCTTCAAGGTTCCCTGGGAGATCAAGCCCGTCTACCTGGACCTGGACAGCCCGTTGTCGGTCCAGATCGCCGTGCGCACCCTGCGCGACGCGCCGGAGAGCCCCATTCCGCCTACCGTCTCCTTCACCGAGATGATGCCGTCGCCCGAGGAATGCTGGCTCGCCGACGCCGAGGGCAATCGCTATACCGCGGAGCTGCGCCTGGCCGCCGTGGACTCCATCGCCTATGGCCAGCGGGTGCCGCCCCCGACGACCTAGCGGTTGGCGCTGGGCCGCGCGCTGACCGCGGCGTACCAGCGTTGGGCATGGGCGGCGTCCGGGGGCAGGGTGATCTTCAGCCAGCCCGCGAAGTCCACCAGCACCAGGGCCATGATGTCGGCGGCGGTGAAACGGTCCCCGGCGACATAGGCGCTGTCGGCGAGAAGGCCGTCCAGGTGGGCGAGGAATCGGGCCGTTCTCAGCTTGCCGCGCTCGCCCAGGTCCGGGATCTGGGCGTAGTCGTCGGGCCCGGTCAGGGCCCGGTCCGTGAATCCGCGCGCCGTGTTGCGCAGGGCCTCGGTCATCGCCTGCCAGCCGTCGATGTCGATACGCCACAGGCGGTCGGCGACCACGGCCTTCTCCGTCGGCGTGGTGCCGAGCAGCGGCGGATCGGGGACCGTCTCCTCCAGGTATCGCCAGCAGCCCTGGGTCGAGGTGATCCGGGTGCCGTCGTCCAGCTCCAGCACCGGGACCGTGCAGTAGGGATTGATGGCGCGGAACGCGTCGGACATGTGCTCGCCCTGCCGCAGGTCCACCTCGCGGGTCGGAACCTCGATCCCCTTTTCCGCCATGAACACGCGGACCAGACGGGCGCTGGGGGCGGTGCTGCAATCGTAGAACTTCATGGCTCGACTCTCCGTCAAGAAAATTTCATCTCATACCATCTCGACCGCCGGGCGGCCGGCCGGGTAGCGTTTCCGGCCTTTTGCCGTCCCCGGCGCCACACGGCCCCCTGTCGAAGAGACGCGACGTCATGCACGGCCCAGCCATCACCGTCACCAACACCGACCTCGACAAGAAGGCCCTCGGCCCCGATCCCCTGATCCATCCCACGGCCACGGTCCGCGACAGCACCTTCGGCCGCTACGTGGAGATCGGCGCCCGGGCCAAGATCGTGGAAAGCCACCTCGACGACTACTCCTATGCCATGGATGACAGCAACATCATCTACACCCGGATCGGCAAGTTCGTGAACATCGCCGCCGCGGTGCGGGTCAATCCGGGCAATCATCCCGTGGATCGCGCCACGCTGCATCATTTCACCTACCGGTCGGCCCAATACGGTCTGGGCGAGGACGACGACACCTTCTTCGACTGGCGCCGGTCGCAGCCGGTGACCATCGGTCACGACGTGTGGCTCGGCCACGGGGCCATCGTGCTTCCTGGCGTCACCATCGGCATCGGCGCTGCCGTCGGGGCCGGCGCCGTGGTGTCCAAGGACGTGGCCCCCTATGCCATCGTCGCCGGGGTCCCGGCCCGGCCCCTGCGGCAGCGCTTTCCCGACGGGGTGGCGGAGGCGCTGATGGCGTTGGCGTGGTGGGACTGGCCTCACGAAAAGCTGCGGGAAGCACTGCCCGACTTCCGCGGCCTTTCCGCAGAGGAATTCATTGAAAAGCACGGCGGCCGGCAGGTGAATCACAAGAATCCATGAAAGAAAAATAAAGAAACACCTACCTTTTCATTTCATTTTTCTTTCTATCGCATAGTCAAAAATCGACAACATGCGTATTTGTATGAGTGCGGACCAAAGAGTAATGAATTTGTCACGGGACTGAAAAGCGAGAGTCACGGTGCGGCGGTAGAGTTCTCCACGCGTTGACCGTTCAGGATCCGCTTCTCCCTCATGACTCCGGCTATTCGGGTTTCGTCCCTCAGCAAGACCTTCCGCAAGGGCCTGCATCACACGAGGGCGCTTGACAGCGTCGATCTGCTGGTTCGCCCCGGCGAGATGGTGGCCATGATCGGCGCCTCCGGGTCGGGCAAGTCCACCCTCATCCGCCACCTGGCCGGCCTGGTGCAGTCGGACAATGGCACCGCCTGCTGCGTCGAGGTTCTGGGACAGACGGTCCAGGAGAACGGCCGCATCGCCACCGAAGTGGTGCGCACGCGGCGCAAGGTGGGAGTCATCTTTCAGCAGTTCAACCTGGTGAGCCGGCTGTCGGTGCTGACCAACGTGCTGACCGGCTTCCTGGGCCGGGTTCCGCGCTGGCGGGGCACCCTGGGCCTGTTCACCCGGGACGAGAAGCTGACCGCCATGCGGTCGCTCCACCGGGTGGGCATCGCCGCCACCGCCCTGCAGCGGGCCTCGACCCTGTCGGGCGGCCAGCAGCAGCGGGCGGCCATCGCCCGGGTGCTGGTCCAGGGCGCGCAGATCGTGCTCGCCGACGAGCCCATCGCGTCCCTCGATCCGGCGTCGGCCAAACGGGTCATGGAGACCCTGACCACCATCAACCGCGAGGAGGGCATCACGGTGGTGGTGTCCCTGCACCAGGTCGAATACGCCCGCCGCTACTGCCAAAGGACCGTCGCCATGCGCGACGGTCGCATCGTTTACGACGGGCCGAGCGAAGCCCTGACCACCGAATTCCTGCGCGAGATTTATGGCGAGGCCAGCGAGGAGTTGGTGCTCCCCGATGCGGGGCAAGGGGAGATCCTCGTCGACGAGCCGATGCGGCCCGTACCCGCCACGGCCCCGGCCGCCGCCCTGGCCTGACGTCCCGGCTGTCGCGGCAATTCTTTTTAGTCAACAGGAGGACAACCATGAAATCGTGGGTTAAGGCCCTGGCGACCGTCGCGATCGCCACGGCGACGGCTTTCTCGGCCATGGCCGAGGGGGTCAGCCAGATCAACTTCGGCATCCTATCCGTCGAATCCCAGCAGAACCTGATGAAGCGCTGGGGCCCCATCCTCGAGGACCTGGAGAAGCAGACCGGCATCCCCGTCAAGCCGCGCTTCGCCTCCGACTACGCCGGCATCATCGAGGGCATGCGCTTCAACAAGGTCGACGTGGTGCTGTACGGCAACAAGTCGGCCATCGAGGCGGTGGACCGGGCCGGCGCCGAGGTGTTCGCCCAGATCACCGAGGTCACCGGCGCCAAGGGCTACTATTCGATCCTGGTGGCCCACAAGAGCAACGACAAGATCAACTCCCTCGACGACGTACTGAAGTGCGACAAGTCGCTGGACTTCGGCATCGGCGACCCCAATTCCACGTCGGGCTTCCTGGTGCCCACCACCTTCATCTTCGCCGCCAACGGCGTCGAGCCCCGCAACTGCTTCAAGACCGTGCGCAACGCCAGTCACGAGACCAACCTGCTGTCGGTCGCAAACGAGCAGGTCGACGTGGCCACCGCCAACAACCGGGCCATGTACCTGCGCCTGAAGAAGAACGCGCCGGCACAGTTTGCGAAGCTCAAGGAGGTCTGGCGCTCGCCCCTGATCCCGTCGGACCCGCTGGCATGGCGCAAGAACCTTCCCCACGACGTGAAGGCCAAGATCTATCACTTCTTCCTGACCTACGGGCGCCTCGGGGATCCGGAGAAGGTCCGCAGGGAGCGCAAGATCCTGGCCAACGCCAACTTCGGCCCCTTCACCCCGTCGTCGGATGCCCAGCTCTATCCGGTGCGCGAGATGGCCTACAACAAGGAAATCAACCGGGTCAAAGCCAACAACAACCTGAGCGCCGGCGAGAAGCAGACCCGCATCGCCAGCTTCGAACAGAAGATCAAGGAGGTCCGCGCCCTCCACGAGGAACTACCGAAGAAGTAACCGGCGCGAGAGGGGAACGGGGCCTCCGTTCCTCTCCACCCCCAGGGGGACGGGGCGACCCGTCCCCCGAGCTTTTTTGAGGGAACGGCCATGTCGGACACCATCCCCCGCACAAACGCCTTCCAGGGCGGCATCGAAACCGCCGACCACATCGAAATCCCCAGGGAGGAGTTCGGACGACGGGCCTACCGTTGGCTGCTGTGGGGAATCGTCGCGCTGATTCTGGCGGTCGGCTACATGCCCTCGGAGATGTACCGGGCCGTCAACCTGTTCACCGATGCCTCCAACATGGCGGAGTACGCGGCCGGGTTCCTCAAACCCAGCATCGACTATCTGCCCGACTACCTGGCCGAGATGTGGCTCACGGTCCTCATGGCCTTCTGGGGAACGTTCCTCGCCGTGGTCGTCGGCATCCCCTTCGCGCTGCTGTCGTCCAACAACATCGCACCCATGTGGGTCGTCCAGCCGACGCGCCGGCTGATGGACGCCGCCCGGGCCATCAACGACCTGGTGTTCGCGGTCCTGTTCGTGGTGGCGGTGGGCCTCGGCCCCTTCGCCGGCGTCATGGCCCTGTTCGTCCACAACACCGGCATCGTCGCCAAGCTGTTCTCGGAAGCGGTGGAGGCCATCGATCCGCAACCGGTGGAGGGCATCCGGGCCACCGGCGCCGGCCGCATCCAGGAGATCGTGTTCGGCGTCATTCCGCAGGTGATCCCGCTGTGGATCTCGTTCTCCCTCTATCGCCTGGAGACCAACGTGCGTTCGGCCACCGTGCTCGGCTTCGTCGGTGCCGGCGGCATCGGCTACTTCCTGTTCGAGTCCATCCGCTCCTTCCAGTACGCGGAGACCGCCACCATCCTAATCATCGTCGTGGTGACTGTGACCGTCGTCGACATCCTCTCCCAGCAGCTCCGCAAGGCGCTGGTCTAACCATGCCCAGGGACATCGAGATGCAGGCGGCGCGGAACTGGGTGCTGCGCGAGGCCACCGAGCGGGATCTGGACGCCCTCACGGAGCTGTGGACGCGGACCGGACTGACCCGGTCCTACAACCCGCCGCGGTGGGACGTGCCGTTCTGCCTCCGCAGCCCCAGCGCCCGGCTGTTCGTGGCCGAAGCCGGAGACGGCCTGGCCGGCTCCATCATGGTGGGCCACGACGGGCACCGGGGCTGGATCTACTATCTGGCCGTGACTCCGGGTCAGCGGGGCCTGGGCCTGGGCCGGCGGCTGGTGGAGCGCGCCGAGTCCTGGCTCGCAACGGCGGGCATCTGGAAGGCCCAGCTCATGGTCCGCACCGAAAACGGCACGGCCGACGGTTTCTATCGGGCCCTGGGCTACGCGCCCTCCGAGGTCACGGTGCTCAGCAAAGCCATCGGCGAAGCCAAAGCGCTCAAATGACCCGCTCGCCGGCGCGCCATACGCCGCGCACCACCGGCATGGTTTCGTAGACCTTCACCCACACCAGGTCGGCCCGCTGTCCGGGGGCGATCTCGCCGCGGTCGTCCAGGCCCACCATGCGGGCCGGATTGGCGGTGACCGTGGCCACCGCGTCCGGCAAGGCGAGGCCGCTCTCCTCGTGCAGGATGAAAGCCGCGTGGATCATGCTGACCGGGACATAGTCCGACGCAAGGCCATTGAGCAGCCCCTTGTCGGCCAGGTCGCGCACCGAGGCGTTGCCCGAGTGGGACCCCCCGTTGACCACGTTGGGGCTGCCCATGACGGTCTGGATGCCGAGAGTGCGCGCCGTCCTCGCCGCCTCTTCGGTGGTCGGGAACTCGCTGATGGTGATGCCTTCCTTGACCGCCTCGATGACGTGCTCGGGCGTGGTGTCGTCGTGGCTGGCCAGGGGCAGGCCCCGCTCCCGGGAAAGCGTGATGACGGCGCGGCGGCTTTCCGCGGCGCACCGTTCCTGCACGTCACGGCGGTGCGCGATGATGTCGAGCAGCTCCTGTTCGCTGAAGTTGCGGCGGCTGTAGTACTGGCGCCACTTGTCCAGATCGCTCCACTGCCGCTGGCCCGGCGTGTGGTCCATGACCGAGACCAGGCGCACGCAGGGATCCTGGACCAGGTGGCGGAACGCCTCCACCACGTCCTCCGCCGACATCTCACAGCGCAAATGGATGAAGTGCTCGGCCCGCAGCAGGCCGTCCGCCTGCAGCCGCTCCATGGCCTCGAGGCCGAGGATCAGGGCGTCCTGGCGGCCCGTCGACGTCCCCTCGAAGTGACCCACGCACAGGGCGTCGAACACGGTGGTGATGCCGGCCGACGCCACCTGCCGGTCGTGGATCAGCAACGCCGCCATGGCCGGCCAGCGCACCCCCGGCCGCGGCTCCAGGTGCCGTTCCAGGTTGTCGGTGTGGATGTCGATCAGCCCCGGGATCAGGAGCTCGCCCTCCAGGTCGATGGCCGAGGAGAGGGCGCTTGGCCCGGGGCCCATGTCCCGGATGCGGCCGTCGGCGACGGCGACCGAGCCCGTGAACACGTCGTCGCGGGTCACGATCCGGGCGTTGGTGAAGACGGTCTCGGCGGTCATGGGGCGGTCCGTTCGGCCACAAGGTGCCAGTGGTAGGACCCGGGCCGGTGGTGCTGGCGGTCGAACAGGGTCAAGGGCTCGAAGCCGGCGAACAGGTCCAGCAGCTTGACCGCGTCGCAGTAGTAGTGGGGGTGGGCCTTGTCGGAAAGGTCGGAGCCGTCCATGACGTAGGTGTCCGGGGCCACCTCGCGGCCGACCCCGAAATGGCTGTTGCGCTTCGACAGCATGGTGCCGACGAACACGCCGCCCGGCTGCAGGACGCGGCGCACCTCGTCCAGGGTCCGGCGGATCACGGTCTCGTCGCCGTGGTAGATCACGTTCCACGCGACGACGGCGCCGAACACCTGGTCGCCGTAGGGAAGCTCGGTCATCAGCCCCAACCCGAACTCGATGGCCAATCCGCCGTCCTGCGCCGCCTGGCGGGAGAACGCGATGCCGCTGGCGCTGCCGTCGAGGGCGCAGACGGAGAACCCCTCGTCGGCCAGGAGCAGGGCATGGCGCCCGACGCCGCACCCCAGGTCGAGGACGCGGGCAATCCCTTTCTCACGCAACAGCGGCACCGTGTCCACCACTTCCGGCTGGGGCTGCTTCTCATGACGGGGTCCCTCCGGAAAGCACACAAATACGGGAATGCGGGAAGGACTCTATGAGATGATACGTGACTCCTTTGTGATGTGCAGATGAATAAAACTTAACAGAACATAGACAAATACACCCAATCGTAGACGAAAACAAACGATGTAATGGTATGGTGGGTTAACAATAAATTCACAACAAGAGCTTGCCGGTCGTTCTAGGGTCTTTCTGGCAGACGATGGTGGCAATGCATCGTCCGTGCACCCGACAAGGACCGTGTTCATGAGCGCCGTTCTGACGCGTGGCCGAACCCTGCAACCCGACGGATCGATCCGGGCCGGCGCCGTCGCCGTGGACGGCCGCTACATCTCCGCCCTCGGCGAAGCGCCGGCGGGGAAGGCGGACGCCGCCTGGGATGCGGACGGCTGCCTGATCCTGCCCGGCATCGTCGACCTGCACGGCGACGCCTTCGAGCGCCAGATCATGCCGCGGCCGGGAATCCGGCTGCCGGTGGACGTGGGCCTGCTGGACACCGACCGCCAGATGGTGGCCAACGGCATCACCACCGCCTTCCACGGCGTCACCTACTCGTGGGAGCCGGGCCTGAGGGGGCGCGACACGGTGGTCGAGGTGCTGGACGCGCTGGAGCGGCTGCGCGCCCGGCTGCTGTGCGACACCCGGGTGCACCTGCGCTACGAAACCTACAACGTGGACGGCGCCGCCGACGTGGGGACCTGGCTGATGGAGGGCCGGGTCGGGCTGCTGGCCTTCAACGACCATCTGCCCCATTTCGCCCAACGCCTGGCGACGCCGGAGAAGCTCAGCCCCTACGCCGACCGGGCCGGCGTGACCCTCGAGGACTTCCTGCTCCTGCTGGAGCGGACCGCGGCGCGGGAGCCGGAGGTGTGGCCGGTGGTGGAGCGGCTGGCGGGCGCGGCCGACGCCCTGGGCGTGCCCACCCTGTCCCACGATGACGAGACCCCGGAAATGTGCCGGCGCTACCGGGACCTGGGGAGCCGCGTGTCCGAGTTCCCGGTCGATGGCCGGACCGCCCGCGCCGGGCTGGACATGGGCAGCGACATCGTCCTCGGCGCGCCCAACGTGCTGCCGCGGCGGCAGCCACTGCAACCGCATGTGCGTGGCCACCGCGGTGGGGGAGGGCCTGTGCACCATCCTCACCTCCGACTACTACTATCCGTCCCTGGTGCAGGCGGTGTTCCGCCTGGTCGCCCGCGGCCTGTGCAGCTTCGCCGACGGCTGGGCCATGGTGTCGGGCACGCCGGCCGCGGCGGCCGGGCTCCACGACCGGGGCGCCATCACGGTGGGCCGGCGGGCCGACCTGGTGGTGGTGGACGACCGCGATCCCGAACTGCCGCAGGTGGTGGCGACCATGGTCGGCGGACGCATGGTCTACGAGGCCGGCGGCGCCCTGCGCCGGACGGGTGCACTGAACCGCCATGGCCGCGCGCGCCTCAGAGCCCGTCAGAGAGGTTCATGATGCTTTTCAATGCCTTGAGTTTGCGCCCCGGCAGGAGGGGCGGGCGCCGCGATGCGGGGCATCGCCTTCGCGGTCGCTCCTGGCAGCGCCGCCTTTCCAGTTCGTTGAAAAACACCATGAACCTCTCTGACGGGCTCTCAGGGCTCGAAGACGATCTGCACCCGGTCACCGGCGAAGCGGGCGACCCCGAACTCCACCGGGCGGCCTTCGGAATCCACGTTGACGCTTTCGGAGACCAGGACCGGCCGGTTGGACGGCTGGCGCAGATGGCGGGCCTCGAACCGGTCCGGCATGCGCGCCGTCACCCGGGTGACCTTGCGCAGGTAGTCGCCGACGCCCATGCGGTCTAGGGCCCGGGAGATGGACCCGGTGTCCTCGTAGGCGTCCTGGATGCCGGCGCAGCGGACGCCGTCGAAGTAGTGGTCGGCGATCACCATGGGCTGGCCGTCGACCTCGCCCAGGGTGCGCAACAACACCACCGGCGCCCCCTTTGCCAAGTCCAAGGCCCCGGCCACCGCGGCGTCGGCCGCCATCTCGGTGGCCAGCAGCAGGCGGCCGTGGGGGGCGCGGCTCTGCTGGGTGATGGTCTCGCTGAACCGGGTCCGCTTGCGGACGGGATAGTTGACCACGTTGCCGCGCACGAAGGTGCCGCGGCCCTGCTCGACCCTCAGAAGGCCCTTTTCCTCCATTGCGGCGATGGCGCGGCGGACCGTGTGCCGGTTGACGCCGAAGCGTGCCGCCAGGGCGAACTCGGTGGGGCAGCGCGCCTCCGGCTCGAGGGCCCCGGAGGCGATCTCCTTCTCCAGCTTGTCCTGGATCTGCCGCCACAGGGCGACGCCGCTGCCGCGCGTGATCTCCGTCCCTTGCATGCGATTCCCCCGCCTCGGAACCCTTTGCCAACCGGGGCGCCGTTTGATAGTGTAATGAGTAGATAAATAGACGTCTATACAAATTTTTGTGTCATCCATGACCACGGCGCACGATCACCCTTCCGCTCCTACGGCCGACCGACAGCGGTGGATGGCCGTCCTGGCGCGCACCTCCGCGGAAACACTCGAGTCGGCGTGGCAGGAGACGCCGGACCGGCCCGCCTACGACTTGGTGCGTCCGCCCGAGGTCGGGCTGGCCATGGTGCGGGCCCGCGCCGGCGGCACCGGCACCCGCTTCAACCTGGGCGAAATGACCGTCAGCCGCTGCGTCGTCCAGGTCAAGGGCGGCGCCGTCGGGTACGCCTACGTGGCCGGCAGCGACACCCGCCATGCCGAATTGGCCGCCGTGTTCGACGCCCTTCTCCAGGACACGGCGCGGCGCCCCGCCATCGAGATCGCCGTGATCGCGCCCCTGGAGCAGGAGATCGAGGCCGCCCGCGCGGCCCGCAGGGCCGACTCGGGACCCACCAAGGTGGAGTTCTTCACCATGGTCCGCGGAGACAACTAGTCGTGGCCGGCCCCGTCATCATGCCCGGCCTGGCCGACCCGGTGGCCGATTCCCAAAGCGTCTTCCGCGGCGTGCTGCATGCCATGTCCCGCCCGGGGACCATCGTCCATCTGGCAGGGCTGGGCGAGGCGCCGGCGCCGTTGAGCCCGGCGGCCGCTGCCCTGTGCCTGTCCCTGGTCGATCACGACACGCCGTTGTGGTTGGACTGCGCGGTCGCGGGCGGGCAGGGGGCTGCCGACTTCCTGCGCTTCCACTGCGGCTCCCCGGTGGTCGCGCGGCCCGAGGAGGCGGTGTTCGCGGTGGTCGCCGACGCTGCGGCCATGCCGCCGCTGTCCTCGTTCGACCCCGGCACCCCGGAATATCCGGACCGCTCGGCGACGGTCATCATCCAGGTGGCCGGCCTGGCTGACGATGCGGGCATGCGTCTGTCCGGCCCCGGCATCGAGGCCGAGGCGCGCCTGCGGGTGGACGGGGCGCCGGCGGACCTGTGGGACTGGGTGCGCGACAACCACGGGCTCTACCCCTGCGGGGTGGACATCGTGTTCGCCGCCGGCGAGCGCATCGCCGCGTTGCCGCGCTCGACCCGGGTGGAGGGCTGATCCCGTGTACGTGGCCGTCAAGGGGGGCGAAAAGGCCATCGCGGCCGCCCACCGCCTGCTCGCCGAACGGCGGCGCGGCGACCGGGCCCATCCCGGCATCACGCTCAAGCAGATCGCCGAACAGCTCTCCCTGGCCGTGGACCGGGTGATGAGCGAGGGCTCGCTCTACGACCGGGAGCTGGCGGCGCTGGCGGTCAAGCAGGCGCGTGGCGATCTGGTGGAGGCCATCTTCCTGCTCCGCGCCTTCCGCACCACCTTGCCCCGGTTCGGTGTCACCGAGCCCCTGGACACCGGCGCCATGCGCATCAGCCGCCGCATCTCGGCCACCTACAAGGACCTGCCGGGCAGCCAGGTTCTGGGTCCGACCTTCGACTACACCCACCGGCTGCTCGACTTCGAGCTGGCGGAGGAGGGCGACCCCAACTCCGTATCGGCGGCCGGCGATCCTGGCGACGTCGATGAGCGCGTCCCGCGCGTGGTCGAGCTCCTCGACCACGAGGGCCTGATCGAGAAGGAGGAGCCCGACGACCCCGACCGCCCTGTCGGCGACTTGACCCGCGAGCCGCTCGGCTTCCCCGCCGACCGCGACGTGCGGCTGCAGAACCTGGCCCGTGGCGACGAGGGGTTCCTGCTGGCGCTCGGCTACTCCACGCAGCGGGGGTTCGGCTCGACCCATCCGTTCGCCGGCGAGATCCGCATGGGCCAGGTGTCGGTAGAGCTGGTGCCCGAGGAGCTGGGCTTCGCCGTCGACATCGGCGACCTGACGGTGACCGAGTGCGAGATGATCAACCAGTTCAAGGGATCGGCCACCGAGCCGCCCCAGTTCACCCGCGGCTACGGCCTCACCTTCGGCGAGGGCGAACGCAAGGCCATGGCCATGGCCCTCGTCGACCGGGCCTTGCGGTGCCGCGAACTGGGCGAGGAGCCGTCGTCGCCGGCCCAGGACGAGGAGTTCGTGCTCTACCACACCGACAACGTGGAGGCTTCGGGGTTCGTCCAGCACCTCAAGCTGCCTCATTACGTGGACTTCCAGGGCGAACTTGTGACGGTGCGCGAACTGCGGGCCGAGGCCCGCCAACGCAAGACGGGAACCTGACCGTGCGCGGCTACAACTTCGCCTACCTGGACGAGCAGACGAAGCGCATGATCCGCCGCGCCATCCTCAAGGCGGTGGCGGTGCCCGGCTACCAGGTGCCCTTCGGCAGCCGCGAGATGCCGCTGCCCTTCGGCTGGGGCACCGGCGGCATCCAGGTGACGGCCAGCATCATCGGCGCCGACGATGTGCTCAAGGTCATCGACCAAGGGGCCGACGACACCACCAACGCCGTCAGCATCCGGCGATTCTTCGCCCTCACCACGGGGGTGAGGACCACGGAGGAAACGGCCGAGGCCTCGATCATCCAGACCCGGCACCGCATCCCCGAGAAGCCCCTGACCGCGGACCAGATCCTCGTCTACCAGGTGCCCATCCCGGAGCCCTTGCGCTGGCTCGAGGCGCGGGAGACGGAGACACGGAAGATGCACGCCCTGGCCGAGTACGGGGTGATGCACGTCAAGCTGTACGAGGACATCGCCACCCACGGCCGCATCGCCACGTCCTACAACTACCCGGTCCTGGTCAACGAGCGCCACGTGATGGCGCCGTCGCCCATCCCCAAGTTCGACAACCCCAAGATGGACCACATGCCGGCCCTGCAGCTGTTCGGCGCCGGGCGCGAAAAGCGCATCTACGCCGTGCCGCCGTACACCGACGTCAAGAGCCTCGACTTCGAGGACTACCCGTTCGAGAAGCAGACCTGGGAGCACGCCTGTGCCCTGTGCGGGTCCCGCGACAGCTACCTGGACGAGGTGGTGACCGACGACCGCGGCGGGCGCATGTTCGTGTGCTCGGACACCGACTACTGCGCCGAGCGCCGTGACGCCGGGCACGTGGGCACCGGGGCGCCGGTCACCTACGGGGCGGACGCGGCGGAGTAGGGGGCGCCGATGAGCGAACATCCCCAGACCCTGCTCACCGTCACCGGCCTGACCAGGCATTTCGGCCGGGTGGTCGGGTGCGAGGACGTCGGCTTCGATCTTTGGCCCGGCGAGGTTTTGGGGGTGGTCGGGGAGTCCGGGTCGGGAAAGACCACACTGCTCAACTGCCTGTCGGGAATCCTGGAGCCCACCGCCGGCACCGTCTCCTACACCGACCGCACGGGCCAGGTGCAAGACCTCTATGCCATTTCCGAGCCGCGCCGGCGCTTCCTGATGCGCACCGACTGGGGCATGGTGCACCAGAACCCCCGCGACGGCGTGCGCATGCGGGTGAGCGCCGGGGCCAACATCGGCGAGCGCCTGATGGCCGTGGGCGCGCGCCGCTACGGCGACATCCGGGCCGAGGCCGGCGCCTGGATGGAGCGGGTGGAGATGGACCTGGACCGCATGGACGACATGCCGCGGACCTTCTCCGGCGGCATGCTTCAACGGCTCCAGATCGCCCGCAACCTGGTCTCCAAGCCGCGGCTGGTGTTCATGGACGAGCCCACCGGCGGCCTCGACGTGTCGGTCCAGGCGCGGCTGCTCGACCTGCTGCGCCGCCTGGTGACCGACCTCGGCCTGGCGGCGGTGGTGGTCACCCACGACCTGGCCGTGGTGCGGCTGCTGGCCCACCGGCTGGCCGTCATGCGGCGCGGCCGAGTGGTGGAGACCGGGTTGACCGACCAGGTGCTGGACGACCCCCAGCACCCCTACACACAATTGCTTGTCTCGTCAGTGCTGCAGACGTGAGATCCTGACCATGGCATCGGACCCCTTGATCGAGGTGCGCGGGCTGGTCAAGTCCTTCACCCTCCACACCCAGGGCGGGGTGGTGCTGCCGGTCCTCGACGGCGTCGACCTGTCGGTCGAGGGAGGCGAGTGCGTGGTCCTAGACGGCCCCTCGGGCAGCGGCAAGAGCACCCTGCTCCGGTCGCTCTATGCCAACTACAAGCCGCAGGGGGGCAGCATCCGGGTGCGGCACCGCGGCACGGTGGTCGATCTGGTGTCGGCGTCGCCGCACCGAGTCCTCGACGTGCGCAAGCACACCATCGGCTACGTCAGCCAGTTCCTGCGCGCCATTCCCCGGGTGCCGGCACTGGACGTGGTGGCCGAGCCGTTGCGCATGCTCGGGGTGCCGGCCGAGGCGGCGGCGGCCAAGGCCGCGGCGCTGCTCGATCGCCTGCGCGTCCCCGAACCCATGCGGAGCCTGGCCCCGGCGACTTTCTCCGGTGGCGAACAGCAACGGGTCAACATCGCCCGCAGCTTCGTCGTCGACTACCCGATCCTGTTGCTGGACGAGCCGACGGCCGCCCTGGACGCGGAGAACCGGGCCACGGTGGTGCAGATCATCCGCGAGGCCATCGCGCGGGGCGCGGCCGTGGTCGGCATCTTCCACGACGCCGAGGTGCGGGACTCCGTCGGCGACCGCATCTATCGGCTCACAGGATATACGGCCGCGGCATGACCGACCTCACCGTCGTCACCCTCAACACCTGGAAGGGCGAGGGCGCCTACGAGGCCCGCCTGCGGGCGATGGCCGAGGGCCTGGCCGCCCTGCAGCCGGACCTAGTGCTCCTGCAGGAGGTGTTCGCCGCCCCCGACCTGGGGCTCCATACGGGGACGGCCCTGGCCGGTCACCTGGGCCTGGCCCACGTGTTCGCGCCGGCCCGCCGCAAGCCGCGGTCCTTTGCCGGGCGCCCCGTGGACAGCTGGTCCGGTCTGTCCGTGCTCTGGCGCGGCGGCATCTCCCGATCCGAGGTCGTCGACCTGCCGGCCGATGCCGCCGACGGCGAGCGCATCGCCCAGGTGGTCACCCTCGACACCGCCGATGGCCGGCTTCTGGCGGTCAACGCCCATCTCACCCATCTCGCCGGGGCCGACGCCCTGCGGCGGCAGCAACTGGAAACCATCCTGGCGCACGTGGAGCCGCGCATGGGCGACGCGGCGGTGGTCCTCGGCGGCGACTTCAACGCCGGACCGGGCAGCCCGCCGCTGCGATGGCTGGCCGAGCGGCCCGGTCTGTCGGTAACTCGCGCCGGCCCGGTGGTGCCGACCCTGGCCGGATCGCACCGCTGCATCGACTACCTGTTTCTCGTCCAGGCCGATGGCCGTCCCCGCTACCGGGCGCATTCGGGCCGGCGGGTCCTGTCGCAGCCGGACGCGGCAGGCGTCCTGGCCAGCGACCACTGCGGCGTCTGCGCCCGCCTGGCGCCAGCCGATGCCGCCGCCGAACGCCATGTCCGGACGCGCCGGGAGCCCGGCGCCGGGACCGTGACCGATGCCCTCGTCACCTAGCCGCACCTACTTGACCCGTGCCCGGGTGGTCCTGCCCGATCGGATCCTGGAGGACTCCGCGGTTCTGCTAGAGGACGGCGTCATCGCCGCCGTGGAGCCCGACGGCGCCGGGGGTGCGGACGAGATCGACCTCTCGGGGCAGATCCTCATGCCCGGTCTGGTCGACCTCCATTGCGACGCCCTGGAAAAGGAGGTGGAGCCGCGCCCCAACGTGCTGTTCCCCCTGGACTTCGCCGTCGCCCAGGCCGACAAGCGCAACGCCGCGGCCGGCATCACCACCGTCCACCACGCCCTGTCCTTCGCCGCCGAGGAGCTGGGCGTGCGCAACAACGCCCTGGCCGCCGACGTGGTGCGCAGCATCCACGACCACGCGCCCCGCGCCCTGGTCGACAACAGGGTGCACTGCCGCTACGAGATCACCGACGAGAGCGCCCTGCCGGTCCTGCTGGAGCTTCTGGACGCCCGGTCCGCGCACCTGGTCTCGGTGATGGACCACACGCCGGGGCAGGGGCAGTTCCTGGACGTGATCACCTACCGGGATTTCCTCACCCGCACCTACGCCAAGAGCGAAGAGGAGGCCGAGGCCCTGATCCGCCGCAAGGTCAACGGCGCCAGGGGGGCCTTCGACCGGATGACGGCCCTGGTGGCCAAGGCGCGCGAGAACGCCATCCAGGTGGCCAGCCACGACGACGACAGCCCGCAACGGGTCGACGTCATGCACCGCCGCCTGGGGATCACCATCTCCGAGTTCCCGGTCAGCCTGGACACCGCCCGGGCGGCCCGCGAGCACGGACTCGCCACCGTGTTCGGCGCTCCCAACGTGCTGCGCGGCCGCAGCCAGATCGGGTCCATGCGGGCCGCGGACGCGGTGCAGGCGGGTGTCGCCAGCTGCCTGTGCGCCGACTACGCCCCGGCGACGCTGCTGGCCGCCGTGTTCCGGCTGACCGAAACGGCCGACATCGCGCTCCCGAACGCGGTGCGCCTGGCCACCCTCAACCCCGCCCTTGCGGCCGGCCTCGACGACCGCGGCGAGGTCGCCGCCGGCAAGCGGGCCGATCTGCTGGCGGTGAGCGAGCACGCCGGGCTGCCGCAAGTCACCCGGCTGTGGCGCGGCGGCCGGACCCGCTACCTGGCGGATCACGGGGTTTGACACCGTCGCACCCCATACGTCGATGACGTCTTGGCACCGGCGCCCCAAGCCCCCACGTCAGGACATGCGGCCCAGGAGGGCTCCCATGTCCATGATCCATCGAGTCATCGGCGTGCTGCTGGTGGTCTTGGCGTGGCCGGCGGCGGCCGAGGTGCGCATCGAGAGCTTTCCGGTGCCGGACGGCGCCCACCCGCACGACGTGGCGCCGGCGCCGGACGGGACGGTGTGGTACACGGCGCAGCACCAGGAGGCGCTGGGCCGTCTCGACCCCAGGACCGGAAAGACCCTCCACGTGCCGCTGGGCGAAGGGTCGCGGCCGCACGGGGTGATCGTCGGGCCGGACGGCCTCGCCTGGGTCACCGACGGCGGCCTCAACGCCATGGTCTCGGTCCATCCCGACACCCTGGCCGTCACCCGCTATCCGCTGCCCGACGGCACCGGCTACGCCAACCTCAACACGGCCACCTTCGATGGCGGCGGCACGCTCTGGTTCACGGGGCAAAGCGGCATCTACGGCTCCCTCGACCCGAAGAGCGGGGAGATGCGCGTCTACACGGCGCCCCGCGGCTACGGCCCCTATGGCATCCACCGCACCCCCGACGGCGAGGTCTGGTATTCGTCGCTGGCCGGCAGCTACATCGGACGCATCGACAGCCGAACCGGGATGGTTCAGGTCTTCGATCCGCCGACGGACGGCGCCGGGGCCCGCCGCGTGTGGTCGGACTCTCGCGGCGTGCTCTGGATCAGCGAATGGAACTCCGGCAAGCTGGCCCGCTACGACCCCGAGGCCGGCACGTGGCGGGAATGGCCGCTGCCCGGCGACGATCCCCGCACCTACGCGGTGTACGTGGACGAGACGGACCGGGTCTGGGTGAGCGACTTCGGCGCCAACGCCATCCTGCGGTTCGATCCCGACCGCGAGACCTTCGAGTCGTTCCCGATCCCGCGCCCCGGCGCTGCCGTGCGTCAGATGCTGGGCCGGAAGGGCGAGGTCTGGACCGCCGAGTCCGGCACCGACCGGCTGACGGTCTACCGGTTCGATTGAGCGCTTGCCCGCTCAGGCCAGACCGAGAAACACCAGGATCGCCCGGTTCAGGCGCACCACGTCGGCGTCGTCCAGGCGGCCGATCCGGTCTCCGATCCGGTCCTTGGACACCGTGGTGAGCTTGTCCACCATCAGCCGGGAGACGGCCCGCAAGCAGTTGCCCTCGCTGGGAGTCACGGGAAGGCGGAACAGGGGCGCCTCCGTTTCGTCGGCGGTGAACACGCAGACCGTGACGGATGCGTTGGCGTCGAAGCGGTCGCCCTGAACGATGACGGCGGGACGCGGCTCGCCGGCGGAGCCGGGGCCCGAGACCGTCCACACCTCGCCCCGCCTCATGCCGGATCGGGGTCCGTGATCCCGTCGATGAAGGCCTGATCCTCCTGCTCCCGCGGGCTCTTGGCCACGGCGAGGGACTGGCGGTGGGCCTCCTTGGCGAAGTTGGCCGTGCGGGTGTCCGGGACCCAGACCTGGACCGGCCTGAGCCCCCGCGCACGCATGCGTTCCCGGTAGCTGCGCACCTTGTCGCGTGAACTCCGCTTGCTGTTCGCCGTCGTGGGCATGGCCGGCCTCCCGCCTCGGTTACATGTAACCTATCCGGATCGGGTAAACGGCGCAAGGTCTGGGGTCGTATGCCGTTGCCGGCGCCAGTCCACCTGAGGGGGGCGGAGAATGCGGGAGAGAGGTCCAACCAGCCTGGTCGAGGACCGGGTCGATTGCTTGCGTCATTGGGGCCGAGGATCAGGGCTCGACGGTGAGCGCCTCGTGCGCCGGCACGTCGCCAGCGCCGGTTTTCGTTGCACCACCGAACACGTATATTCGGCCTTCAATCGCTGCTGCAGCCAACCCGTGTCGGGGGACGTTCAGGTCGGGCATGGCGTCCCACTCATCCGTGGCAGGATCGTAGACCCACCCTTCGGCGAAGACCTTCCGCGTCGGGCTCCACTGCTCGCCGCCAACGACGTAGAGCTTGCCTCCGACTGCGGCTGCCGCGAGCCCGCCAGCGGCCTGCGGCATCGGTGCCTTCACCGACCAGAGACCGGTCTCGGGATCGAAAGCTTCGAGGGAGGCCACGTTCACGTTGACGGCCGTGCCGTCCGGCTGTCCGAGGTATTGGCGACCCCCCACGACGTAAATCCTACCATCGATCACCGCGCTTGCGGCACTGTTTCGGGCAGTGGGCGCGTCCACCCCTCGCGACCAAATCCCGGTTTCGGGATCGAAGACATCCACCCGGCCCGTATCGCGATGTTCCTTGTAGGTCGCCGCGGATACCGTCCCGCCGACACGTCCGCCGATCACGTAGATCCGTCCATCCACGACCGCGGAGACATGCTCGCCCCGCGCCACGGGCAGATCGGAAAGAGCGCTCCATTGCGCGGTCTCGAAGTCGTAGGAATAGACCGAGGCTTCGGGCTTCCAGTTGGGAAAAGCGCCTGAAAATCCGCCCACCGCGTAAATCAGACCGTCAAGAGTCGACAGCGTGACGTGGTGACGTGGCGCGGGGAGGTTCGCCAGCTCCTGCCAACTGTCGGTCTGCGGATCATAAGCCAGAAAATCGTCCCGGACTGCGGAAGCACGTTCAGCAAGCCCGCCCGCCGTGAAGACCATCCCATCATGGGTCGTGGCATAGATTTCCTGACGTGGCGACGGCAGGGGCGCTGCGTCCGACCAGCCCGATTGTGCATGCGCTGCGCCGCCAACAAGCAAAGCGCCTGTCACGCAAAGGACATTTAAGGGGTAGGTCAAAGACTGTCGCATGTGCTTTGCCCTCCTTCGGTTGGAGCACGCGGACTCCATCGGGTTGTGGTGGTTTTGCCATTGCCTGAGTACCGGCACGTCGGTGGTGAACGGGGTGACACCCAGAGCCTTCCCGCGCGCAGTGCAGGCGGGCGCCGAACTGCATTTCGGATGCACAGTACTTGAGGCATGTCCCGTTATTCCGCTATAGGAAATTGTGGAAAGTCATCATCCGATTATCGAATGACGCGATCGGTGCCGGGCCGCTGGACGCCGGCCGGAGAGGGGCATGCTCGAGCAGAACTTTCGAAAGATCGACTTGAACCTGCTCATCGTTCTCAGGAGCCTCTTGGCGACATCGAATGTCGGGCAGACGGCGAAGCTGCTCGGCATGAGCCAACCCGCGACGAGCCGGGCGCTGGCGTCGCTGCGCGAGCTCTTCGACGATCGCCTGTTCGTGAAGAGCGGATCAAAGATGAAGCCGACACCGCGCGCGCTGGAGCTGCGCGAACCCCTGGAGGACGTCCTTTCCGGCGTCCTGCGCGTCCTCGAGCCGGCGGCCATGTTCGACCCCGCGTCGTCGCAGCGCCGGTTCCGCATGGCGACGACGGACTATGGCGCGACCGTCGTCATGCCGCACCTTGCCCCTCGGTTCTTCGGTGCAGCACCGAACGCGGCGCTCGACATTACGCCGCTTACCCCGAGTTCGTTCGACGAACTCGGAAGCAATGATCTCGATCTCGTGTTCTACAGCGACAACCCCATCCCGAACGCACTGAGGGCGAAGGAAATATTTCGCGAAAGCTTCGCGTGCATCGTGCGTGCCGGGCACCCTGCTGCTCGGACCGCGGATGGGACTATCGGCTTGGACGACTATCTGAACCATGCGCACATTCTCGTCACTATCACGGGCGGCAGGACTGGCCCGGTAGACCGTGCCCTCTCCGGCATGGGCCGCGAACGCCGGATCGCCCTGGTGCTCCCCTACTTCTTGGTGGCAGCGCTCGCTGCGGCGAACTCCGACCTTGTCCTGACCATGCCCTACCGCGCCGCGCAGGCGTTTGCCGATACCATGAACCTGACCCTTCTCAAGCCTCCAGTGCAGCTCGGGGATTTCGGCTATAGGATCGTCTGGCATGAGCGCGTCCACGATGACCCCGGTCATGTCTGGCTGCGCCGTATGATCGCCGACGTCGTTCGGCCGGAAAGTCGCGACTGATGGGGTTGTCGGTGGTGAACACCCAGACCGTGACGGACGCGGTGGCGTCGAGGCGGTCCGTCCTGGACGATGACGGCGGGACGCTGCTTGCCGGCGGAGCCGGGGCCCGAGACCGTCCACACCTATCCCCGCCGCATTGCCGGATCGGGGGATCGGCGCAAGGTCGGGAGTAGGGTGCCGATGCCGGCGCCAGTCCCCCTACGCTCCTGACGGAGCTTCGGGCGACACGCCTACGCCTAAACGCCTTCGGTCGCCAGTCCACCCGAGGGTGGCCTGCCGCCCGAAGCCGAAGGCGTAGGGTGGCGGATGGGGTGGGATTCGAACCCACGAGACCCTCTCGGGCCTGCCGGTTTTCAAGACCGGTGCCTTCGACCGCTCGGCCACCCATCCCCGCAACGAAAAGGACTTCCGCCGCTCACCGTCCCCGTCTGTGGCACCAATGCCACGCCCCAACCATTATCGTCGTCGGCCGCGGCCGGCCCAGCGACCGGGGTATTTCCTTGCCGAAGCCGGACATATATAACAAATCTAAAGGAGTAGCGTGGATTCGGTCACCATGTGGGTGTGGACGCTCAACTGGAACCAGGTGCGTGACGATCTGGTGATCGGCAGTTGCCCGATGACCGCCGCCGACATCGATTCGATCCGGCGGAAGACCGGCGTGTCGGCCATCCTGTCCCTGCAGCACCCCGAATGCCACCGCTACTTCAAGATCGATTACATGCGGCACCTGCACCACGGGCGGAGCACCGGACTGGTCATGGTCCACTGCCCCATGCGCGATTTCGATCCGCCCGACCAGCGACGCCACTTGGCGGCGGCCGTCCGCAACCTCCATGCGCTGCTGGCGGCAGGCCACAAGGTCTACGTCCACTGCACCGCCGGCATCAACCGCGCGCCGCTGGCCGTGCTCGCCTACCTGACCTTCGTCGAAGGGCTCACCGTGGCCAAAGCCATGGCCCTGATCCGCCGGGCGCGGCCCGCCGCCGAGCCGAGTTGGGAGGCCTACTACGGCTGCCGGCAGGACCTGATCGACCGCCACCGGGACACCATCAGCCTGCGCGCCTGGAGCATATGGAACGACACCGGCGGCCGCGGCCCCGATCGCGACTGGATGGATGCGGAGGCGGGAATCATCCGCGAGGTGCTGTCGGGCAGCATCCCGCTGTTTCCCCTGACGCTGGCCACCGGCACGAACGGCTGACCCCGGAAATCCCGCCGGCTCCCAATCCTACCGCGTTGCCAACGGTCTGACCCGGCTGGTCATTTCATGCAAATGTGATGACGCTTGAGCGCCGCGACGGGCCTTAGCAGGTCGGTGGGTAAGCGCGCCGGAATCAGGCGAGGACGCCGCTGCCTTTGGTCGGCTCTTCCTCTTCCTCGGAGGGGTCGGTGACCAGGCCGACGGCGCTGCGGGAGTAGGCGTCGAGGGCCTTGCCGACGTCGGGCGAGGAGGCGGACTCTCCGTCGCCGCTCTGCTCTTCCTGCTTCTGCTGGCGCAGCTCCTGCTCCGCCTCCGCCTTGATCCGCTTGGCCTCGGCCGCCGCCGCCCGGTCCTTGGCCGACGGCTCGGCGGGCGCCAGGGCGGCGCGGATCACCACCTCCATCTTGGCGATGGTCGCCTCGGGCGATTCCTCTTCGCTGGTATCGATCTCCACCTCGCCGGAGATGGCGTAAAGGTGGCCGTCGGGGCCGCGCTCGTATTCGTAAGTGGGCAGGCTGACATAGCCGCCGCCGACGATGCGGTGGGCCTGTTCGTGACGCCGGACCTCCGCGTCCCGCTGGCGCATCTCGCGGAGCCGGGCCTTTTCCTCCTCCGTCAGCTCGAAGGGGGCGGCGGGACTCTCTTCCGAATTTCCGTCGTCAGCGGAGCCCTGGTCCTCGGAGGCGGAGACCTCGTCCCGCTGGTCGTCGGGATGATCGGGCGACTCGCTGGGGATGCCCGATTCATGGGGGCGGGCGCCGGCTGCCACGGCCTCGGAAAGGTCGCGCACCACCGCTGGCGAGCCGTCGACCCCTCGGGCCGCCTCCCGTTCGGCGTTGCGATCGCGCTCCCCGTCGCCCTGAGCCCCGGCGCGCGTCACCGCACGCGTCGACGCCTCGACGTGCGGAGGATCCACCGGGTTCGACAAACGATCAATCATCGCGTTATCAGAACTCCTCCTCCACCTTCTGCGGAGACCGCGGGCCCGAAGGCACCAACCGCCGCTCTGACAACTTCGCGTTCTGTCTATACGCTACGGAAGCACCCCGTCCCGGTCAACGACAGAATGGTCCAAGACCGCACACATGATAAGAATGTGCCATATTGGACACACAGTGAGAAATTTTATTTCGAATTTGCCGCGAAAGCGGCTTCATTTGGTCCCTCTGGAAACCCATTGCCGCCGTGATCATGTCATCATGACGGGCTGACCACCGGCCGAGGACTCGCCAAGCATGGGTGATGCGGACCCGGATCGCCGACCAGGGCGCGGCCGTTCGCGCCGGCGTCGGCTCAGTGGGCCGGCACTGCTCGCGGCCGCGGCGTTGGCATGGACCGCAGTCCCGACATGGACCGCCGGGGCCGACGACGGCGCGGGCTGCCGCAGCCTGCACGAGGCCGCCTTCCTCGACGAGCCCGACGAGGTGGCGGCCCTGCTGGCCGCCCATGTGGATGTGAACTGCCGCGACGACATCGGCCAGACGCCGCTGATCACGGCCGCCGCCGGAGGCAGCCTGGAAAGCGTGCGCCGACTCCTCGCGGCTGGCGCCGAGACGGCGGCCAGCGATCCCATGGGATGGTCGGCGACGGCCCATGCCCGCGACGCCCTGTCGCGCCTGACCATGGCGGGCGCCGACCGCTACCGGCGTATCTACGGCGACATCATCCGCTTGATCGAGGCCGCGGGGGGCGGCGCCCGGGAGTAGGGGACCGCGGCGAGTCGTTGCACCGCCTTCGGCTTGCCGGTATTCAGCGACCCATGTTCTTCACCCTGTCCAAGGTCCTGTGGTTCCTCGCCGACCCGGGCAACCTGCTGCTCATCGCGTTGGTCGTTGGTGTCGTTCTGCTGTGGACCCGTTGGCGGGCAGCGGGGCGGGCCGTGCTGACCCTGGCGCTGGCGGGCGCCGTGTTCTTTTCCGTGGTGCCGATCGGCTCTTGGCTGTTCGCCGACCTGGAGAACCGCTTCCCGGTGGTCGACCAGCCGCCGGAACGGGTGGACGGCATCGTTGTCCTGGGCGGGGTGCTGAGCCAGAAGATCACGCGGGACCGCGGCCAGATCACCGTCAACGATGCGGTGGAGCGCCTCCTTGCCTTCGCCCAACTGGCGCAACGCTACCCCACCGCGACCCTCGTGTTTTCAGGCGGTTCCGGATCGTTATTGAATCAGGACCTCAAGGAAGCCCATTTCGTCGCGCCATTGCTGGCGCGGCTGGGCGTGGATCCCGGCCGCGTCCTGTTCGAGGATCGGGCGCGCAACACCGCGGAGAACGCCACCTTCAGCCACGCCCTCGCCGACCCGCAGCCGGGCGAGACCTGGCTGCTCATCACCTCGGCCTTCCACATGCCGCGGGCGGTCGGGTGTTTTCGCCGCGCCGGCTGGACCGTGGTGCCCTATCCCGTCGACTTTCACACCACGGGGCCGGCGGACGAGATCAGCGTCCGCTTCAACTTCCTCTCGGGACTGGGTTCGTTCCGGGCCGCCCTGCACGAGTGGCTGGGCCTCCTGGCCTATTGGCTCACCGACCGCACCGACACCCTGCTGCCGGGACCGCAGGCATGACGATTGCCCGGTGCCGGGGGCTGTGGCAGAAGGGGCCGGGTCTCACCATCCGCCGGGAGCACGCATGAATCGGATCGCCGCCGCCCTCGTCCTCGCCGCCGTCGCCGCCATCGCATGGCCGGCGCAGTCCTGGTCTGCGCCCGCCGAGGGGTTCGACCGGTGGCTCGACGACCTGCGCACCGAGGCCCTCGCGCGGGGCGTGCGGCCGGCCACCCTGGACGAGGCTCTGGCCGGCGTCGCCCCGGTCACCCGGGTGGTCGAGCTGGACCGCCGGCAGCCCGAATTCACCCAGACCCTGTGGACCTACCTGGGCAACGCGGTCACCGCCCGGCGAATCGAGCGGGGACGGGAGCTGCTGACCCGCCACGGCGACCTGCTGGCCGAGGTGCAGGTCCGGTTCGGCGTGCAGCCCCGCTTCCTGGTCGCCTTCTGGGGACTGGAGACCAATTTCGGCGAGTACACGGGATCCTTCCCCCTGGTCGCCGCCCTGGTCACGCTGGCCTACGACGAGCGCCGCAGCGCCTTCTTCCGCGAGCAGTTGCTGGCCGCGCTCACCCTCATCGACCGCGGCGACGTGCCGGTCCGGGTCAAGGCGTCATGGGCCGGCGCCATGGGCCAGCCCCAGTTCCTGCCCACCACCTACCGGGACTTCGCCGTAGACTTCGACGGCGACGGCCGGCGCGACCTGTGGAAGAGCCTGCCCGACGTCTTCGCCTCGGCGGCCAATTACCTGGACCGCTCGGGCTGGCACGGCGACCGGACCTGGGGCCGGGAGGTGCGCCTGCCGGAGGGCTTCGATCTCGACCTCTCGGGCCTGTCGGTGAAAAAACCCCTGGCCGAGTGGCAGCGCCTCGGGGTGCGGCGAATCGACGGCCGGGATCTGCCCCGCGTGGCCATCGACGCCTCACTGATCCTGCCCGGCGGATACGCCGGCCCGGCGTTCCTGGTCTATGCCAACTTCCGCACCACCCTGGTGTGGAACCGCTCCATCCTCTACGCCGTGGCCGTCGGCCATCTGGCCGACCGGCTGGCCGGGGCCGGCCCCCTGGCCACCCCGCGGCCGGCCAAGGACGCGCCCCTGTCGCGCCGGGAGGTGGTTGAGATTCAGCGGCGTCTGGCCACCTTGGGCCACGACCCGGGCGGCGCCGACGGGGTCGCCGGCGCCCGCACCCGGCAGGCCATCAAGGACTTCCAGCGGCGTGCCCGGCTGCCGGCCGACGGCTTCCCGTCCCTCGGCCTGCTGGAACGCCTGCGCGCCACCACGGAAAAGTGAGCGGGGCGACGCCCAAGGCCGGCTTGCCCGCCCCAGGCGGCGTGGCTACATTGCCCGACACGTCAATGACCTCGAAGGAGCCCCGGGCGATGGCACGGTGGGGCGGGCGGAAGACGACTTGGTTGGCGCTCGCCTGCGGCGTGCTGATGCTGGCCGCCTGCGCCGAAACCCAGCTTCTCGTCCACGCCGCCAAGCGGGTCGCCCAGGAGGAGGAGCCGGCGGGCCGATACAAGGTCGGCGACCCGTACCAGATCGGCGGCGTCTGGTACTACCCGGCGGTCGACTACGATTATGTGGAGACCGGCATCGCATCCTGGTACGGGCCCAAGTTCCACGGCCGCCAAACCGCCAACGGCGAGGTATTCGACATGAACCAGCTGTCGGCGGCCCACCGGACCCTGCCCATGCCCAGCGTGGTCCAGGTGGTCAACCTGGAGAACGGCCGCAGCCTGCGCCTGCGGATCAACGACCGCGGCCCGTTCGCCCACGGGCGCATCATCGACGTCTCCCGGCGCGCCGCCCAGCTCCTCGGTTTCGAGCGCCAGGGGACGGCGCGGGTGCGGGTGCTCATCCTGGCCGACGAAAGCCGGCGCGAGGCGGCGCGCCTGCAGGGGGCGGCGGAGCTGGCGGCGATCGGAACGCCCATCACCGTGGCGCGCCTGCCCAAGCCCCCGGTGACCCAGCGGACATTGCCGCCGCCGGGCTCGGCGCAGCCCGCCGGCGCCGGCGGCGATGCCCTCGGCGGTCCCGTGGACGGCCAACCCGCGGCCCCGGCCGCCGCCGTGCGGGCCGGGCCGGCCGAGCCCGAGGCCCAGGTCGACTACGAGGCTGTCGGCCCGACGCGGCTGTTCGTACAGGCCGGCGCCTATGCCGTGTTCGACAACGCCAACCGGGTGCGGGCGCGGCTGGCCAGCCTGGGCACCGTGGTGGTGACATCGGTGCTGGTCGGCGGACGGGACGTGTTCCGGGTGCGCATCGGACCGCTGGCCTCCGTCGAACAGGCCGACGGCGTTCTGGACGGGGTGATCCGGGCCGGGTACCCGGATGCCCGCATCATCGTGGCCGACTGATGGGCCGGGGTCTGATCGCAGGTCTGGTCGCCGTCCTGGTCCTGGCCGGGGCGGGGAGGCCGGCCGCCGCCATCGAGACTCTGGCGTCCGAAGCCCTGCTCCTGGAAACGGCCACCGGGGCGGTGCTGTTCGAGAAGAACGCCGAAAAGCCCATGGCGCCGGCGTCCATGAGCAAGATGATGACCGTCTACATGGTCTTCGAGCGCCTGCGCGACGGCCGCCTGTCCCTGGACGACACCTTCCGGGTCAGCGAGAACGCCTGGCGCAAGGGAGGGGCCAAGAGCGGCGGCTCCACCATGTTCCTGGAGCCGGGCGACCGGGTGAAGGTCGAGGACCTGCTCAGGGGCATCATCGTGCAGTCGGGCAACGACGCCTGCATCGTGGTCGCCGAGGGGCTGGCGGGCAGCGAAGACGCCTTCGCCGAGGAGATGACGGTGCGCGGCCGGGAGCTCGGCCTCACCGACACCGTGTTCCGCAACGCCACCGGCTGGCCCCATCCCGAGCACCTGACCTCGGCCCGCGATCTGGCCCATCTGGCCCGGCGCACCATCGAGGACTTCCCCGAGTACTACCACTACTATGCGGAACAGGTGTTCACGCACAACGGCATCCGCCAGACCAACCGCAACCCGCTGCTGTACAAGGGCGTCGGCGCCGACGGCCTGAAGACCGGCCACACCGAGGCCTCCGGCTACGGGCTCACCGCCTCGGCCGTCAACCGGGACCGCCGCCTGATCCTGGTGGTCAACGGCCTGCCCAGCGTCAAGGCGCGCAGCCGCGAGAGCGAACGCCTGCTCGCCTGGGGCTTCCGCGAGTTCCACAACTACGCCCTGTTCGGCGCCGGTGAGACGGTCGCCGAGGCGGAGGTGTGGCTGGGCTCCCGCGCCACCGTGCCGCTGGTCATCGACCGCGACCTGACCATCACCCTGCCACGCAAGGCGCGCCGCGACATGGCGGCGAAGGTGGTCTACGACGGGCCGCTGCCGGCGCCCATCGCCCTCGGTGACCAAGTCGCCACCCTGGTGGTGACCGCCCCCGGGGTCGAGCCCCACGAGGTGCCCCTGGTGGCCGGCGCCGACGTGGGCCGCCTGGGCCTGTTCGGCCGCCTGGGCGCGGCACTGCGTTACCTCCTGTGGGGCGAGTCCGGTTGAGGGGACGCTTCATCACCCTCGAGGGCGGTGAGGGTGCCGGCAAGTCCACCCAGGCGGCGCTGCTCGCCGACGACCTGCGCGGCACCGGGCTCGACGTGGTCGTGACCCGCGAGCCGGGGGGCGCCCCCGGCGCCGAGGACATCCGGGCCCTCCTGGTGAACGGCGAGGTGGGCCGCTGGCGCCCGCTCACCGAGGCCCTGCTCCACTACGCCGCCCGCCGCGAGCACCTGGACGCCACCATCCTGCCCGCGCTCGCCGCCGGCCGCTGGGTGGTGTGCGACCGCTTCGCCGATTCCACCCTGGCCTACCAGGGCTACGGCCACGGCCTCGACCGCGAGACGGTGGCGCGCCTGCACCGCCTGGTGGTGGGCGACCTGGGGCCCGACCTGACCATCATCCTCGACCTGCCGGTGGACGAGGGGCTGGCCCGCGCCGCGGGCCGGGGCGCCGGCGGCGACCGCTACGAGCGCATGGACCGCCAGTTCCACGAACGCCTGCGCCAGGGGTTCCTGGACATCGCGCGGCGCAACCTGGACCGTTGCGCCGTCGTCGACGCCACGGCGCCGCTCGACCAGGTGCAGCACGAAATCCGCCGCATCGTCCAGGCGCGCCTGGGGCCCGTGGGGTCATGACCGGCGACGGAGCGGCGGAGTGGCCGAACCCGCGGGCCAATCCGCATCTGGAGGGGCACGCCGACGCCGAGCGGATGCTGGAAGACGCCTTCCGGTCGGGACGGCTCGCCCACGCCTGGCTGATCTGCGGGCCCCGCGGCATCGGCAAGGCGACGCTGGCCTTCCGCTTCGCCCGCTACGTCCTGGCGCAGGGGTCCGGGGACCCGGGCCTGTTCGGGGCACCGGAGCCGGCGACCGGCCCGGGCCTCCACGTGGCCCCCGACCATCCCGCGTTCCGCCGGGTGGCGGCGGGCGGCCATGCCGACCTTCACACGGTGACCCGCACCGAGGACGACCGGGGCCGCCTGCGCACCGAGATCGTGGTCGGCGACGTCCGCGAGGCCGGCGGCTTCCTCGGCCTGACCGCCGCCGAGGGCGGCTGGCGGGTGGTGGTGGTGGACAGCGCCGACGAGATGAACCGCAACGCCGCCAACGCCCTGCTCAAGGTCTTGGAGGAACCACCGCGGCACGCCCTGCTGCTGCTGGTCAGCCACGCGCCGGGCCGCCTGCCGGCCACCGTGCGCTCGCGCTGCCGGCGCCTCGACCTCAGGCCCCTGGACACCGAGGTGGTGGCCCGCCTGATGGCCCGCTATGCGCCAGGCACCGACACCGAGGCGGCGACCGCCCTGGCCGGCCTGGCCGAGGGCAGCATCGGCCGGGCGCTGGCCCTGGCGGAGGAGGGGGGCATGGACCTGTACCGGGCCATGCTGAGCGTATTGGACACCTTGCCCGACCTGGATGGCCGGGCCGTGCACGGCCTCGGCGACCGCGTCGCGGGGCGCAACGGCGACGGCGCCTTCCGCACCCTCACCGATCTGTTCCGCGGCTGGCTGGGGCGCCTCATCGTCGCCGCCGCCGGCGGCGCGGCCGGCGCCCCGGCGCCCGCCGAGCAGGCCGTCACCGACCGCCTGCGCGCGGCGGCCGGGCTTGATCGCTGGCTGGAGGTATGGGAAAAAACGGGCGCTCTGCTGGCCCGTGCCGACGGCGCCAACCTTGACCGCAAACAGGTGGTTCTCAACATCTTCCTGTACGTGGACCACGCGCTCCGTCCGTGAGAACCGCTGGAGACCGTCACCCATGACCGGGCCCCGTCACTACTACGTCACGACGCCCATCTACTACGTCAACGACGCGCCCCACATCGGGCACGCCTACACGACGCTGGCCTGCGACGTCATGGCCCGCTTCAAGCGCCTGGACGGATTCGACGTCAAGTTCCTGACCGGCACCGACGAGCACGGCCAGAAGGTGGAGAAGTCGGCCCGCGCCGCCGGCATCGACCCGCAGGCCTTTACCGACCAGGTGTCGGAGAACTTCCGCGACCTGGCGCGGGCGATGAACTTCACCAACGACGACTTCATCCGCACCACCGAGGAGCGCCACCGGCATTCCTGCCAGGCCCTGTGGCGGCGCCTGGAGGAGGCCGGGCACATCTACTCGGGGACCTACGCCGGCTGGTACGCGGTGCGCGACGAGGCATTCTACGCCGAGAGCGAACTCACCGAAGGCCCCGACGGCACCAAGGTGGCGCCCTCCGGCGCGCCGGTGGAGTGGGTCGAGGAGCCCAGCTACTTCTTCGATCTCTCGAAATGGCAGGAGCCGCTGTTGCGCCTGTACGAGCAGCGCCCCGACTTCGTGCTGCCGCGCACCCGCCTCAACGAGGTGGTGAGCTTCGTCCGCGGCGGCCTCCAGGACCTCTCCGTCTCCCGCACCAGCTTCGAATGGGGCATCCCGGTGCCGGGGGCCGACGACCACATCATGTACGTGTGGCTGGACGCGCTCACCAACTACATCACCGCCGTCGGCTTCCCGGAGACCGACACCGGCGAGTACGCCACCTACTGGCCGGCCGACCTGCACATGGTGGGCAAGGACATCCTGCGCTTTCACGCGGTCTACTGGCCGGCCTTCCTGATGGCCGCGGGGCTGGAGCCGCCGCGCCGGGTGTTCGCCCACGGCTGGTGGACCAACGAGGGCGAGAAGATCTCCAAGTCCCTGGGCAACGTCATCGACCCCTTGCACCTGGTCGAGGAGTACGGCCTCGATCCGGTGCGCTATTTCCTGCTCCGCGAGGTGCCCTTCGGCAATGACGGCGATTATTCGCGCCGGGCCATGATCCACCGGGTCAACGGCGACCTGGCCAACGACCTGGGCAACCTGGCACAGCGGGTGCTGAGCATGGTCAACAAGAACTGCGCCGCCGCGGTTCCCGAGCACGGCGCCTTCAACGACGACGACCAGGCCATGCTGGCCGACATCCACGGGCTGCTCGACCGGGTGCGGGCGCCCATGGACGACCAGCTCTTCCACGACGCCCTGGAGGTGGTGTGGACCGTCATCCGCGCCGCCAACGCCTACGTGGACCGCCAGGCGCCGTGGGCGCTACGCAAGACCGACCCCGACCGCAT
>JANQFP010000042.1 GCA_028277795.1 Rhodospirillales bacterium
GGACCTGAAGGGTATCCCCGTCTCCCATCACGGCTCCCCCGCTCACGCCGCCGGCAGGCGGACGGTGAACCGGGCGCCCCCCTCCGGCCGGTTTTCCGCCGCCACCGTGCCCCCGTGGGCCTCGACGATCTGCTTGGAGATGCTCAAGCCCAGGCCCGAATGGGTGCCGAACTTCTCGCCTTGGGGCCGCTCGCTGTAGAAGCGCTCGAAAATGGCGTCCTCCTTGCCCGGAGGGATGCCCGGGCCGTCGTCGTCCACCTCGACGCGGACCCAGCCGTTCTCCGTCCCCGTGCGCACGGTGACCAGGCCGCCGGGCGGGCTGAAGGACACGGCGTTGGCGATCAGGTTCCGGAACACCTGGACCAGGCGGCCTTCCATGCCGTTGACGGTGAGGTCATTGCCGCCCGGGCCTTCCAGGTGCAAGCGCCGGTCCTCGGCGGCGGTGCCGTGAACCTCGACCAGGGTGGCCAGCATGGGGCCCAGGGCAATGGGGCCGGTCTCCGCCCGCGACAGCTCGGCGTCCAGGCGCGAGGCGTCGGAGATGTCGCTGATCAGGCGGTCGAGTCTCTGCACGTCCTCCTGAACGATGGTCATCAACTGCTTCTGCTGTTCGGGGTCCTCGACCCGCGACGCCGTCTCGACCGCGCTACGCAACGAGGTCAGCGGGTTCTTGATCTCGTGGGCGACGTCGGCGGCGAAGCGCTCGATGGCGTCCATGCGCTGCCACAGGGCCTCGGTCATGGCCTTCAACGACACCGCCAGCTCGCCGATCTCGTCGCCGCGGCCGGCCAGGTCCGGGATGGTGGCGTGGCGGTTGTGGCCGCGCCGCACCCGCTCGGCGGCGGCGGCCAGGCGGCGGATGGGCCGGGCGATGGTGCCGGCCAGGTAGAGCGACAGCAGGACGGTCACCGCCAGGGCGACGGCGAACACCTGGAGGATGGCCAGCCGCACGTCGAACACCGCCTCGTCGATATGGCGCGAGCCCTTGGACAGCATCAACGCCGCCAGCACCTCCTTGTAGCGCTGCACCGGCACGGCGACGGTGAGCACCATGCCCGACGCGGCGCCGCGCACCCGCTCGGCCGCGTCGCCGGACAGGGCCAGCACCACCTCCTCGTAGTCGGCCGCCTTCTGCTCGGCGTTCTCCCTGTACGGAGGCGGCGTGCCCAGACCGGGCAGCAGTTCGGCCACCCGGTCGTAGATGGCCAGGAGATCGCCCAGCCACGCGTTCGTACGGCCGCCGGCGGGCGGCGGCGGCAGCGGCTCCACCTCGACGGCGCCGCCGGGTCCCATCAGACGCCGCGAATCGGCGACCAGCACACCGTCGTCGGCGAACAGGCGGGCCCGGGTGCCGGTGGTGGCCGCCAGGCGGCGCACCATCTGGCGGGCCAGCCGGGGCTCCAGCTTGCGCCCCGTGGATTCGCGGCCGGTGGCGGCTTCGGTCAGCGCCACCCCTTCGCCCAGGGCGGCGGCGAAGGTCTCGGCCTGGGTGCGCAGGGCCGCCAGCTCGGCGGCGACCAGGCTGCGGCGGTACTCCCCCAGGTACAGGAGCCCGGCCACCAGGATGGCCAGGGCCAGCACGTTGACGGCCAGGATGCGGCGGGTCAGCGGCGAGGAACGGCGGCGGCGTCCCGACCGGCGGTGCTCCCCCGAGACCATGGTGCCGCCGGGCGTCAGTCGGCCCGGTAGCGGTAGCCGACCCCGTACAGGGTCTCGATCTGCGCGAATTCCGGATCGTGCTCCCGGAACTTCTTGCGCAGGCGCTTGACGTGGCTGTCGATGGTGCGGTCGTCCACGTAGATGTGCTCGCCGTAGGCGGCGTCGATGAGCTGGTCGCGGCTCTTCACGTGGCCGGGCCGGCGGGCCAGGGCCTCCAGCAGCAGGAACTCGGTGACCGTCAGGTTGACGTCGTGGCCGCGCCAGGTGCACTGGTGGCGCGACGGATCGAGGACCAGGTCGCCGCGGTGGATGGTCTGGTCCTCGCCGTCGCCGGCCGCCGCCCCGACCTGGTCGCGCCGGCGCAGCACGGCGCGGATGCGCTCGATCAGCAGGCGCTGGGAGAAGGGCTTGGTGATGTAGTCGTCGGCCCCCATGCGCAGGCCAAGCACCTCGTCGATCTCGTCGTCCTTGGAGGTGAGGAAGATCACCGGCAGGGCGCTCTTCTGGCGCAGCCGCTCGAGCAGCTCCATGCCGTCCATGCGCGGCATCTTGATGTCCAGGATGGCCAGGTCGGCGGGGTCCCGCTGCAGCCCGGCCAGGGCGTCGGAGCCGTCGACGAAGGTGCGCACGCGGAATCCCTCGGCCTCCAGGGCCATGGACACCGAGGTCAGGATGTTGCGGTCGTCGTCGACCAGGGCAATGGTGTGGGGCACCGCCGCGTCCTCGCCCGTTTCGACCATTGTACCACACATGGACGAACCCAATTGACGGCCGGATTGTGGCGGAATTATAGTTGCCGGCGACGGTTCCCCTGAAGGGCGAAGAGCCTGGGGATTGAAAGGGAACACGGGAGAGGTTGACCCCGCCTGGGACCTCCAACCGTGGCTGCCCCCGCAACTGTAAGCGGCGAGCGCGTGGCCAGTTCGTGCCACCGGGAGAACGGGAAGGCCGGCCCCGCGCAACGACCCGCAAGCCAGGAGACCTGCCGTCGCAGCGTCACCTTACCGGAGGGCGGGGCGCTCCTTCGGTGCGGGAATCCGTTTCTGGTGACGCGTGTTGAGCGTTGCCGTGACGGAGTCCGGACCAGGGCGTCTGCCCCTCCGATTTCCGACTTCACGGCTTGATCGAGCGGGCCCGGCCATGCCGGTGCCGCGTGTTGGTGCGTGCCGCTCGCCGCTGGGGGGCGACGGGCGTGCGCCGTGAATGAAGGGAACGAGAGGACAATGACAAACCGCGAAAACACGTCGAGAACGACGCTGTTGGCAACGACGACCATGATCGCCGCAGGCCTGATGGCCACGCCCGCGGTGGCGGCGGAGAAGATCACCCTCGGCCTCAGCGGCTTCATGGAGCAGTGGGTCGGTGTTGCCGACAACGACGAGGACTTCGAACAGGCCGGCGTTGGCGGGCAGGGGGTGAACTTCACCGGCATCGACCAGCAGGCCGACACGGAGGTCCATTTCCAGGGCAAGACCGTGCTCGACAACGGCATCGAGATCGCCGTCAACATGGAGCTGGAAAGCGATACCGGCGGTGGCGGCATCGACGATTCCTTCGTCGAGGTCACCAGTGGCCTGCTCGGCCTGGTGCAGCTCGGCGGCGCCGAGCACTCCATCTGGCAGGCCCACGTGGCCTCGCCCGACGTCGGCATCGGCAACCAGGACGGCGACTACGCGAACTGGGTGATCACGCCGGCCGCCTTCACCGACTCCGCCATCACCGGCTTCAATCCGGACACCGGCAACTCCAACAAGATCGCCTACTTCTCGCCCATGTTCTTCGGCTTCGGCCTGTTGGCCAGCTACAACCCGGATACCGGGTCGACCGCCACCGGGGTGCAGACGGCGCCCAACGAGTCGTGGACCCTGGGTGTCGCCATGGAGCAGGAGTTCGGCGGCGTCGGCATCGTGGCCGACGTGGGCTACGGCACGCTTCTGGAGGGGGCGGGTGCCAACAACCTGGAGGCCTGGCAGGTCGGCGTCAACGTCTCCTTCGCCGGCCTGACCGTCGGCGGCAGTGCGGTGCTCAACGACGAGCGCCTGGAGAACGCCGTCAGCGGCACCTTCGCCGACGGCATCGTGTTCGACGTGGGCGTGTCCTACGAGGTCGACGCCTTCGCCGCCAGCGTCACCTGGCTGCGCTCGGAGCTGGAGGGCAACAGCCTCGTCGATGCCGAGGACGAGAAGGACTCGGTGATGGTGTCGGGGGCCTACAGCATGGGTCCCGGGGTCACCCTCGCGGGCTCGGTGTTCTGGGTCACCTACGACGACGAGACCACCACCAACGCCAACAACAACGAAGGCTGGGGCGGCGTCGCCGGACTCGTGCTGGAGTTCTAGCAGACGTCGAACACGGGGGAACGCGGGTTGCGTTCCCCCTCGGCTGCCCGGTCACTCGGATTCACGGGCCGAACCGGGCGACACTGTAGTCGCCGGCGACGGTTTCCCTTAAGGGCGAAGAGCCCGGGGACTAATAGGGAACACGGGAGAGGCGGACTTCCCCCTGTTTGGTCTGACAACGCATTCCGAATTGGGGCCAACCGCTCGGGCGGCATTGACGACGATCAAATGATCTTGTTTAGTGACGACCGCTTGGTTGCCAGAGGCCAAAGGCTGAGGCTGTAAATGGGAACCCGGTGCGCTGTACCCATCAGGGAGCAACGCCGGGGCTGTACCCGCATCTGTATGCGGTAGGGGTGCCGATCGACACCACTGGGGAAACCCGGGAAGGTGGGCACAAAACCCGATGACCGCGAGCCAGAATACCTACCAGGCGTTTTGTGATCCTGTTCTGGGGCGGGTGTCCCCGAAAGGAGAATGGAGTGCCTTCGACCAAGCCGACAGACCGGGTCCGGTCTGAATTCAACTTCACGGAACTCAGCACACTAAGCCTTCTCATCGCCGTCGGCGTGACGTGCGCCGTCTTGTGGGCCGTTATCGCATCGACTGTCGTCGGCTGACGCTAGAGGTCCGCTTCATGGTGCTGTCGGCTCACGGGCTGACCCTTGGCTATCGAGGGCATCCCGTCGTAAGCGATGTTTCGTTGAAGCTTGCGCCCGGCGATGTGCTTGCTGTTGTCGGCCACAACGGGTCGGGCAAGTCGACCCTCGTCAAAACGCTGCTGGGTACGCTACCGCCGATCGCGGGCGCCATCGAGTGGCCGACGGGCCGGCCATCAACGATCGCCTATCTCGGTCAACGCACCGAGTTTGACACTCGCTTTCCTGTCCGTCTGCGTGACTTGGCGGAGATGGGCGCATGGCACGGCCTTGGTTTCACCCGGCGGATTGATCCGGCGGGCCGTGCGCGCATCGAAGCTGCGCTGGAGCGCACGGGAACGGCGGATATTGCGGATATGCCGGTCCACACTCTATCGGCAGGGCAATTGCAAAGAGCGCTGTTCGCCCGAACCATGGTTCAGGACGCTCCGGTCATTCTGCTCGATGAACCGTTTACCGCCGTTGACCAGTCGACGGAAGCGGATCTGCTGACGTTGATCGACGATTGGTCGGCCGAAGGGCGGGCGTTGATCCTGGTCCTGCACGATCTGTCGGCTGTTCTGCGGCACTGCACATCGGCCTTGCTGCTCGGGCGTGGCACCGCGCTGTTCGGCGTGCCGCACACAACGCTGACCCCGGATAATCTTATTGAATTCGGCTATATGTCGGCCAGCCAAGCGGAATGGCAGGAACTGATGTATCGCCGTTCGGGGCCCGAGAGCGCAGGAGGCCCCCGTGTTTGAATGGCTCGAGTACGGGTTCATGATCCGTGCCCTGGCCGCGACCAGCGTGCTCAGTTTCTCGATCGCGCCGGTCGGCGCATTCCTCGTGTTGCGCCGGCTATCCCTCGCAGGCGAGGCCATGGCCCATGCCATCGTCCCCGGCATCGTTATCGGCTTCGTCGTCGCCGGGTTGTCGGTGACGTCGATGATTGTCGGCGGGCTGGGGGCGGGAATCACCGTCGCCGTCCTGACCAGTCTTTTGGCCCGATTCACCATCATCCGGGAAGACGCGAGCCTAGCGTCGCTCTACCTGATCGCGCTGGCGCTTGGCATTTTCATCCTGTCCGCCTCCGGGTCTGCGGTTCCGCTGAAGAGTTTCCTGTTCGGCTCGATCCTCGGCATCGACGACGAAACGCTGTATCTCATCGGCGCGACGGCGACGATCACGCTGGTCAGTTTCGCGTTGATCCTGCGCCCCCTAATCACCAACACCATCGATCCGGTGTTCCACGAGAGCCAGTCGAAGCGACCGGGTCTGGTCGTCCAATGGTTCATGTTTCTCGTGGTGTTGAACCTGTTGGGAGCCTTCAAGGCCCTGGGCACCCTCATGGCGGTCGGCCTCATGATCCTGCCCGCCACGGCCGCCCGCTACTGGGTCTCCACGTTGACAGGTTATCTCATTCTCACATTCGTCTTCGCGATTGCCAGTTGCTGGTTGGGGCTGATCATCTCGTACTACGCCCCGGACGTTCCGTCCGGCCCCGCTATCGTCCTGGTTTCCGGGGGCTTCTTTTTCGCCAGCCTCTTGCTGGCGCCGCAAGGCTTCGGTTCTTTGAATCGACGGACAACCTCGTCGCGAGGGTCCGTTTCATCCCCGACACCCTTCACGACCCGTCCAAACCCCGCGTTAGAGGAGAAGACGCAATGAAGACCCTGTTTAGTGCATTGATCCTGTTGGCCCTGACAATCACGGGGCCAGCCGCTGCCGCCGACCGCATTCAGGTCGTGGCGAGTTTCTCGATTCTCGGCGACATGGTGCGTCAGGTCACCGGCGACCTCGCCGACGTCACCACGATCGTCGGCCCGGATGCCGACGCCCACGTCTATCGGCCCAGCACCAGCGACGCGAAGGCCGTCGCCGGCGCAGACGTCATTTTCGTCAACGGTCTCGGGTTTGAAACGTGGTCCAACACCCTGATCGAAACGTCGGGCGGCGACGCCGAAGTGTTCGTCGCGACCAAGGGCGTCGAGCCGTTGCGTGTCGACGGCGAAATCGACCCGCATGCCTGGAATGCGCTGACCAACGGCATGATCTATGTCGAGAATATCGCCGCCGGTATGTCGAAGGTGGACTCGGCAAACGCGGACACCTACCGCGCCAACGCTAACGCCTACATCGAACGGCTCCGTGCAGTGCACGCCAACGCGGCGAGCAAGTTCTCCGCGTTGCCGGAAGCCCGTCGCACCGTGGTGACGGCGCACGACGCCTTCGGCTATCTGGCCCAGGCCTATGGACTGAACTTCCTGGCCCCGGTCGGGATCGATACCGATGCGGAACCGTCGGCCAGCGACCTGGCGAAATTGATCGACCACCTGAAAGAAACCGGCGCCGGCGCGTTGTTCGTCGAGAACATTACGAGCCCGGCGTTGGTCGAGCAGCTTTCGCGTGAGACCGGTTTGGAAATCGGCGGTCGCTTGTTCTCGGACGCCCTGTCGGAGAAAGGCGGACCGGCGACCAGCTATATCGCGATGTTCGAACACAATCTCGGCGAGCTGATCAGGGCTCTGCAGCCGGGGAGCTGACGTTTTGATGGGTTGTGGACCCCGTGGTGTACAGGGTCCACAACCTCGATAAATGCGGTCGAGCGGCCCGATCTCGTCAGTCGCCGTGTTGTCCGCTTCTGGCTGAGGCTGTTGAAAAACCCGATCGAGTAGCTCGTTCGCGCGTGATTCTTTGGCGCTGTGCGTGTCAGCGGGGGATTGCGGTGATGCCGGGTGCGCCGGTGGGTCGGCAAGACCGGCTTTTCTATGAGTTCTGTCTCGAGGATCGGGTTCCGCGCGATCATCTTCTGCGCAAGATCGGCGGCGTCATCGACCTGCCGGGCGCCGAGACCATCCGCGTTCCCGAGGCGAGACCCTGGACGGCGGCGTGCGTCCCGACCGGCCGCTCCCTGCCGACTAGAACCCGTCGCGTCCGATCGCCGCCATCCCATCTCCGTCATTGCCGGGCTTGACCCACGGCTGTCCGGTTCGGCAAAACCGGTGGTGTCCCTGCGAGGTCGAACAAGCAGAAGTCGTCATGCCCGTGCGTGTCACGGGCATCCACGTCCTTGTTTCGAGAACCGAAGGCCGATCGAAGGCATGGATGGCCGGGTCGGAGCCCGGCCATGACGTGTTGAGATTGAACGTCTTCTCTTGCATATCTACCATCGGGCGCTCTCGCGTCTAAACCGGACAGCCGTGGGCTTGACCCGGCAATCATGGACCCCCGGGTCAAGCCCGGGGGTGACGAGAAGGGAGGGGCGAGTCCCGCCAAACCCAGCCTAAGCTAGGTCTTCGCGATCGGGATGATGTGCAGCCGGCCGTGCTTGACGCCGGTCTGGGACGTGATCTGGTCCGCCAGGTGGCGGACCTGCCCGACCGTGCCGCTGAGCACCGTCGCCTCCAGGCAGTTGGTCGAATCGATATGCAGATGCAGCGTCGCGGCGGGCACGTCGTGGTGGTGATGCTGGGTCTCGACCAGCCGGGACGACAGGGCCCGTTCCTTGTGGTTGTAGACGTAGACGACGCACCCGACGCAGGTCTCGTCGTCGTTGGACGCGACCTGCTCGTCGGCGAGCAGCCGCCGCACCGCGTCCCGCATGCCCTCGGACCGGTTCGCGTAGCCCTTCATCGCCATGTAGCGATCGAACTTGGCCAGAAGATCGTCGTCGATCGAGATCGTCACCCTCTCCATCGTCCACCTGTCCTGCGTTGTCTCCACCCACCCGGGTGTGTATGATGAATTCCGAAAAATTCCTACCGGTGCCCGGTCACCAAATCATACAGGGGGTGTGAGATGAATCGATCGGTCTTCGCGTTGTCGGCAGCCTTCGCCTTGATGGCCAGCCCCGTGCTCGCGCACACGGGCGCCGGGTCCATGTCCGGCCTGTGGGCCGGGTTCGCGCACCCCATGGGGGGGCTGGACCACGTCCTGGCCATGGTCGCCGTCGGCGTGCTGGCGGCCCAGTCGGGCGGCCGGTCCCTGTGGCTGGTTCCCGCCGCCTTCGTCGCCATGATGGTGTTCGGCGGCGCGCTCGGCGTGGCAGGTGTCTCTGTGCCCCTGGTCATGCTGGGGGTCGTCGGTTCCGTCGTTCTCCTGGGCGCGGTCATCGCGGTCGGCCGCCGCCTGCCGATGGCGGTTGCCATGGCCCTGGTCGGTGCCTTGGCGGTGTTCCACGGGCACGCCCACGGCGCCGAAATGCCGCTGACCGCCGCGGGCCTGGACTACGGTGCCGGGGTCGCCGCGGCCACGGCCCTGCTGCACGCCATCGGGATCGGTCTCGCCATGGGCGTCCGGAGGGCCGGCGAGTCCTTCGCTCCGCAAGCGATCCGCATCGGCGGCGGCACCATCGCCGCGGCGGGGGTCGCCCTGATGGTGATCGGCTAATCGTCGTCGATCAGGCGCCGCAGATCTTCGAAGGTACCCTCAGCCCAAGCCACCATGTCTGACCAGGCCTGACGGGCCTGGTCGGGCAGCCCGCGGGCGCTCTCGCCCCACGCGTCCACCTGTTCCGCGGCGACGGCGGCGAGGGTTTCCAGGTCGCCCGTCCATTGCCATGCGGCGACGAAGGCGAGGGCGGCCACGCCCAGCAGGATCGCGCCGACCGCCCACCAGTCGGTCATGGGACCCATCCCTTTTTGAGCCGTCGCGCCTCCGGCACGGGGCCGGCTAAGCTGGCGTCGGGGCATGAGGAAGCGTTGTGGCCGACGACGACTGCGTCCGGTTCCTGCAGGAGTGCCTGCCGCGCCTGGGGCTGCGGTGGGCCGGCTACCGCAAGGTGCGCGGCACCGTGTGCAAGCGGGTCCGCCGGCGCCTGCGCGCCCTCGGCCTCGACGGCCTGGATGCGTACCGTGCCCGTCTCGCCGATGACCCCGACGAATGGGCGCGGCTGGACGCCCTGTGCCGCATCCCCATCTCGCGCTTCTACCGGGACAAGGCGACGTTCGACGCCCTCGGCGACCGGGTCCTGCCGGACCTGGCCCGGGCCGTAACGGGCGGCGCCGTGCGCTGCTGGAGCGCCGGCTGCGCCTCCGGCGAGGAGGCCTACACGGTGGCGCTGGTGTGGGCGTTCCGCTGCCGGACGGCGTTCCCGGACGTCACCCTGTCGGTGCTCGGCACCGATGCCGACGACGTCATGTTGACCCGAGCCGAGGCCGGGTTCTACGAGCACGGGTCGCTGCGCGACCTGCCGGCCCACTGGCGCGAGCAGGCCTTCGCGCCCGACGGCACGCGGTTCCGACTGCGGAACGAGCACCGAACGCATGTGTCGTTCGAGCGGCAGGACATCCGCCAGGCCATGCCGGACGGCCCTTTCGATCTGATCCTCTGCCGCAATCTGGCCTTCACCTACTTCGCCGCCCCTGTGCAAACCACGGTCCTGGATGGGCTTTGTGAGCGGCTGACGCCGGGCGGAGCCCTGGTCATCGGCGGCCACGAGCGGCTGCCGGCACTGCCGCCTGATCTGGTCGCCGAAGCGGGCGTGCCCGTCTACCGCCGCCATTAGCCGCCGACTCCCACACTGCGGGCGTCGGCGATGAGGTCGTCGATGGCCTCGCCGGTGAGGCTTTCCAGGAAGGCCACCAAAGCCGCCACCTCGTCGTCCCTGAGACCCAACGGCTCGATCAGGGGGTCGAGGCCGTCGTGGGGGACGCCGCCCCGGTCGTAGAATCGAACCACGTCGGTCAGGGTCTGCAGGGAGCCGTCGTGCATGTAGGGCGCGGTGAGGGCCACGTTGCGCAGGCTGGGAGTGCGGTACTTGTAGAGGTCGTCCGGGTCGTCGGTGACCTCGAGCCGGCCCAGGTCCTTCTCCGGCGGCAGGCCGACGCTGCGGATCACCGCCCGCGCCACCGGAACCGAGACCCCGGGGGCGATCTCCACCATGACCGATTCGTCAGAGGCCGTCTCCCGGGCGTACCCGACGCCGGTATCGTGCAGCCCGTGGTCGGTGAACAAAGCCGACTCTTCGCCGACCAGATGGCAGGCGGAGCACCCGGCCTTGCCCGTGAACAGCTCGAACCCGGCGGCGGCGCGGGGGCTGATGGCGTCCTGGTCGCCGCCGTAGTACCAGCGGTCGAAGGGGGTGTTGGCCGCCAGCACGGTGCGCTGGTAGGTGGCCAGCGCCTGGCCCAGGGTGTGGGCGTTGGCCGGCCCGCCGAAGGCCCGCTCGAACAGGCCAGCGTAGTCGTCGAGCCCGCGGATGGTGGCCAGCACGGCGCCCACCGATGGATTGGCCATCTCCACCCGGGCCAGCAGCGGTCCGAAAACCTGGGTTTCCAGGAAGTCGTCGCGGGCGTCGTGGAACATGGCCCGGGCGTAGGCCACGTTGAGGATGGTGGGCGCGTTGCGGCGCAGGCTGCGCCCCTCCACGCCGACGGGGGTCTTGAGCTCGTTGTTGGTGAAGCCCTGTTCCGGGATGTGGCACATGGCGCACGACATGGTGCTGTTGCGCGACAGCCGGCGGTCCATGAACAGCTTGCGCCCGAGCGCAACCTTCTCGGCCGTCACCGGGTTGTCGGCCGGCACCGGCACCGGGGGCAGCCCCAGTGGCGGCGCCGCGATGCGGGCCACGGCCCGCCGGTCGTGGTCGTCGGCGCCATTGGCGGCGGCCGACGCGATCGCCATGGCAGCCGCCAGGGTGAGCAGAAAGGCCAGCAAGCGGCCGATGCGCGCACGCCTATTCGACAAACCGGTCATCGTCGCCCCTGACGCTGTTCCTCCATCAGCAGGGTCCGCACGTCGGCGATCAGCAGACGCGGGTCCAGGAAGCCGAGGCCGTAGATGTTGCGCACCCGCTTGTGCCGGTCGATCAGGTAGACCCGGAGCTGATGGGCGAACATGCCGCGGAAGCGCCCGGCGTCGTCGTAGCGCTTGCGCACCACCTGGTCGTAGCCATCGAGCAGGGGCCGCAGCGCCGCCTCCGATGGGGTGGTGAGGTAGGCCCAATCGCAGCGGTGCACGGGCGTCTTGGGCTCGGCGCCGCGGAAGCCGGCCATGATCTCCGGCGTGTCGTGCCCGGGATCGAAGCTGAGGCTGACCAGCCGCAGGTTGTCGGCGATCGCCCGGTCCTGCTCGCTGAAGAACAGGATGTCGTAGAGCACCGCGGTGGCCAGCGGGCAGCCGTCGGGGTCGGCGCAGCGGGTATAGATGAAGCTGAGCAGCACCAGCTTGCCGTCCATGGCGTCGTGCAGGGTGACCCGGCGGCCCTGCTCGTCCAGCACCGTGCCGTCGGCGGCCGGCCGGATCACCGGCAGGGCGTAGGTGCCGGCGGCCGGCGCCTCGAAGTCGAAGGCGTCGGTGCGCGGGAAGGCCACGTCGAGGGGTGACGCGGCGGCGGTGGCCGAAGTCAGAGCCGCCGCGACGAGCAACGCCCCGTGCCGACCCATGGCCCCGATCCGGTCAGCCCGAGTACAGGCTGCGGGCGCCGAAGCGCATGATGTGGGACCGCCCCAGGTTCTCCTTGCGGAAGTCGACCGTGAACTTGTGGGTCAGCTGCTTGCCGTCCCAGGTGTAGGCCTTGAGGAACTGCTCGTTGTCGTTCCCCTGCTTGTCCCAGTTGGCGAGCAGCGAGCTGGTGAAGTACAGCCGTTTGCCGTCCCAGCTCTGGGAGACCATGTTGAGCTGGGCGCCGATCTTCTTCTGGTAGACCTCCTTGGGATTGTGGGGGTCCGAGATGTCGAACAGCCGCGCCGTCCCGTCCATGAAGGTGTCGATCCACAGGTGGCGGTCGTCGGAGCTGATGGAGATGTCCACCGGCAGTGGGATCTTGGCCGGATCGCCGATGTCGGCCACCGCCTTGGCCTGCCACTGTCCGGCGTCGTCCTCGTAGATCAGCCAAAGCTTCGAGGTCAGCGCCGCGGTGGTGAAGGCGTAGTTGTGGTTGGGACCCCACGCCCAGCGGATCTCCAGCGGCGCGCCCGGCACCGTGAACACCTTGCGCGGCTGGCGCGTGTGCAGGTTCCACAGGGTCACGGTCTGGCCGAAGCGCTTCATGGCCGCCTCGTCGGCCAGCATCTTGCCGAAGTCCATCATGTAGTTGGACCAGCCGGTGAACGACGAGGACAGCATGACGTTCTTCCGCGGCAGCACCCGGACGTCGTAGTTGTAACCGTCGGCCCCGTTGCCGGTGGCGCCGCGCATGTCCTTGCCGTCGGGGACCCAGTGGGTGGCCACGAACAGCCCGTCGTTGGTGTACTCCACCAGGGCCGACTTGCCGCCGTGGTCGTTGGCGTTGGACAGGCCGGTGATCATCATGCGGCCGGGGAGCGCATAGAAGGTGTGCGGCCCGACGACGCCGCCCGAATCCTTGACGAAGGTGTCGATGGTCTTGACCAGCTTGGGCCGGCTCGGGTCGCTGTGGACGTCGAAGATGAAGATCATGCTGTCGTCGAGGCCGCCGGCCCAGAAGAACCGCCGGTCGTCGGTGAACCCGGCGTGATGGGCCTCGTGCCGGCCGCCCACCGAGACCTTGGCGATGACCTTGCCGTAGGTGGCCGAACCCGGGCGCACGTCGATGGTCACCAGCTTGTCGGACTGGTCTCCGACCCCCTCCATGCCCAGGGTCCAGACGTAGAGGAACTCCTCCTGGCCGGTGATCTTGGGCAGATAGGGCGACTGGCAGGTCTCGTCGGCCCGGGCCGGGCCAATGGGACCTGCCGCGGTGACGGCCACCGCGCCCGCAAACACGAACGCGGCCAAAAGGCCGCGCGACATGGGATGTCTCATGACAGTCCCTCCTCCCTGCGAATTGTCGTGGCAGTTCGTTGTGCCGACTGCCCGTATTCAGTGAAATGATTCTAACACGGAATCGTATTTCGGGGTAGGCCGCGCGTGGGCCTTGGGTGACGGTCGTCCGGGGCGGAGAGGTTTCGCGGGCGCTATAGATCTCGGGCGACGCGGAATCCGGTGTCGTCGCTATGGCGGGACGGGAAGTCGCGCCAGCGGTTGGCGGACCGCATCTCGGCGGGCGGGAAGCTCCAGGCGCCGCCGCGGATGACCCGCTTGCCGCAGCCCTGCGCTTTTTCCAGCGCGCTGCCGTCGGCCGGCGCCTCGGCGAAGGCGTCGTGCCAGCAGTCGGCCACCCACTCGAAGACGTTGCCGGCCGTGTCGTGCAGGCCGAAGGGATTGGGCGGGAACTTGCCCACCCGGGCCGTCTTCTCGCCGTCCCACAGGCTGCCGCATTGGGCGCAGTTGGCGTGGCCGGCACCGACCTCGTCGCCCCACCAGAAGCGGGTCCCGGTGCCGCCGCGGGCGGCGTACTCCCACTCGGCGTCGGTGGGCAGGCGGTAGCGCTCCCCGGTCTGGTCGCCCAGCCACGCCACGTAGGCCTGGGCGTCCTCCCAAGAGACGTTGATCACCGGCCGCCGACCGCGTCCCCAGCCCTGGTCGTCGGGCCGCGCCCGCCGGGTGGATTGGCAGAAGGCATCGTAGTCCTCGAAGGTCACCTCGTAGAGCCCGATGGCGAAGGGCCTGGCCAGGGTGATATCGCGGGCCGGCCGCTCGTCGGCGTCACCGTCGCCGTGCCCGTCGCCACGCCGGAAGCGGCCGCCGCGCACCACCACCATGGGCGGTCCGGGGCTGCCGTCGCGCAGGCGGTCGCGGAACAGGGACGCCGGCGCGACCCGGGCGCGGAAGGGGAAGCGCAGGGCGTCGGCCACCGCCATGTCCGGCCGGATGACATCGATCGCCAGGGTCGCCACCTCAGCCGCCGGCGCCTCCAGGCGGGCGCCGTCGCTCAGGCGCAGCGAGACGGTTCCCGTCAGGAGGGTGCCCTGGACCCGGCCGCCCGGCGTGTTGAGGAGCGCTTGGCCGCGCACGGTGCCGTCGTCGTCGGCGACCACGTCCAGGATGTGGATGTCGGCGCGGCTCATCAGGCGCAGGCCATCGTCTGCCTTGACCATGAGGTCGCCGGTCTCGAGCCGGGCCACGAAGGCGTCGCCGTTCCGCATCTCCACCGCGTCAGGCGCCGCCGCAGCCGAAGTGCGCAGCCGGCGCGGCGCGAACTCGATATCGGCGATGTCGGCCGTGTGGAGCCTCAGCGTCGGGTCGGTGAGTCGCAGAACCGTCAACCGCGTCTCGCGCAGACGTCCGCTGAACCGTTCGCCGGCGCGGGTGACGATGCGAACCGGCGCTCCCCGGCCGCGGCCGATGACCAGCCGGGCGACCCGCCCGTAGTCCACCGCCACGTCGCCATAGGGGGTCTCGAGGGTGAACACCTCCTGGGCCACGGTGCCGTCGTGGATGTCGCCGTTGCGCATGGTGACGATGTCGGCGTGCGGCACCTCCTGGGCGGTGGCCGGTCCGGCGAGGGTGGCCATGGCCAAGGCGACGAAGCCCCGCCGGAGGGCGGGGCTTCGGAATCGAGGCAATGGTGGCCGGGTGCGCACCGGGCACCGGACCTTGGGTTCGGGTCTGTCAGGCCGGCTACTTGGTGCCGACGAAGGTGTTCTCGACGATGGGCGCCACCTCCATCTGCACCACGTGGCATTGGGTGCAGAAGTACCACTTGCCGACCAGCGTCTCCTGCTCGGTGCCGTCCGCCGCCGTGTAGTGGGTCTTGGATGTCACCGGCGCCTCTTCCTTCTTGTAGTTGGGCTTGTCGTGGCAGCCGAGGCAGCCGTTCTTGGTGATGCTGATGGTGTACTTCTCGGCATCGACCTGGACCTTGTGGGCGATCAGCGGCACCTGTCCCTCGAAGGTGCGCGGGAACAGTTTCTTGGCCGGCTTGGCCGGCATCGTTTCCGGCGGCGCCACGTTGTTGGCCTGCATTGCGACGTCGCCGCGCAGGGACTGGGTCGGCGGCTGCATGGCGCAGGAGACGGCGAGGCCGCCCACCAGGCACACCGCGATGACGACAGCGATCTTCTTCATGGCAATTGTCCTCCTCGGCAAATCGTCGAAACGCCCGGGCCCCCTTAGGGTCCCGGCAATGATTGAACTCAGGCGGCTTTCCTCATGACCTCGGGTTGGGCCTTGTCGCCGTCGTCCACCTCGGTATTGAACCGCGTGGTGAAGGCGAAGACGTCGGGGGCGCAGACATCGATGCAGCGCCCGCAGTTGGTGCAGTTGGGCGACAGGACCACGGGGCCGGCGCCGGTCTCGCCGCCGCGCACCGCCGGCGACAGGACCTGCGGCTCCGGGCAGATGGCATAGCAGTCCATGCAGGAATCGCAGGCGCCGCGGTCGCGGGCGCTGACCCGCACCAGGCTCACCGTGCCGACAATGCTGTAGAAGGCGCCCATCGGGCACAGGTGGCCGCACCAGCCGCGCTCGGCGACGAACAGGTCGTAGAGGAACACCGCCAGGACCACCATCCACGCCGCGCCCGCGCCGAAGACGATGGCGCGGAAGGTCAGGGTCACCGGGTTGACCAGCTCCCAGGCGATGACCCCGGTGGCCACCGCCGCCACCGGCACCATGGCCAGCACCCAGTAGCGGGTGCGCCGGTTGATGCGGACGCCGCCGCGCAGGTCCAGGCGCCGCCGCGCCCAGGCGGCGACGTCGGTGACCACGTTGACCGGGCACACCCACGAGCAGTATGCGCGGCCGCCGACCAGGGCGTAGGCGACCAGCACGATGGCGGCGCCGGTGAGGGCCGTGGTTTCCGGCAGGTGGCCGGCGAACATGGTCTGCAGCAGGACGAACGGGTCGCTCAGGGGCACCGTGTCGAGAATCAGGCTGGAGGCCAGGTTGCCCTTGATGAACCAGATGCCGGCCAGGGGCCCGAGCAGGAACAGCCCGATCACCGAGAACTGGCTCAGACGCCGCAGGATCAGCCACTTGTGGGCGGCGAACCAGCCCTTGGTGGTGCAGGCGGCGGCGCCCGGACGGGTCTCGGCGCTCATGGCTTGAACTCCGGCAGGCGGTCGGGCAGGTCGACCAGGCCGGGCACCAGGGACTCACCGCGCTTGGCCTTCTCCTGCCAGCCCAGCCGGTAATGGTCGCCCTGCCGCCCCTTGGCCAGGTGCCGCGGGAAGACGCGGATGGCCGCCTCCTCCAGAACGCAGCCGCGCTCACACTTGCCGCAGCCGGTGCAGGCGTCCGAATGCACGGTGGGAATGAACATGGCGTGGACGCCGGTCCGCACGTTGTGCTCGCTTTCCAGGGTGATGGCCTTGTCGATCAGCGGACAGACCCGGTAGCAGACGTCGCACCGCAGGCCCTGGAAGTTGAGGCAGGTCTCCTCGTCCACCAGCACCGCCAGGCCCATGCGGGAGTCGTCGATGTCCTCGAGGTCCGGATCGAGGGCGCCGGTGGGACAGGCGACGACGCACGGGATGTCCTCGCACATCTCGCACGGCACCTCACGGGCGACGAAGTAGGGCGTGCCGACGGCGACGTCGTCGCCGAGGGCGGCCAGCTTGAGGGTATCGTAAGGGCAATCGCGGACGCACAGCCCGCAGCGGACGCAGGCGCCCAGGAAGTCGTCCTCCGGTCCGGCGCCCGGCGGACGCAGGGCTTGGGCCGGGCGCGACCGGGCCTGCCCGGCCATCAGGCCGAGAGCGAGGCCGAACACGCCGACCCCGCAGGCGGCCCGTGCCGTGTCGGCGAGGAACCGCCGACGGTCCATGGGCTGGCTTCGATCGCTCACCCTCGTCGCCTCCTCAGGGTCGGCCGCCCGCCGCGGCGGGCGGCCCCTGAACGGTGGTTACGCCGCCACCACCCGGCAGGCACACTTCTTGAAATCGGTCTCCTTCGACAGCGGGTCGGTGGCGTCCAGGGTCAGCTTGTTGACCAGCTGGTTCACGTCGAACCACGGGAAGAAGACCATGCCGCGGGGCAGCTTGTTGCGGCCGCGGGTCTCGATGCGGGTCTCCACCTCGCCGCGCCGGGTCTGCACCTTGACCGCCTGACCGCGGCGCAGGCCGCGTTCCTTGGCGTCCAGCGGATTCATGTACAGGACGGCGTGGGGGAAGGCCCGGTAGAGCTCGGGCACCCGCATGGTCATGGAGCCCGAGTGCCAGTGCTCGAGGATGCGGCCGGTGCTCAGCCACAGGTCGTACTCGGCATCCGGCGATTCGGCCGGCGGCTCGTAAGGCGCGAAGATGATGTTCGCCCTGCCGTCTTTCTTGCCGTAGAAGCGGACGCCCTGACCGGCCTTCACGTGCGGGTCGTAGCCCTCGCGGTAGCGCCACAGGGTCTCCTTGCCGCCCATGACCGGCCAACGCAGGCCGCGGGTCTGGTGGTAGACCTCGAACTCGGCCATCTCGTGGCCCTTCTTCGGTCCTTCGTACTGGAAGCGCCGGTATTCCTCGTACAGGCCCTTCTGCACGTAGAAGCCGAGGTCCTTGGACTCGGTGTTGTTGAAGCCCTCTTGCAGCTCGGTCAGCGGATACTTGTCCACCTGGCCGTTGGCGAACAGGACCTCGTAGAGGGTCTTGCCGGCATGGCCGCTCTTGGCGATGACGTCGGCGGGCCACACGTCCTCCACCTTGAAGCGCTTGGAGAACTCGATGACCTGCCAGAAGTCGGACTTGGCCTCGCCCGGCGGGTCCACCTGCTGGCGCCAGAACTGGGTGCGCCGCTCGGCGTTGCCGTAGGCGCCTTCCTTCTCCATCCACATGGCGGTGGGCAGGATGAGGTCGGCGGACACCGCGGTGCCGGTCGGATAGGGGTCGGACACCACGATGAAGTTCGCAGGATTGCGGTAGCCCGGATACCCCTCCTCGTTCATGTTGGGCGCCGCCTGCATGTTGTTGGTGCACTGGACCCAGTAGGCATTGAGCTTGCCGTCCTTGAGCATGCGGTGCTGGAGCACGGCGTGATAGCCGGGCTTGGGCGGGATCACCCCCGGCGGGATGTTCCAGATCTTCTCGGCGGCGGCCCGGTGCGCCTTGACCTTGACCACCAGGTCGGCGGGCAGGCGGTGGGCGAAGGTGCCGACCTCACGCGCCGTGCCGCAGGCCGACGGCTGGCCGGTCAGCGAGAACGGGCTGTTGCCGGGCTCGGCGATCTTGCCCATCAGCAGGTGCACGTTGTAGAGCAGGCCGTTGACCCACACGCCGCGGACGTGCTGGTTGAAGCCCATGGTCCAGTAGGACGCCACCTTCTTGTTGGGATCGGCATAGACCTTGGCCAGGCGGAGCAGCTTCTCGGGCTCCACCCCCGACATCTTGGACGCCTTCTCCAGCGTGTATTCCGAGACCAGCTTGGCGTACTCGTCGAAGCCGATCTTGTGGAACTTGCCCTTGCCCGGGTTCTTGGCCTTCTTCTCCAGCGGGTGGTCGGGGCGCAGGCCGTAGCCGATGTCGGTGGTGGCCTTGTTGAAGTTCACGTGCTTGGTGATGAAGTCCTCGTCATACGCCTTGGTCTGGATGATGTAGTTGGCGATGAAGTTGAGGATGGCCAGGTCCGACTGCGGCTCGAAGACGATGGGGTTGTCGGCCAGCTCGAAGTTGCGGTTCTCGAAGGTCGACAACACGTGCACCTCGCACCCCGGCTTGGTGAGCCGGGTGTCGGTGAGGCGCGACCACAGGATCGGGTGCATCTCGGCCATGTTGGCGCCCCACAGCACGAACGCGTCGGCGTGCTCCAGGTCGTCGTAGCAGCCCATGGGCTCGTCGATGCCGAAGGCGCGCATGAAGGCGCCCACGGCCGAGGCCATGCAGTGCCGGGCGTTGGGGTCGATGTTGTTGGAGCGCAGGCCCGCCTTCATGAACTTGGCGGCCGCATAGCCCTCCCAGATGGTCCACTGGCCGGAGCCGAACATGCCGACCCGGGTGGCGCCCTTGGGGTCCTCGGGGTCGATGGCCGCTTTCCACTTCTCGGCCATGATGTCGAAGGCCTGGTCCCAGGTGATCGGCGTGAACTCGCCGTTCTTGTCGAACTTGCCATCGGTCATGCGCAGCAGCGGCGTGGTCACCCGGTCCTTGCCGTACATGATCTTGGACAGGAAGTAGCCCTTGATGCAGTTCAGGCCCTTGTTGACGGGGGCGTCGGGATCGCCCTGGGTGGCCACCACCCGGCCGTCCTTGACGCCGACCATGACGCCGCAGCCGGTGCCGCAGAACCGGCACACGCCCTTGTCCCAGCGGATGCCGTCGTCGGCTTCGGCGGCCTTGTCGATGCCGGGCAAGGTCACCCCTGCCGCCGTCGCCGCGGCCAAGGCGGCGTTGGTCTTGATGAAATCACGCCTCGTGACACTCATTGGGGGTCCTCCTTTTCGCCCGCATCTTGTTCGAAGAAGTTGTAGACGAGGGCCGCGTTCAGCACCCCGTCCAAGCCGTTGAGCGCCACCAGCGCGTCCGTCGCCTTCTTGGCGTCGGGCTGATCCACGGTCACCACTAGGCGACCGTCCTCCGTGGTGGCATGCACCTCGACGCCGGCCATGACGGCGATGGCGTCCCTCACCGCATGCGTCTTGTCGGGGAGGGTATGAATGACCAGTCCGGAGATGCTCACGATCCGTTCGCCCGCCGCGGCGGGCGCTCCCTAATCAATGGTGACCGCGCCCACCGGACAGGGCGCCACGCAGGCGCCGCAGCCCGTGCACGCGGCGTCATCGACGTGCGGCACGGCGCTGCCGCCGACCAGCAGCTTGAAGCGGATGGCGCCGGCCTCGCAGCAGTCCCCGCATACCCGGCAGGTGACGCCGTTCGTCGACAGGCAGTTGAGCGCGATGGACGCCGTGACCATCCAGGGAGCCGCCGGCGGCTCCGTCGAGGCGCCGAAGCCGAGGGCGCCGCTGGGGCACGCCTCGATGCAGGCACGGCAGAACGTGCACTCGCCCCGTCGGAAATCGATCTCCGGGAAGCCGCCGCGCCCGGCCACGATGATGCGTTCCGGGCACGCCCTCAGGCAGTCGCCGCCGCGGGTGCAGGTGTCGATGAAGGTGCTTTCGGGGCGTGCCCAAGGCGGCCGCAAGGGCTCGTGCACATCACCGAACCGGCCGCGCAGAAGGCTGGCCCTCGACACCGGGTGGGACATCGGGCGGTGCTCCGACAATACGCGCCTGGTCAGCGGCATAGGCCCTATGCTCGCTGCCCTCCCGGATGGACGGCACGTATTTTAACACAAAACCGTCGGAATTCTAATTGAGCAATCGCTAATTCGACTTGACGTTGGTCAAGGCGGCGCGTCGGGCAACGCTAGGGCAAGTAAATCTGATCAAAAGGAATCGTCTGACCAGATTTACTTGCCCTGGAAATCAATAAGTTAGAGCACGGTTCGATCAGATCGGGTCGATATGATCGAGCCGTGCTCCAGGGTTCGGCTACCCCAGCGACTCGATGAGGAAAGCAAGGCCGACGATCAGGCCGAGCGCGATGCCGCCGACGCTCAGCACCAGGATGACCATGTAGCGGACGAACTCCTTTTCTTCCTTCTTCTTGGGCGGCGGCTTGGCCTTGGCGGGGGCCACCTTGGCCTGCGGCTTCTGGCGTGGTGCGGCCTTGCGCTTCTCGGCGCCTTTGCGCTCCTTGAAGATGATCTTGGAGAAGGTGTCGCCGGTCTCGTCGTCGTACTTCTCCTCGATGACCTGGGCGCCGGAGACGTAGCGGCTCTCCAGCAGCATGCGCGCCTCGTGCATGGCCATGTCCCGGTCGTCGTAGACGGAATCGATATTCCAGTTGCCGTTCTTGTAGGCGTAGACCTCGTAGGACACGCCCATGTCACAGCTCTCCCGGCCGGATGGCCAAGGCGGGGACCCGCGGGCCCGTCGTAGCGCGGACGCCGGTCACCTCAGGACTCCTCCTCCTTGACCTTGCAGTTGGCGGCACACAGGAGGAAGTTGATCTCCTCGCCGTCCTCGCTGAGAGGCAGGATGATGCTCCGGTAGAGGATGGTCTGTCCACGGGCATTCACGAACTCGTCGCCCAGGGTGATGGGGACCTTCTTGGCCACCACCCGGCTGTAGAACGCCAGGGCCTGCTTGAGCAGCGTCCCGTCGGGCACCGCCGAGATCGGCTTGCCGACCAGGTCGTTGGAGACCTCGTCCAGGAACGACTGGCCGATATGGGCGACTTCCGGCTCCTCCAGGTCGTCGGCCACCTTGAGCACGAACAGGGCCGGCCGCATGTCCCCCAGATCGCGGGCCAGAAACGACTTGAGCGAGGGGATGCCGCGTTCCTCCTCGGCGCCGCGCCAGTGATGCAGCACCCGGTGAACCAGTCTGCGTTCCATTCCCCGCGGCGGTTCGTCGGCCATGTCCTGTCCCATCCCCCCTGGTGTTCAAATGGCGGGCAAACGAAAACCGCGCCGGCCAAATGCAGTTTGCCCCGCAATCAACTAATGACGGCCGCCGCCGTTGTAGACGAGCGCTCGGCCGCATGAGGAACCTCCCTCTCCTCGATCCCGGATGACGCTTTCGGAAGACGCCTCAGGAGAATCCGTTACTCTGTTTGTCAATCTTATTAGTGAAGATAGGGTAAATTCCCTCACATATTAAGAAAAATGAGAATTATCCACAAGTCCGCCAAGTTGGACGGACAGTGTCGTCGGGGTGTCCGGTCTCCTCGCCGCCCGTGTGACGGGCGTCACAGACTCCCCGCCGCCCGCCGCGTATGACCCGGTCCCGACAGCGGTGGGTACGGATAGGATCGGAATGACCATCATGCGGAGGACAGGACTTTATCTGCGCGGCATCGCGCGGCTTCTCGGCCTCAAGGTGGGCCGCGACGTCCCCGTGGTCGTTCCCCTGCGATCTTCGAATCGCTAGAGCGCGGTTCGATCAAATCGACCCGACTTGATCGAACGGTCGTGCTCTAACTTATTGCTCTAGGTTCTCAGGACGCCACCGGTGGCCTTGGCCACGGCGTCCACCACCTTGGCGGCAACCGCCTCGATCTCGGCATCGGTCAGCGTGCGCTCCGTAGGCTGCAGGACCACGTTGACGGCCAACGACTTCTTGCCGGCGCCCAGCGCGCCGCCGGTGAACACGTCGAACACCCGCACATCGACAACCAGCCCCTTGTCGGCGCCGCGGGCGGCGCGCACCACATCCTGGGCCGGGATCCGGTCGTCCACCACGAAGGCGAAGTCGCGCTCCACCGGATGCAGGGGCGACAGCTCCAAGTGGGGTTTGGTGGGGCCGGCCTTGGCCTTGGGCTGCGGCAGGGCGTCGAAGAACACCTCGAATGCGGTCACCGGTCCCTTGACGTCCATGCGCCGCAGCACCCGCGGGTGGATTTCCCCGAAATGGGCCAGCACGCCGGGACCGAGGCGCAAAGCGCCCGAGCGCCCGGGATGGAAGTAGTCGGGGGCGTCGGCCGTCACCTGGACCGCGTCGGCGGGCGCGCCGACGGCGGCCAGCACCGCCCCGGCGTCCGCCTTGGCGTCGAAGGCGTCCACGGCCCGCGGCGGCTGGGCCCAGTTGCGGTGCCCGGTGCGGCCCGAGCGCACGCCCGCCGCCACCATGCCCTGGTCCTCCGGCCGGTCGCCCGCGAATCCCGGGCCGACCTCGAACAAGGCCGCGTCGGCGATGCCGCGGTCGGCGTTGCGCCCGCAGGCGGCGACCAGGTTGGGCAGCGGTGAGGGCCGCATGACGTCCAGGTCGGCGCTGATGGGGTTGACCAGTCGCAGGCTCTCGGCGGTGCCGCCGAACAGCTCGGCCCGGGTCGACTCGACGAAGGAGTAGGTCACCGCCTCCATCAGGCCGCGCCCGGCCAGCGCCCGCCGCGCCATGGCCCGCCGTCGCTGCCCGGCATCGAGGGCGGGATGGGGCAGGCCATCGCCGCGCACCATGGAGACGGTGGGGATGCGGTCGTAGCCGTGGATGCGCACCACCTCCTCCACCAGGCATGCCTCGCCGACGATGTCGCCGCGCCATGGCGGCACCGCTACGGCGAGGGCGCCGTCTTCGGGCGTCACCACGAAGCCGAGATCGGTGAGGATGCCGGTCACCCGGTCCGCGTCCACGTCCACGCCGCCGAGGGTCCGCACCCGGTCGGGGCGCAGGCGGACGGACCGTTGCCAGGGCGGCTCGCCGCCGGCGATCACCAGCTCGGACGGCTCGCCGCCACACAGCTCCAACACCAGCCGGGTGGCGATCTCCATGCCGTCCACCAGGAACGCCGGGTCGATACCGCGCTCGAAGCGGTAGCGGGCGTCGGACTGGAGGTTGAGCTTGCGCCCGGTGGCGGCGGTGCGCCGGGGATCGAAGTAGGCCGACTCCAGGAACACATTGACCGTCTCACCGGTGCAGCCCGTGGGCTCGCCGCCGATGACGCCGCCCAGGGCCTCGGCCCCGGTGTCGTCGGCGATCACCGTCATCTCCGGGTCCAGGTCGTAGGTGCGGCCGTTGAGGGCCGCCAGGCGTTCGCCGGGGCGGGCCAGGCGCACGTGCAGGCCGCCCTCCACCTTGTCGGCGTCGAACACGTGGAGGGGCCGGCACAGGTCCAGGGTCAGCAGGTTGGTGATGTCGACCAGGGCCGAGATGGGCCGCAGTCCCACCGCCAACAGCTTGTCCTTGAGCCATTGGGGGCTCTCGCCGTTGCGCACCCCGCGAACCAGACGGCCGACGAAATAGGGGCACGCGTCGGCCGCCTCGTTGTCGAAAGCGAGCCGCACGCCGATGGGGCTGGCGAAGACGCCGGGCACCGGGGTCGCGTCGAGGGGCTTCAGGCGGCCCATGCCGGCCGCCGCCAGGTCGCGGGCGATGCCCCGGATGCCCAGGCAGTCGCCCCGGTTGGGCGTGACGTCCACGTCGATCAGCGGGTCGGACAGCCCCATGACCTCCACCGCCGCGGCGCCGATGGGGGTGTCTTCCGGCAGCTCGACGATGCCTTCGTGGTCGTCGGACAGCCCCATCTCACGCTCCGACAGGAGCATGCCGTCGCTCTCGACGCCCCGTATCTTCGCTTTTTTGAGGGTCATGTCGGTTCCGGGAATGTACGACCCGGCGCCGGCGAACACGCCCATCATGCCGGCACGCGCGTTGGGCGCGCCGCACACCACCTCGGTCACGGCGGCCCCCGTGTCGACGCGACAGACTTTCAGCTTGTCGGCGTCGGGATGGGGCCGGGCCTCCAGCACCCGCGCGACGACGAAGCCTTCCAGGCCGCGCGCCCGATCGGTGACCGAATCCACCTCCAGACCGATCATGCTCAGGCGCTCGACGATGTCGGCGGCCGTGGCCTCGGTCTCCAGGTGGTCCTTCAACCAACTGAGGGTGAACTTCACGGGTCCAGGCCTCCCACCAGGCTGGGCACCTGGAGCGCCGGGAACCCGTAGTGGCGCAGCCACCGCAGGTCGGATTCGAAGAAGGTCCGCAGGTCGGGGATGCCGTACTTGAGCATGGCGATGCGCTCGATCCCCATGCCGAACGCGAAACCCTGGTAGCGTTCCGGATCGATGCCGCAGTTCTCCAGCACCTTGGGATTGACCATGCCGCAGCCAAGGATCTCCATCCAGTCGTCGCCATGGCCGATGCGGAACTTCCCGCCTTCGCGGGTGCAGCCGATGTCCATCTCGGCCGAAGGCTCGGTGAACGGGAAGTAGCTGGGGCGGAAGCGCACGGGCAGGTCGTCCACGTCGAAATAGGCGCGGCAGAAGTCGGTGAGACACCCCTTCAGGTGTCCCATGTGGGTGCTCTCGTCCACCACCAGCCCCTCCACCTGGTGGAACATGGGCGTATGGGTGGCGTCGTAGTCGCAGCGGTAGGCGCGCCCGGGGACGATGATGCGCAGCGGCGGCGGCGTCCGCTCCATGACGTGGATCTGGACCGGCGAGGTGTGGGTCCTGAGCACCGGGCGGTCGTCATCGGCATGACCCGACGTCCCGCTCCCGTGCAGGTAGAAGGTGTCGTGCTCCTGGCGGGCCGGGTGGTCGGGCGGGATGTTGAGCGCCGTGAAGTTGTGCCAGTCGTCCTCGATGTCCGGCCCTTCCGCCACCGTGAACCCCATCTCGCCGAAGATGGCCACGATCTCGTCGGTGGTCTGGCTGATGGGATGGATGCGGCCCTCGGGCTGCGGCCGGGTGGGCAAGGTGACGTCGATGCGTTCTTCGTCGAGACGGGAGTCCAGATCGGCGTCGGCCAGGGCGGCGCGGCGGGCCTCGATGGCATTGGCCACCTCGTCCTTGAGCACGTTCAGCGCCCGGCCGGCGGTCTTGCGCTGCTCGGGGGCCATGGCCCCCAGCCCCTTCATCAGCTCGGTGATGCGGCCCTTGCGGCCGAGGGCGGCGACGCGGGCCTGCTCCAGGCCGTCCAGGTCGCCGGCCGCGGCGATCGCCGCCAACACGTCGGCGCGCAGGGTTTCGACGTCTTCCATGGGTGTCCTGCCCGCAGGCGGCCGGCGGCCCGGCCCTAATCTTTAAGACGTGGCGGCGAGGGCCGCTTGCGCCTGCTCGACCAATGCCTTGAACGAATCCGGGTCCCTGACCGCCAGGTCCGAAAGGATCTTGCGGTCCACCTCGACCCCGGCCTTGCCGAGGCCGTTGATAAACTGGGCGTAGGTGAGGCCGTGCTCACGGGCGCCGGCGTTGATGCGCTGGATCCACAGGCGGCGGAACTGGCGCTTCCGCGTGCGGCGGTCCCGGTAGGCGTACTGCAGCCCTTTCTCGACCCGCTCGACGGCGACCCGGAAGCTGGTCTTGGAGCGGCCGCGGTAGCCGCGGGCCATGCCGAGGATCTTCTTGTGGCGGGCGTGGGTGGTGACGCCCCGTTTGACGCGTGCCATGGCTTCTGCCTCCTCAGACGTGGGGCATGTAGGTCTTGACGATGCGGGCGTCGGCGGCCGACAGCAGCTTGGTGCCCCGCGCCTTGCGCTTCATCTTCTGGGTGCGCTTGCGCAGGTTGTGGCGCTTGTAGCCGAAGTTGGCCCGCATCTTGCCGGACGCGGTGGGGCGGAAGCGCTTCTTGGCGCTGGCCTTGGTCTTGAGCTTGGGCATTTGGCGCTCCTGGTGACGGGGTGCGGCTGAGAGCGGCTGGGCATGCCCGCGCCGGACCGCTCGGAGAGCCGGGGTTATAGCCGCCCCACCCCGCCAATGCAAGGCGACGCTGGGCCTCCTTCCGGCAAAGACAACGCCCGCCGGGGCGCGGCGGGCGTCGAGACATCGGTCAGGGTCCCGGCGGTCAGCGGGGAGCGATGATCATCACCATCTGGCGCCCTTCCATCTTGGGAAACAGCTCCACCTTGGACAGCTCGTCCAGCTCCTCGCGCACCCGGTCGAGGACCTTGAGTCCCAGCTCCTGGTGGGCCATCTCGCGGCCGCGGAAGCGGATGGTCACCTTGACCTTGTCGCCGCTTTCCAGGAACCGGCGCATGGAGCGCATCTTGACGTCGTAGTCATGGACATCGATGCCCGGGCGCATCTTGATTTCCTTGACGTCGATGGTCTTCTGCTTCTTGCGCGCCTCGTTGCGCTTCTTCTGGCTCTCGTACTTGAACTTGCCGTAATCGAGGATCTTGCAGACGGGCGGCTCGGCGTTGGGCGAGACCTCGACCAAATCCAGGCCGGTCTCGGCAGCCATTTCCATCCCTTGCTCCGTGGGGACGACGCCGATCATCTCGCCGGTGGCGCCGATCAGGCGGATGGTGGACACGTCGATCGCGTCGTTGACCCGCGGCCCTTCGCGGGCCGGCGGTTGGTTTAGCGGTGGTCTGGCTATGGAAAGGCCTCCTCTCCTGTCTCACCCGAACATCAACGCAACCCTCCGCGCCACGCCCGTGGCGCAGAGACAATCACGGCCGCCGACCGCATGGCCCTCAAGCCCGGGCCAGCGGTCCGGCGGCCTCTTCAGCCAGTCTAGCGGCTGCCTCTTGGAGCGCAAGGACTTCTTGGGTCTTGCCGCCCAGGCGGCGGATCGCAACGGTGCCGTCGGCGGCCTCGCGGGCGCCGACCACCAGCATCACCGGAACCTTGGCCAGGCTGTGCTCCCGGACCTTGTAGTTGATCTTCTCGTTGCGCAGGTCCGCTTCCGCCCTCAGGCCGGCAGCGCGCAGCGCCGCGTGCACCTCGGCGGCATAGGCGTCGGCCTCGTTGGTGATGGTGGCGACCATCGCCTGCACGGGAGCCAGCCACAGGGGCAGGCGCCCGGCGTGGTGCTCCACCAGGATGCCGATGAACCGCTCCAGGGAGCCGAGGATGGCGCGATGCAGCATCACCGGCCGGTGCTTCTGGCCGTCCTCGCCCACGTAGGCCGCGTCCAGGCGCTCGGGCAGCACGAAGTCCACCTGCAGCGTGCCGAGCTGCCAGTCGCGGCCGATGGCGTCGCGCAGGACGAACTCCAGCTTGGGGCCGTAGAACGCCCCCTCGGCCGGGTTGGGCACCGTCTCCAGGCCGGTCTCGGCGGTGGCCGCGGACAGGGCCGCCTCGGCCCGGTCCCAGGTCTCGTCGTCGCCGGCCCGCACCGGCGGCCGGTCGGCGAACTTGACCGTCACCTTGTCGAAGCCGAAGTCCTTGTAGACGCTGAGCAGGAGGTCGCAGAAGTCCTTGGTCTCCGACGTGATCTGGTCCTCGGTGCAGAAGATGTGGGCGTCGTCCTGGACGAAGGCGCGCACCCGCATGAGGCCGTGCAGGGCGCCGGACGGTTCGTTCCGGTGGCAGGAGCCGAACTCGGCCATGCGCACCGGCAGGTCCCGGTAGCTGGTGATACCCTGGCGGAAGATCTGCACGTGGCAGGGACAGTTCATGGGCTTGAGCGCCAGCACCTTGCCTTCGGTCTCGGCGGTGAACATGTGCTCGCGGAACTTCTCCCAGTGCCCCGAGGATTCCCACAGGCTGCGGTCGACCAGTTGCGGCGTGTTGACCTCGACGTAGCCGGCGGCCTCTACCCGTTTGCGGATGTAGTCCTGGACCGTGCGGTACAGCGTCCAGCCCTTGGGGTGCCAGAACACCGAGCCCGCGGCCACGTCCTGGAAGTGGTATAGCCCCATCTCGCGGCCGAGGCGGCGGTGGTCGCGCCGCTCGGCCTCCTCCAGCATGTGCAGGTGGTCCTTGAGCTGCTTCTCGGTGGCCCAGGCGGTGCCGTAGATCCGCTGCAGCATCTCGTTCCGCGAGTCCCCCCGCCAGTAGGCGCCGGCCAGCTTCATCAGCTTGAAGGCGTGGCCCAGGCGGCCCGTGGACGGCAGGTGCGGCCCCCGGCACAAATCGATGAAGCCGCCCTGGCGATAGAGGCTCACCTCCTCGCCTTCCGGGATGGCGCCGATGATCTCGGCCTTGTAGTGCTCGCCCTGCTCGGAGAAGAAGCGCGCCGCGTCGTTGCGGGCCCACACCTCGCGGGTGATGGCTTCGTCGCGGTCGACGATCTCGTGCATGCGCGTCTCGATGCGCTCCAGGTCCTCGGGCGTGAACGGCGTCGGGCGGGCGAAGTCGTAGTAGAACCCGTTCTCGATGGCCGGGCCGATGGTGACCTGGACCTCGGGATACAGCTCCTTCACCGCCTCGGCCATCACATGGGCGGCGTCGTGGCGGAGCATTTCCAGGCCGTCGTCCTCCTTGGCCGTCACCACGGCGACCTCGGCGTCCCGGTCGATCACGAACGCCAGGTCCCTCAGCGCGCCGTCGACGCGCACGGCAAGGGCCGCCTTGGCCAGGCCGGGGCCGATATCGGCGGCCAGATCGGCGCCGGTGACCGGGCCTGCGTAGTCGCGCGCGCTGCCGTCGGGCAGCGTCACCCGCACCGGGTTCTCGACTTGCGCTTCCTGGGCCATGGCCCGTCTCCCGTCAGCTTCCGTGCGGCGCCGGTTGGCCGGCCGCGCACTCTAAATGGGCGCCCGATTCAGTCAACCAGGGCCCCGCCGCGAACAAAAAATCCCTCCCGGTCGGACCGTGGAGGGCTGTGGTCGATGCCGCAATGCGCGTGACGCCGCCGTCACGGCCCTCCTCGGACCGCGGTGGTGGTGGTCGCCGTCGTAGTGGTCATGCACCGCATGGCCATCGTCTCACTCCAAGTACGGCGCGCCCGCGAAGGGCACGCGACCAATCCTATGTCGGACATCGCCCGTTCGTTGTCAAGCCATGGTGGCGACGGGCCGGAGCATCCCGGCCAGTGCCGCCGCCACGGTTTCCGACAATCTGTCCAGGGACCTGCGGCGCATTCTAGATGGGCGAGCCAACTGCCGATAGTGGTAGCCGCACGACGCAATTGGTTGTCACGTAGATCGGGTACGGTAGAGTGCGGATGGTGTTGGAGCGAACCCCATGAAAGTCATTTCTCTAGACGTCACCAATTTCCGCGGTATTCCGAACCTTCGCCTCGATCTCCATGAGCAGGTCAACGTATTGGTCGGGATCAATGGTTCGGGGAAGTCGGCCATTCTGGACTGTGCAGCGATCATGCTTTCGCGCCTGATCGCACGAATACGATCGACCAAGGGAACGGGGCGTCAGTTCTCTGACTCAGATATCAGCAATGGCATGTCTGAAACGCGAAACTCGATTGAAGTGTCCTTCCGGGGAGAGACAATCGAGTGGAGCGTTACGAAGAAGCGTAGAGGGGCGAGAGGGCAAACGATCACGAACCTAGATATGCTTCGGGAATCAGTGGAATTGATGCGTATGGACCTCGAAGTTCAACCGAACACCGATCTTCCCCTTGCCGTCTATTACCCCGTCAACAGGGCCGTCCTCGACATCCCTCTACGCATCCGGACGAAGCACACTTTCGATCAACTGGCAGCATACGACCAGGCCTTGTCGGGAGAATGGAGCAGCTTCCGATTGTTCTTCGAGTGGTTTCGTGAACGTGAAGACTTGGAGAACGAAAAACGCCTAGACGACCCCCGATACCGTGACGGGCACCTCGAGGCCGTAAGAAATGCAATCGAACGATTCCTGCCGGGCTTCCGAGGACTCAGGGTCAAACGGTCGCCATTACGTATGGTTGTCGAAAAGGATGAGAGAGAACTGACGGTCAACCAACTGTCGGACGGCGAAAAGTGCACGCTTGCGATGGTCGGAGACATGGCCCGGCGCATGGCAATTGCTAATCCAACATTGGCAAATCCCCTTGAAGGGGAAGGTGTCGCGCTAATTGACGAAATCGATTTGCATCTGCACCCCGCTTGGCAACGCAGAATTGTTGGGGCCTTGAAGGAGACGTTTCCCAATTGCCAGTTCCTGTTGACGACCCACTCCCCTCAGGTGCTTGGGCATCTGAGACCCGAGTGCATATGGGTATTGGAAAGGGCCGAATCGGGGGTTGTCGCCAACCGCCCCGAGGAGGCTTTCGGCTTGGAGTCGGGCCGAATACTGGAGGACATTATGGGCGTTTCCTCGCGCCCGCAGGAGGTTAAGAATAAACTACGCGAGCTTTTTCTGGCCATCGATGGGGGAAAGACCAACAAAGCAAAGCGGTTAGCAACGGAAATCCGTCGTCAGGTGGGTGAAGACCCGGACCTCGTGAAGGCCGACATTTTGATCAGCCGCAGGGAGGTGTTGGGCAAATGAAACGCATCCAAAAGCTGCCTGAGCCGCAGGGGTTCTCCGATTGGAAAGCAGACGACAGGATGCGTCACCGGCCAAGCTGGAACCGGCTGCCAGGGAATATTAGACGATTAATACATGTGAGTTTGATGGAGGAACAAGGAAGAATATGTTGTTATTGTGAGCGGAGGATTTTTATAGAAAATAGCCACATTGAGCACTTTCGTCCGAAATCAAGACGAGAATTTGAATTTCTGCAACTTGACTACGACAACTTACACTGCTCGTGCCAAAGAGAAATAAAGCAGGGTGAGCCCCGGCACTGTGCCACATCGAAAGGCAGCTGGTTTGACGAAGGCCTTATCATCTCGCCGCTTTCGCCTGACTGCGAAGATCGATTCAGGTTCATTGCAAACGGTGACATTTTTCCTCGCGACCCTGCTGATGCCGCCGCGACGGCGACAATTGGGAGGTTGCGTCTCGATCTGGACAAACTTAGGGCCATGCGCGCCAGCGCGGTGGACAGTTTGAGTGACCTGTCCAAGCCAGAAATCGAAACGCTTCTTGCGGACAGGACGGGAGGTCAATTCCTCCCATTCTACACGACGATTAAACAAGTCCTGTCGTGAAGCCAAGTTCGTCCGCCGACCATCTTCTCCGGCCATCTCTTACCCGCGTGTCAAGCTAACGCGGGGAGGGCCGCCAGCACATCCTCGACACCGATTTCCGTGAGCGACGGGCGGCGCAGGATGGTGACGGCGGGCCCGCGTTGGGCGCACAGGGCCGGGTCGGAGGCATGGGAATAGAGGACGACGCAGGGGCAGCCGGCGACGGCGATCAGGTGCATGGATCCGGTGTCATTGCCGACGGCGCCGGTCGCGCGCCGAGCCAGACCGACGATGTCGGCGAGCCCGGTCTCGCCCGCAAGGTCCCGCGCCTCCGGGCATCGGGCCACCACGGACTCGGTCAGCGGCCGCTCGTCGGCGGTCCCCAGCAGCACCGGTGTCACGCCCCGCCCGACCAAGTTGCTGGCCAGGGCGCCATAATGCTCGATCGGCCACCGCTTGCCCGGCCGATGGGCGGCGCCGCCCGGCACCAGCAGAACATAAGGGTCGGGCAATCCGAAGCGTGCCGTGTCGGCCCGCAGCCATGACAGGTCGGGCTTCGGCACCTCGGTAATGCCGGCCATGCGCAACTGCTCGGCCTGGCGCTCGATGGTATGCATGGCGTCGCGCCCCGGGTTGGCGTGGGGGTGCGAGCAACCCTTCGCGATGCCCGACCACTCGGGCCACGGTCCGGGCCAGAACAGACGGAAGTAGAAGTTGCTGCGGTCCGACGTCTGGAGGTCGTAGACCCGCCGGAAGCCACCGCCGCGCAGGCGTCGGCGCAGGGCCTGCCAGTCGCCGAGGCGGGTCAGCGGCGGGCGGTGGTCGATCCAGAGGTCGTCCACGTATCCGCTGGCGGTGGCGAGGTTGGCGTAGGGCCCCGTGGTCATCAGGGTGATGTGGGCGTCGGCGTGATGGCGCCGGATGGCGGCCATGGGGCCCAGGGCCTGGACGAAATCCCCGAGCGCCCCCAGCTTGACGACCAGGATGCGGGCGCTCCCGGTCACCGATCGGGGAACGCCCGGGTCGGGCCCAGGACCTCCTCGTAGACGTCCAGCGTCTTGGCGCACATGGTCTCCTTCGAGAACCGGGCGCGGACGTTGGCCATGGCCCGCTCGGCCAGGTGCCGGCGGGTGTCCGCGTCCACCGCCAGGGCCCGGTCGATGGCGGCGGCGAGGGCGTCCGCATCACCGGGCGGCACCAGCCAGCCGGTCTCGCCGGGGATCACCGTCTCGCGGGCGCCCCCGTGGTCGGTGGCGATGACCGGCCGCCCCAGCGCCTGGGCCTCGACGATGACGCGGCCGAAGGCCTCCGGGTCGGTGGAGGCGGAGACCACCACGTCGCTCAGCATGTAGGCGGCCGGCATGTCGGGACAGTGGTCGGCGAAGCGTACGATGCCGCCCAGGCCGTGGCGCTCCACCAGGCGCTCCAGCTCGTTGCGGTACTCGCCCCGTCCCTGGTCGGAGCCGACCAGCAGGAAGCGGACGTCGCGCCGGCCCAGCCGGGCGGCGGCCTCCAGGAACACGGTCTGCCCCTTCCACCGGGTCAGGCGTCCCGGCAGCATGACCACCGGCACGCCGTCGGGCAGGCGCCACTGGCCGGCCAGGGTCACCACCCGGTCGGGCCGCACCTGGGCGGGGTCGAAGAGGCCCAGGTCGACGCCCCGATGGATGACGCGCAGACGCTGCGCCGGCACCCCGTAGACCTGCCGCGCGTGGGTGGCGATGAAGGTCGAGATGGCGATCACCCGCTCGCCGCGGGTCATGATGGCGTTGTACCAGCGTTTGAGCCGGGTGCGGTCGCCGTAGGTGCCGTGGAATGTGGTGACGAAGTGGCGGCCGGTGCGGCGGGCCGCGGCGTAGGCGCTCCAGGCCGGCGCCCGGGAGCGGGCGTGGACGATGTCCACCCCCTCCGCGGCGATGATGGCCGCCAGGCGGTCGACGTTGAAATGCATGACCCACGGGTTCTTGCTGTCCAGCGGCAGGGTCAGGTGCTCGGCCCCGACCCGGGTCAGCGAATGGACCAGGGGTCCTCCGGCGGAGGCCACGATGGCGCGTCCCCCGGCGTCGGTGATGGCGCCGGCGATCTCGACGGTGCCCCGCTCGACGCCCCCCTCGGCGCCCAGTGCAGGCAGCACCTGGAAGATGGTGGGCCGGCGCCCGCCGGCCGTCGCGCTGCCCCGTTTTTCCGTGGTGGCGTCCCGTTCCGCCGCCGGCGCGGCGGTGTTATGGTGCGCGGTACCGCTCATCCACCCGAGTTCATCATGACCGATGTGACGCCCGCCGACGCTGACCCCCCCGACGTCGTGGACCGGGACGACGGCGCGACTATCGCCTACCACCGGACCCCTGGCAAGTCTCCCGGGGTCATATTCCTCACCGGCTTCCTGTCCGACATGACCGGCGGCAAGGCGCTGGCGCTGGAGGCGTTCTGCCGCTCCCGGGGCCAGGCCTACCTGCGGTTCGACTACTTCGGCCACGGGGCGTCCTCGGGGGCCTTCACCGACGGCACCATCGGCCGCTGGGCCGAAGACACGGTGTTCGTGCTCGATCGCCTGACCGAGGGCCCGCAAGTGCTGGTCGGCTCCAGCCTGGGCGGCTGGATCATGCTGCTGGCGGCCCTGGCCCGCCCACAGCGGGTGGCGGGACTGCTCGGCATCGCCGCCGCCCCGGACTTCACCGAGGACCTGATCCCCCACGAGCTGTCGGGCGAGCAGAAGGCGGTGCTGGAAAGGGATGGGGTCGTCTACCTGGAAAGCCCCTACGACCCCGAGCCGACGCCGGTGACCAGGACCTTGCTGGAGGACGGGGCCCGCCACCTGGTGCTGCGCCGGGAGATGCCGCTGGACTGCCCGGTGCGCCTGATCCACGGCATGCGGGACCCGGACGTGCCGTGGCAGACCTCCCTACGCCTCGCCCGCATGATCCGGTCGGCCGATGTGGAGCTCACCCTGGTCAAGGACGGCGAGCACCGGCTGTCCGAGGACGCCGACCTGGAGCGCCTGTGCGGCGTCCTGGACGCCCTGTTGCGGGACCTCGAATCGCCGGCGACGTGACTCGGAGGTCAGTCGCCGTCCTTGTCCGGCCGGGCGAAGGCGTTCAACAACTCCATGGGCAGCGGGAAGACGATGGTGGAGACACGGTCGCCGGTGATCCCCAGCAGGGTGGTCAGGTAGCGCAACTGCATGGCCTGGGGCTGCTGGGCCAGGATGCGCGCCGCCTCGAGGAAGCGCTCGGCGGCCTGCAGCTCGCCCTCGGCGTCGATGACCTTGGCCCGGCGGCCCCGCTCGGCCTCCGCCTGCTTGGCGATGGCGCGGATCATGCTCTCGTCCAGGTCCACGTGCTTGAGCTCCACGTTGGCCACCTTCACGCCCCATGCCTCGGTCTGATCGTCGAGCAGGCGCTGCAGGTCGGCGTTGAGGCGCTCGCGCTCGGCCAGCATCTCGTCCAGCTCGTGCTGGCCGAGCACCGAACGCAGGGTGGTCTGGGCGAGCTGGCTGGTGGCGCCGTGGAAGTCCTCCACCTGGATGATGGCCCGCTGGGCGTCGAGGACCCGGTAATAGACCACGGCGTTGACCTTGACCGACACGTTGTCGCGGGAGATCACGTCCTGCTGCGGCACATCGAGCACCCGGACCCGCAAGTCGACCCGCACCATCTGCTGGATGACCGGGATGACGATGATCAGCCCCGGCCCCTTGACCTTCCAGAACCGGCCGAGCATGAACACCACGCCGCGCTCGTACTCGCGCAGCACCTTCAGCGACAGGGCGAGGACGATGAGCAGCAGGATCGCGGCCGCGATCCATGCCTCGGTGAACCAGCTTTCGACGAACGTCGAGTCCATGGTTTCTGTTACCTCCGCTGGGTTTCGGGCTCCACCACCAGGGTCAGGCCGTCCACGTCGGTGACCCGCACCTGGCGCCCGGGGTCTAGGGCGCCGGCCGACCGTGCGTTCCACACCTCGCCCTCGATCCGCACCCGGCCCTCGGCGCCGGCCCAATCGATCACCGGGCCGATGCTGTCGATGAGGGTCTCGGGCCCGGCCACCACGGCCCGCCGGCGCGAGCGCACCAGCAGGGTGAACACCACCGTGAACAAGACGCCGGTGACCACGGAGACGGCGGCGATGAGCTGCCAGGCGACGGCGAAGCCTGGTATCTCCTCGTCCATCAGCAATACGGACCCGACCACCAGGGCGGCGATGCCGCCGATTCCGAGCACTCCGAAGCTGGGCAGGAAGGCCTCGGTGACGGTCAATGCGATGCCGACCAGGACCAGCGCCAGCCCGGCGTAGTTGACCGGCAGCACGTGCAGGGCATAGAGGGCCAGCAGCAGGCAGATGGCGCCGACGATGCCGGGGCCCATCAGGCCCGGTGTGTAGAACTCGATGATCAGCCCGTAGACCCCGATGAGCAGCAGGATGTAGGCGACGTTGGGGTTGGTGATGACCGACAGCAGCTCGGTGCGCCAGTCGGGCTCGGCCATCACCACCTCCAGGTTGGCGGTGGCCAGGGTGACGGTGCCGTCGGCCAGCGCCACTTCGCGGCCGTCGAGCCGCGCCAGCAGGTCGGCCAGATCGGGAGCGACGATCTCGATCACGCCCTCCTTGAGGGCGTCCGCCGCCGGCAGGCTGGCCGCCTCGCGCACCGCCTTCTCCGCCCATTCGACGTTGCGGCCGCGCATCTGGGCCAGGCCGCGGATGTAGGCGATGGCGTCGCTGACCGCCTTGCGGTCGAGGGCCTTGGTCGGCGTGCCGCCGCCGTCCTCGCTCTCGTCCTCCGGCGTCTTCCCTTCGTCGCCGCGGCCGCCGCCGGGCAGGGGCAGGCCGCCGATGCGCACCGGCGTCGCCGCGCCCAGGTTGGTGCCCGGCGCCATGGCGGCCACGTGGGCGGCGTAGCTGATGAAGGTGCCGGCGCTGGCGGCGCGGGCGCCGCTGGGCGCCACGTAGGTCACCACCGGCACCGGCGAGGCCAGCACGGCGCGGATGATCTCGCGCATGGAGGTGTCCAGGCCTCCCGGCGTGTCCATGCGCACGACCACCACTTCGGCCCCGGTATCGGCCGCCCGCTCGAGGCCGCGCACCACGTAGTCGCTGGTGGCGGGGCCGATGGGGCCGGCGATGTCGAGAACGACGGCCGTCCCCCGACCCTGGGCCAACGACCATGAGGCGACGACCAGCAGGACCATCGCCACGGCGATTCGCATCGCACGCATGCCGATACGCCCTCCGAAAACGGCCGCCGGGCAAGGCGGCAAGCCGCACAGGCCGATCATCGCCCATTCCCCGGGTCCTGTCCAATCGCCAAATCGGCGATGAACTGGTGGGCCGCTATCGCATGGCGATCCGACGGGGCACGGATTAGGGCCCGCCAAACCGGGGTCGCGCCGGCCGAAAATTTTTTTTGTGGATTCGGCTTCCATGTGACCGCCGTCACTGCACGGCGACGTGAGGTGCGTAGACTGAGACGCAATCGCCAGGGGCATTCCCCTCTCCCCCCCCTGCAGGCCCCTGGCGCTTCTCTCGAACTCGCCGGACCACCCCCGAGGTCCGGCGACTTTTTTTGCCCATGCCCGAACAGACACGGACGCCGCGCGGCAGCGGATGCCGTACGGGCCTGGAAAGGGGTGGGCCGGGGCGGCGGCGCCCCGGCCCAGGGGGTCCAAGGGAACGGGCCTCGCGCCCGTCGCTTGGGGAGAGCCGGAGCCGGGGCTTTGGCCGATTTCGGAAGGGCGGTACCGGGTCGGGGGCCCGGATGCCAAGGGCCGCGCGGCCGGCGGCGGTCTCCGAGAACGGAGGCTACCGGGGAATCATGACAGGCGGGACACCGGTTCTGCGAACCCGGCGTGAAGACTCCGTGACGGTCACGCCAGGTAGACGCGCTCCAGGGCGCTGCGCGAGACGTTGCCCTTGGCGTCCTCCGCTTCGATGAAGTAGCGCACGTCGCCGGCGCCGACGGGCAGGGCCGCCGTGCAATAGTTGGCGGTCACCGCGGCGCCGGTCTCGGAGGGATAGGGCCCGTGGTCGTCCATGGCGACGACGGTCTCGGTCCCGTCCCGACGCAGCACCAGGTCGACCCGCTTCAGTCCCGAGATGTCGGCCACGAAGGTGTGGACCACGCCCTGGGGGTCGGCGTCCTCCAGGCAGCCCTGACCCCAGCGCTTGCCGCCCGGATTCTCGGGCGTCACCCAGGGCGCGAAAATGGTCGGCCCGCTGCGGTCCTCGCCGGCGGCGAGCAGGGCGTCCAGCGCTCCCTTGATCTGGCCGTATCCCATGTTGGCGGCGTTGGTCACCTGCTGGTCCCACACGGTCTGGCCGGTCCAGTACCAGTAGCAGCTGGTCTCGGCGGTCAGCATCAGGCGCGTCGCCTCGCCCAGCACGGGGCTGCCGGGCTCGCTGTCCTCCAGCGCATGGACGGCGTTCTGGAAGGCGGTCAGCACGGCCCAGGAGTTGAGGTCCGGCGAGTAGGGCTCGTTGTAGCGGCTGAACCATTTCATGAACTGGGGATCGCCGTTGTCGGCGCCGGCCCACGAGCCGGGCTCGATGTGCACCACCCGGTCCGGGTCGGGCGGGAAGCGCTCCAGGTAGTCGCCGACGGCGGTGAGCTCGAACCGCGGGTCCTGGTTCAGCCAATGCACCAGCGCACCGGTGTTGTGATAGTAGTAGCTGTCGGCCCCGCCGCCGTGGTTGTCGCCGTCGGAATGGAGCAGGAAGAAGGGCGGGTGCTTGGGGTCGTAGCTGCCGGTGGCGACGATCTGATCGTAGACCTGGCCGAGGACGTCGGGGTACTGCAGGGCGCCGAAGCCGCCGCGGGCGTCTTCGTTGCCGATGTAGCGCTCGGCCGGCACGGCGACGATCTTGTGGGTCTTGCCGTCCGGGTCCTCGTAGGCCACGTACTCGGGGCGCAGCAGGCTGGGCGCGATCCTGGAGCCGGCCCAGATGTTGTGGAGCTGCAGCCAGTCGTCGGCCGGCGGATTGGCCTGCTCGGCCGGGTTGGGCGGCAGCATGCCCTCCTGGATGCCGGCATAGGGATAGTCCTGGCAGGCCCGGAAGCGGTGGATGGAATCGTAGATCACCGCCTCCACCCCGGCCTCCAGCAGGGCCGGGATCATACGCACGTGGAAGGCGGTCTCGGGCGGGAAGATCACGCTCGCCGGCTCGACGCCGAAGGCGCTGCGGATGATGCCCCGGTGCCACTCGATCTGCTTGACGATGTTGCGGTGGGGAATCAGCGCCATCAGCGGGTGGTAGAAGCCGAAGGTGGTGAAGGCGACCCGCGGGTGCCCCAGCGCCGTCTTCTCGCCGGCGATGCCGCGCAAGGCGCCGTTCCAGCCGCCGAAGCGACCGCCGCACAGGCCGTCGGCGGCGCAGCGGTCGAGCTGCTCGATCAGGGTGCCGCTCCAGCTGGTCGACAGGCCGGCGTGGGGCAGCCCGCCGTCCATGTACTGACGCGCGGCAGCGGGCACGAAATCCGTGTAGTTGCCGCCGCGGGAGCCGAAGATCTCGTCCTTCTCGCCGTCCCAGTAGGTGCGGTCGGTGGTGTTGTAATAGGGCTGGTGCATGTGCTTGTGGATGCCGAAGTAGACCTTGACGTCCGCGGCACTACGGGCACGGGCCTTACCCCGTTTCGGCGCCGCGGCCTTGGCCGGCGCCTTCAGGGGCAGGGTGCGGAATTCCTTCACCCAGTCGTCGCCGCCGGCCTGGGCGATGTCGGCGGTCTTGCAGCCCTCAACCTGCACCTGCACGTCCCCCGGCCCGAAGAGGCCGGCAGCGACTGAGGTCTCGTAGGTGATCACCCAGCCGACGCCGGGTGCCCGCCGGATGGCCTCGCCGTTGATCAGGTGCTCGCGGCCGCCGGCGCGCAGGATCACCTGCGGGAAGGGGATGTCTCCGTCGGCGTCGAACGAGATGTCGAAAGCGTGGTTCTTCCGCTTCTCGTCGCATACGACGTCGGCCGGAAGATTGATGCGCAGGATCTCGGAGAACACGGCCATGACGGACTCCCGATGACGGTTTTCTTGGCGGGCCGGCCGCGGCGAAGCGGGTGGACGGCGGCGGTCGTGTTATAGAGGGCGGGCCCGCCAGGGCCAACCCTGCACACGACCGAGAGAGAGCCCATGTCCGAGCCCATCCCCAGCATCCTGTCCCACGTGTCCCTGGGCACCAACGACTTCGACCGCGCCGTCGCCTTCTACGAGCGAATCCTGCCGACCATCGACTGCCGGCGCCTGGCCGAACACCCTGGGGCCGTGGCCTGGGGCCGGATGTTCCCCGAGTTCTGGGTGCAGGTGCCTATCGACGGCCGGCCGGCCACCGTCGGCAACGGCAGCCACATCGGCTTCCTGGCGCCGTCGAAGGAGTCGGTGGACGCCTTCCATGCGGCCGCCCTCGAGGCCGGCGCCACCGACGACGGCCCGCCGGGCCCCCGCCCCGACTATGGCGAGCCCTACTACGGTTGCTTCGTCCGCGACCCCGATGGCCACAAGGTCGAGGCCATGTTCTGGGACCGGGAGCTGGGCTAGGGCGCGGACCCAATCGTGGGCGACGGCCTGGAGGCAGCACTGTGGACCGATCAGAACTTGCCGGGCGCAAGGGCCTTGGTTCGGAGATTTCCGCCGGATCGTGAGATGAGCTCCACCCTGTAGCCCGAATATCGCGAACCGTCGAAGGTGAAGTGGAAGACGTTGTCCGCCTTGGCGTATGCCGTGTCGGGCCCGAAGTGATGCTCCGGTCCGTACCACGTCTTGCCGATGGCATACCGCATCTCGTAGGTCCCGAGGGGCACCTTGGTCTCGAAGGAGCGGCCGCCCTCCACGTACATGGTCATCACCGTTTGCCCGGCCGTATCGACCAGCTTCACGTAGTAGTCGTTTCCGGACCCGGTCGTGATTCCCAGCGGCGCGACGCCCGGGCTTGACGGCCGGCGCATGACCCCGGTCCATGCATTGATCGGGGCGGCATCAAAGGCCGGCTTCGATGCCTGTGACGTGTTGGATGCGGTCTGCCCGGCGGTGTCCCGGCCGCTGTCCGGCGCCCTGGCGATCGAGGTGAAGACGCTATAGGCGAGGCCGGCAATGATGACCCATACCCACGGTCTCTTCAGGAGCGGACGGCTGCGTCGCGTCGCTGCGGGAACGTGAAGCGCCTGGCCACACGCCACGCACTTGGGTTGACCAAGCGTCATCGAAGAGATCTGGTTGGTCGCGCCGCAACCGCTGCACAGGATCAAACGGTCCGCCATTGCCGCGAAGCCTCCAGCGTCGTTCCATCGTGCGCACCGGGCGTGACGCTTGGCCGGTCCCCAAAAACCACCGCCAATCGCGCCCTCGCCGGAAACAGGGCCGATGTTAAACGCAAACGCGTCTGAATTCCAGGTGCCGGCTGGTCGAATGGGCGCGGTCCGCGCCTGGTGATCGCTGCTGCGGCGCCTGAAAAAAGGGCCGGCGCTGGGCGCCGGCCCGAGGTGTCCAGGCTCGAACCGAACCTAGAACGGGAACAGGATGTCCCAGATCTGGGTGCCCCACCGCGGCGCCTGGAGGTCGCTCAGGGTGCCGCGGCCGCCGTAGGCGACGCGCATCTCGGCAATGTTCTCGTGGGACACCGAGTTGTCGGAATCGATGTCCTCGGGTCGGACCACGCCGCTGACCATCAGCTCGCGCAGCTCCTGGTTCACCAGGATCTCCTGGCGGCCGACGATGGCCAGGGCCCCGTTGGGCAGGATCTGGGTGACCACGGCGGCGAAGGTGAGCTCGATGTCCTCGCTGCGGTCGATCTCGCCGTCGCCCGAGGTCGAGTGGACGTTGCCGAAGCTCATCACCGACGCCGGGTTGATCCCCTGGGGCAGGACCTTGGTGAACTCCCCCTCCAGGCCCAGCAGGTTGGTGACGTCCGTGTCCTCGGAGTCGTCGCGGTCGCGCTCGGTCTTGTTCTCCAGCTTGGCCGAATCGTCCAGGTCCAGCTTGACGGTAAGGATATCGCCCACCTCCTTGGCCCGGATGTCCTTGAAGAAGGCCCGGGCGCCGGCCCGCCACAGGGAGTTGGCGTTCTCCTCGGGGATCTGCGGCGTCGGCATGGGCAGGCTCACCGGCCGATAACTTTCTTCGGCGGTCGGGTTGGTGATCTCGGAAAGCTCGGGCCCGTCGCCGACCTCGGACAGCCGGGTGAACAGGTTGCATCCGCCCACCGCCGCCGCCAGGACGATGGCCGGCAGCAGCCGGGCGGTGGTGCGGATGAGGTTGCGTGCCATGATCGGTCTCCTATCTGGCGACGACGTGGTCGACGGGGCGCACGGTCACCTCGCCGGCGCCGATCACCACCGCCTCGACGACGGTGCTGCTCTGGGTGTTGGTGACCCGGATGGTGTCGCCGTCGCTGCCCTCCTCGAGGGCACGGCCGCGGGCGGTCAGGGTCATCTTCGGGGTGTGCAGGACCATGGTCACCAGGCCGCCCTTGGGCACCATCACCGGACGCCGGATCTGCGACGTGCGGACCGGGGTCCCCGCCCGCAGGCCGCGCCGCGGGGCCTTGCCGATGAGGTCGGCCGCATCCACCACCACGTCGCGCTGCAGGCGCGAGGTGCGCACCCGCGCCCAGGTCACGTCGCGGCGCCCGATGACCTCGCCAGCCAGGACCCGGCGGGCCAGGACCGGCACCTCGGTGACCCGGTGGAGGCGCCCGGTGATCCGGTAGCGCTTGCTGCTCGGGTGGTCGGCCGGCGCCACGATGACGGCGGTGAAGCGCCGCGTGCGCTCGTCGAAAACCACGTCCGCCACGTCGAGGGCGGCCGGCGCGTCGGCCGGCACGTGGATGCGCAGCATGCGGTTGCCCACCTCCACCTGGGTGTCGGCTTCGGCGCCGCGGTCGGCCAGCGCCGCCAGGATGCGGTCCTCGATCTCCTCGCGCTCGATGACGATGCTGTCGCGCTCGACCACGATCTGGTCGTGGGTGCTGAGCGGGCGCCAGTCGAGGCCGTAGGCGCGCGCCACCCGGTACAGCCAGGTGGCGTCGAACACCGACCGCTTGCCCGGGTCCGGGGCGTAGGCGACCCGCACGTCGGCCTTCTCGCCGGCGCCCATGAACAGGTCGCCCAGATGCACGTACTGCCCGTCCACCCGCACGGTCTCGCGCAGCATGGCGGCCTCGGCCGCGGTGTCGCCCGCCTCCTCGGGGCTGGCGCCGTGGGCGGCGCCGGCCGCGGCGGTCAACGCCGCCACCAGGATCAGCAACGATGCCAGATGCCTCATGACCGCCTCCTCACCGGATCGTGCTCAGCGTGCCCATCATTTCGTCGGAGGTCTGGATGACCTTCGAGTTCATCTCGTAGGCGCGCTGGGCCGATATGAGGTTGGAGATCTCCTCCACCGCGTTCACGTTGGAGGTCTCGAGGAACCCCTGGAGGATGGAGCCGAAGCCCGTCGTGTTGGGGCTGCCGGTGGTCGGGTTGCCCGACGCCGGCGTCTCCAGGAACAGGTTGTCGCCGATGGCCTGGAGGCCGGGCTCGTTGGGGAACGTGGCCAACTGGAGCTGGCCCACGTTGCTCAGGTTGACCGTGCCCTCCAGCTTGACCAGGACCTCGCCGCTGGCGTTGATGGTCACGTCGACGGCGTTGTCGGGCACCGTAATGCCCGGCTGCACCGTGTAGCCGTCGTGGGTGACGATCTGCCCGTCGGCGTCGAGCTGGAAGGTGCCGTCGCGGGTGTACGCCGTCTCGCCGGTGGGCAGCAGGATCTGGAAGAACCCCTTGCCCTGGACGGCCATGTCGAAGGTGTTGTCGGTGGGCGTCAGGTTGCCCTGCTCGTGGATGCGGTAGACCGCCGCCAGCTTGACCCCGAGGCCCAACTGCACGCCCGCGGGCACGATGGAGCCGGTGTCCGACGAGGTGGAGCCCACCCGGCGCAGGTTCTGATAGAGAAGATCGTGGAACTCGGTGCGCCGGCGGGTGAAGCCGGTGGTGTTCATGTTGGCGAGGTTGTTGGATATGACCTCGACGTTGCGCTGCTGGGCGAGCATGCCCGTCGCCGCGATGCTGAGTGATCTCATGGTTCCCGTCCTTGTCGGTTCGTCCTTATGTCGTTCTCGTGCGCCCGGCGCCGGTGGTCAGGACCGGGCTCAGGCCTCCTTGACCATCTCCTTGACCATGGTCTTGATGCGCTCGTCCTCGGCCTTGATGAGCCGTTTTGCGCCCTCGTAGGCGCGGTGGATCTGGATCATGCGGGTGAGCTCGACGATGGGCTCCACATTGGAGCCTTCGAGCATGCCCTGGACCACGTCGGGCTGCTCCACGTCCTCGGGCGTCACCTGGCCGCCCAGCAGGCCGCCGGCGATCTCCTGGAGCTGCTGGGCGTTCTCGAAGCTGACCACGCGCAGCCGGCCGATCTCGCCGTTGTCGGTGGAGACGGTGCCGTCGCGGGCGATGTCGATGCGGCTGTCGGCGGGGCTGAAGAAGATGGGCTGGTTGCCCTCGGCCAGAACCGGATGCCCGCCCTGGGTGACCAACTGGCCGGCCTCGTCCAGGCGCAGCCGGCCGTTGCGCGTGTAGCGCTCGCCGTCCACCGTGTCGACCACCAGGTAGCCGTCACCGCGCACCGCTACGTCCAGGGGGTTGCCGGTCTTGGTCACCGGTCCTTCGCGGGTGTCCCGCGCGGTGGCGATGTCGCGCACGAAGTTGATGCGGTCGCCGAGGATCCTCTCGCCGCCGCGGCTGCGCACCTCGTGCTGGATGAACATCATCTTCTCGCCCTTGAACCCGTTGGTGTTCATGTTGGCCAGGTTGTGGGCGACCACGTCCATCTGCCGGCGCAGCACCGCCTGACGCGAGAGGGCGATGAGCGTTGTGTTTTCCATCAGTCAGCAATCCCAAACCGAAACGTCCACTTGTCCCGCCGGCAGCGTTGCACGGCCCGTGCCAACCGTACGAAACGGCGGAAACCCTCGGGACGGCGGGGGTGTCGGTGCGGGAGGGCGGGGCGCGCGGACGCGGTTGCCCCGGCAGTTATTGCCCGTCCCGTCGGCCATTTGGTATGGTTTTTCCGAGTCCTGCCGGGACGCGGGGCGCCGCTGCGCCGGGTTTCAACCAGTTATTAACCAACCCGGCCTAGGGTAACGGGAACGCGCCAGTGGTGCGCGGCGACGGGCGGCGTCGATTCCAGGTATTTTCGGGTCTGATCGATGGCCGACGACGAACTGGACGAACTGGAAGAAGGCGCCGAGGAGGATTACGACGAGGACGAGGAGGAAGAGGGTGCACCGAAACGGGGTGGTAAGCGCAAGCTCATCATCATCATCGGCCTGGTTCTCCTCCTGGTGGTCGGCGGCCTCGCCGCCGCCTACTTCACCGGACTACTCGATCCGGTCATCGCCCTCCTCACCGGCGAAAGCTCCAGGACGGAGGAGAGCGATGTCGTTGCGGGACAGGCCGTATTCCTCGATCTGCCGGAACTCCTGGTCAACCTCAACACGGGGGGCCGCAAGTCCAGTTACCTCAAGATCCGCGTCGCCCTGGAGCTGGAGAGCGAAACGGACATCCCGCGGATCGAGAGACTGATGCCCCGGATCATGGACAACTTCCAGGTCTACCTGCGCGAGCTCAGGGTCGACGACCTCAAGGGGTCGGCGGGCATGTATCGGCTGCGCGAGGAGCTGCTGGCGCGGGTGAGCGCCGCGGCGGCGCCGGCCCAGGTCAACGACGTGCTGTTCAAGGAGATGCTGGTCCAGTAGGCGGCGGGCGCGTCCCGCCCCGTTGGACGGATGGTCGAACATGACGAGCCCCGCCGACGAACCGGTCGATCCCGACGCCGCGGCCGCCGAACTGGAGGCCGACGCCGGCGATGCCACCGCTGCCGAGGGCGGCGGGGGCGGCGGCGACGACCAGGACGATCTGGCCGCCGAATGGGAAGCCATGATGGGCAGCGAGGAGGGCGGCGGCGACGCCGAGGCCGCCAGTTCGGTCCCCGTCCGGGAATCCACCCGGGTCCTCAATCAGGACGAGATCGACAGCCTGCTGGGCTTCGACGAGGACCACGACGAGGGCGCCGACAAGTCGGGCATCCAGGCCATCCTCAATAGCGCCCTGGTATCCTACGAACGGCTGCCCATGCTGGAGGTGGTGTTCGACCGCCTGGTGCGGCTGATGTCCACGTCCTTGCGCAACTTCACCTCCGACAACGTGGAGGTGTCGCTGGACAACATCTCGTCGGTGCGCTTCGGCGACTACCTGAACTCCATCCCGCTGCCCGCCATGCTGAGCGTCGTCAAGGCCGAGGAATGGGACAACTTCGGCCTCATCACCGTGGACTCGTCGCTCATCTACTCCATCGTCGACGTGCTGCTGGGCGGCCGTCGCGGCACCGCGGCCATGCGCATCGAGGGGCGCCCCTACACCACCATCGAGCGCAGCCTGGTGGAGCGCATGGTGCAGGTGATGCTGACCGACCTGTCGGCCGCCTTCGAGCCCCTGAGCCCGGTCACCTTCCGCTTCGACCGCCTGGAGACCAACCCCCGGTTCGCCACCATCTCGCGGCCGTCCAACGCGGCCATCGTGGCGCGCCTGAGGATCGACATGGAGGACCGGGGCGGCCGCCTCGAGCTGCTGCTGCCCTACGCCACCCTGGAGCCGGTGCGCGAGCTGCTTTTGCAGATGTTCATGGGCGAGAAGTTCGGCCGCGATTCCATCTGGGAGACCCACCTGGCCGAGGAGCTGTGGCTGACCGACGTGGAGCTGGAGGCGGTGCTCGACGAGCAGACCATGCGGCTCAAGGACATCTTCGACTTGGAGGTGGGCAGCCGCATCATGTTCGGCGCCACGCCCAATTCGGCGGTGGAGATGCGGTGCGGCGACATCCCCATGTACACCGGGCGCATGGGCCGCCGCGGCGACCACATCGCCATCCGCATCGAGGACCGCTTCGAGAAGAAGAAAGGATAGCCGTCCGTGCCGTGGTCCATCGCCCTCGACCTGGTGGTCGCCGTCCTGCTGATCGTCACCATTGCCTACGCCATGGTGCTCAACCGCCGCATCGGCAGCCTGCGCAAGGACAAGAAGGAGCTGGAGACTCTGGCCGCCAGCTTCCACCAGGCCACCGTCCGCGCCGAGGACAGCATCGGCCGGCTGCGCAACACCGCCGACGCCCTGCAGCAGCGCATCGACAAGGCCCAGTCCTTGAGCGACGACCTGAGCTTCCTCATCGACCGCGGCGGCCTCGCCGCCGACCGCCTGGAGGAGCTGGTGCGCGCCGCCCGCAAGGAGGGCGAGGGCGAGGTCCGGCGGCCGGTCGCCCCGGCTGCCACCGATGCCGGAGCCCCGGCGACGGCGGGTGATGAACCCGAAGCGGCGGCCGACGAGGCCAAGTCCGAGGCCGAGCGGGAGCTGCTCAAGGCCCTGCAGGCGGCCCGCTAGGAGAGGTCGAGGACATGCTCAACAGCCTTGCCAAGATCCGCTTCCTGCCCATCACCATCTTCGCCGCGGCGCTGATGCTGACGGTCAAGATCGGTGCCATCTGGGACGGCGTCGACGGCCTGTTCGCCGGGGCCGTCACGGTGGCCGGGGCACGGGCCCAGCAGACCGGCGGTGCCACCCCGGCGGCGCCTCCCCCGGCGCCGGTGGACGAGGAGGAGGAACGGCCGCTGGCCGCCCGCATGGCGACGGCGGACCCGACCCTGCTCACCCAGTCCGAGATCGAGCTGCTCCAGCAACTGGCGGTGCGGCGCGAGGAGCTGGAGCGGCGCGAGCAGGAGATGGACCTGCGGACCGGCATGCTGAAGGCGGCCGAGGATCGCATCGACCGCAAGATCGCCGAGCTGAAGGCCCTTCAGGTGACCATCGAGGGCCTCATCAGCACCTATGAGGACCAGCAGAACGCCAAGATGCAGAGCCTGGTCAAGATCTACGAGAACATGAAGCCCAAGGACGCGGCCCGCATCTTCGAGGAGCTGGACCTGGATACCCTGCTGCTGGTGGCCGAGCGCATGAAGGAGCGCAAGCTGGCGCCGATCATGGCCACCATGAACCCGGAGAAGGCCAAGGAGATGACGGTCGAGCTGAGCCGGCTGCGCCAGCTCCCCACGGCGGGCGGCGGCGGTTGACCGCGGCCGCGGGCAGGGGGCGGGCCCTCGAGCGACCCACCGTCGGCACGGTCCGGCGGGGCTGATCGTTCCGGCCGGCGGGGATCGACGCGAGAGGGAGCGCCATGGCGGTCGACCTGAACATGAACGTCCTGATCGTCGATGACTACCGGACCATGCTCCGCATCATCCGCACCCTCCTGCGGCAGCTCAACTTCACCAACATCGAGGAGGCGTCCGACGGCGCCGAAGCCCTGCAGAAGCTGCGTCGGAACGACTTCGGGCTGGTCATCTCGGACTGGAACATGGAGCCCATGAACGGCATTCAGCTTCTCCGCGAGGTGCGGGCCGACCCCAGGCTTCAGCACATCCCGTTCATCATGGTCACCGCCGAAAGCAAGTCGGAGAACATGATCACCGCCCGCGAGGCCGGGGTCTCCAGCTACCTCGTCAAGCCGTTCAACGCGGAAACCCTGAAGGCGAAGATCGCCGGCGTGCTCGGCGATTTCTAGTGGTCTGGATGAGACATATGGTGCCCATACGATCGCCTGTCCCGCGTCCTCGGCAGGAGGGGGCGCGCAGGCGATGGCTGACCATCGTCCAGCGT
>JANQFP010000058.1 GCA_028277795.1 Rhodospirillales bacterium
CGGCGCCGGGGACCAGGGAGTGCAGCTTGCGGTCGTGGGTGCCGAAGTGGTTGCCGAACCAGTCGTTGACCCGTTCGGCCAGCGCCTTGCGGTGGTCGAAGTCGGGGTCGTCGACCGCCCCGTCCATGATCTCCCGGATGTCGTCCAGCAGTCGGTCGTGGTCGTCCTTGTGGGACCGGTAATGGGGATAGCGCACGTCCCGCATGACCTTCTCTTCGAGGGCGAAATGGGCCTCGATCAGGGCGTGGATCTCGCCCAATAGGAAGTGGACGTCGTCAATGGGGCAGCCGTCCGTGATGCGGTCGTGCAGTTCGTTGATGACGCCGATCAGGGTCTCGTGCTCGTAGTCGACGGACGAGAACCCGGTGCGGAAGTTGTCCTGCCACTGAATCAGCGCCACGACGCGTCGCTCCCCGGAGCCCGGCTATTCCGGCGTCACCGTGACCGTGCCGACCATCCCCTCCTGCTCCCAATGGGGTCCGCACAGGTAGGGGTAGCGGCCGGGGTCGAGCAGGGGCAGCGACCACCCCTCTTCGGGGAACAGGCGCTCGGATTCGTCCTGGCCCGCCTCCTTGAACCACACGCTGTGGCTGGTGCGCTTGTCCACGTTGATGAAGTGCACGGTCGTCCCCGCCTTCACCGTGAGCTCGAAGGGACAGAAGGTGTACTTGTACATGAGCACCGTGGCGGTGTTGGGGCCGGTGGGTTTGGGCGCGTCCTCCAGGGTCTCGTAACGCGTCCAGGCCTCGGCGCAGATCTCGCGCTTTTCCGCGTCGCTGTCGGCGCTGGCCGGGGCCGACACCAGGAGTCCGGCCAGGGCCACGGCCGCCGCCATCATTGCTCTCATCTCTGTCCTCCGGGAGTCTACCGTCTCATGGCGGCGGCGGCAAACGGGCCCCGAGGCGCCGGGCCGCCGCCGTCGCGCCGTCACTTGCCGGCGACCTTGATCTCGGCCTCGGGGTGGTCGATGCCGAGCCGGTATTCCAGCGACACGTGGTGGAAACGGGCCGACGTGTAATCGTCGTGGATGGCGAACCCGACGGTATAGAGCTGCCCCGGCTCGATGGCCACCGAGCCCGGCCCGGTGCCCTTGAGCGGCCGGGTCATCAGCGCCGTCCACGTTCCGTCCGCCAGTCCCCCGGTGAAGGTCACGTCGCTGGCCTCGGCGAGGCTTCGCTGCTCCAGGATGTAGCCCTGCTCGGCGGCCCCGCCGCTCATGTAGCGGACCAGGTCCATGAAAGCGCCTTCGCCCTTCATGGCGTCGATCTCGGCCGCCTCCTTGAGTTTGTCCCAGCCGCCCCGGGGCGTGGTCTCGTCACCGCTGATCTCGATCTCTGTGCGGGTCTCCGGCAGGTATTTCGTGATGCCGGTGGACACGTCGAGGCGGCCGTTCACCGCCGAGGTGTCCTTGGGGTGGTCGGGCATGTACCGCGAGTCGTGGTGGCAGGTGACCCAGCAGCCCATGTAGTCGGCCGCCTCCACCTTGTTGTCGTCGAACATGACGGCCAGCTTGGTCTGGTTGTCCGGGTCCATCTTGCCGCCGTCGACGAAGGGGACGGGGGTATGGCCGGTGTCGGGCCACTGGAACTGCATGTACAGGGTCTCGCCGTCATGGGCGGCCCGCACGCTCATGGTGATGGCGGCGCGCTTGCCGGGAATGACCATGGTCTCGGCCTTCTCGCCGGTGACCATCTTCTTGCCCATGTCGGCCTGCTCGCCGTTGTGGCACTCGGCGCAGCGGTCATTGATCTTCTTGATGGCGCGGGCGCCGCCGTGGTCGCTGCCGGTCAGCACCCATTCCACCGACGCCTGGCCCGGGTAGAACAGCACCACCTCGGTGGCCGGGGCCGCGGTCCAGTCGATGCCGGAGCTGTCCGCCGCCGCGGAGGGGGCGGGCGCGGGAGCGGCCGCGGCCATGGCGGTTGCCGGCGCCGCCTCGGCGGCGGTCTCGACGAGGCCCATCTCCTTGGCGATCTCCTCGATGGTGGCCACCTCCAGCTTGCGCGGGTCGTCCTTGCCGTCGTAGGGGTCGTCCTTGTCGGTGAGCAGCTTGTGGACCGGCCGGTGGGCGATGCCCTTGTGGCAGTCGATGCAGGTCTGGCTCTCGTCCTGCGCCAACTGGTGTTGCTTCCACGCCCGGCGCCGCTGCTTGCGGTCGGTCATGGTGTCCCAGGTGTGGCAGTTGCGGCACTCGCGGGAGTCCGTCTCCTTCATGGCCTTCCACACGTGCTTGGCCAGGGTCAGGCGCTTGGACTCGAACTTCTCGGGCGTGTCGATGGTGCCGCGGGCCCAATGGATCAATTCGTTGGTGGCCTGGATCTTGCGCGCCAGCTTGTAGACCCACGGGTCCGGCACGTGGCAGTCGGAGCAGATGGCGCGCACGCCGGAGCGGTTCTGGTAATGGGCCGTCCGCTTGTACTCGGCGGCAACCGTGCTCTCCATCTCGTGGCAGGTGATGCAGAACTCCAGCGTGTTGGTGGCCTCCATGAAGGTGTTGAAGGCGCCCCACGCGAAGATGCCGCCAAAGAAGAGCACGGTGGCTCCAAGGAGAGAGGCTCCCAGGATGCGGACGCGGACGAGGCGGCGGAACAGGCTGTCGGTCATGGCCAGGTCTCGACGGGCTCCAGCGGTTGGCGGCGCCTCGGGCGCGCCGGGCAACGCGGTAAAGGGCGGAAAAAGGCGGGCCCTGTAGGGGTGCCCGCCTTTCCCGAGTTCCTGCCAACCGGATCAGGTGACGTGGTGTTTCCGGTTGTAGACGTTGAACTTCCCGGTGGGCGTCTCGAGGCCGCCGATGCGGGCCTTCTCCTCCAGGGTCTTGGAGTCGTAGACCACGATCTCGCCTTTGCTCCAGTTCTTCTTGCCGCCGCGGACCCAGACCGAGACCCAGACCTCGCTGCCGTCATGGTTGAACTCGGAGTGGACGGCGAGCGCCTTCTCCATCTTGCTCACGCGGATGGTCTTGACGATCTTGCCGGTCTTCTTGTCGAGCACCTTGATGCTCTGCTGGATCTCCGGCTCGGGATGCTTGGTCTGGTCGGCGAACACGTAGGGCGAGTTCGGGTGCGTGCGGATGAACAGCCCCGGCCCGTCGGTCTTCACCGAATAGCAGATCTTCCAGGCCTGGTTGGGATGGCCCTTGGGATCATTGCCCCACACCGTGATCTTGCCTTCGCCCAGATGCACGGTCCCGGCCACCGGCCCGCACTTGGGATCGACCCAGTTGGCGCCCGGACCCGGGTGCGGCTTCTTGCCGGTCTCGATGGACGCCACGCCCTTGCGGGTCACCGAGTCCATGATCTCCATGCGGTTCGACGCGTTGGCCGCGATCTGGAAGTAGCGCAGGGTCGGGTCGAAGAACCCGTCGTGCAGGTACTTGTGGGTGTTGATCTGCTCGATGCGCAGGTTGTCCAGATCCGAGTAGTCGACCTGCCACAGCTGACCCAGCTCCTTGACGGCGACGATCCAGGTCGGCGCGTTGGGCGTGTTGTAGACGGCGGCCACGCGAGCTTCGTTGACGTACTCGCCGTCGACGTTGACGCCGCGGGTGGACACCACCTTGAGCGGCTCCATGGTGACCGCGTCGAGGATGACGAAGTGCGGGGGCCAGTAGCCGCCGCCGATCACGTATTTGTCCTTCCACTTGCCGAAGTGCGAGACCGCCACGTCGCGGGCGTCCGAGGCGATCTGGGTTTCGGCCACCACCTGCGGCGGATCCATCCACAGGTCGATCTTGGTCATCTTGCCGTCGCGGCCCATGGTGTACCAGAAGCGGCCGTCGGACGACTCCTTGAGCACGTGGACGGCGTAGCCGGTGTCGACCTTGGTCACCACCTCCTTCTTGTCGCCGTCGATGATGCCGAGCTTGCCGGCGTCGCGCAGGATGACCAGGAAGAAGTTCTCCCAGTTGCGGCCGTGCATGGGCTTCTTCGGGTAGTCCTCCGGCTTGACGAGCACCTTCCACCGCTCCTTCATGGTGGCCAGGGTCATCTCGGCCGGCGGCGGCACCTCCATCTGGATGTAGGTGGCCATCTTCTTGATCTGGTCTTTCGAGAAGATGTCGTCGAAGTTGTTCATGCCACCCTCGGTGCCGAGGGTGATGATCTTCTCGAGGCGCTTCTGACCCAGCTTGCGCGTCTCCGCCGGCTCCAGGGACTTGCCGGTGGCGCCCTTGCGCAGGACACCGTGGCAGCCTGCGCAGCGCTGGAAGTAGAGGGTCTTGGCTTCCTCGAAATCGGCCTCCGAGAGGGTGGGCTCGGCGGCCTGGGCTGTCGGGGTTGCGCCGCTCGTGAAGGCCAGGGCCATGCCTACGGCGGTGGCGGCGATAATGGTCTTTCTCATCGGTCCCCCCAAAATTGGTGGTCTAACCGTCGATCACGACTTACACACGTCCGCAAGCAGTCCTGGGCCCCCTCGAGGCGGACGACACCCGAAGGACCGGTGGAGCGAACGGCAGGGAGTGGCGGTGACTGGCGCCGCCATCCCCCCCGATCGGCCGCGCTTTGCCCGACCGTCACGGATTCGGGAAAGCACCGTACGATCGATATCCCAATCGAGATAATCTACCCTTGATCTCGGTCAAATCCACACGAATTATGTGGCCTTTATGATATCCGCAAGGCCCGGAACCCCGGTTTCGGCGCCGTTGACGCGCGTCAAATGGCCCACGTCGGCGGCGTGGTAAAAAAGGGGGGGGTCACCATGGACCCGGCCACGAAACGACGGGGCGGGCAGGCGGATGGGAACGGTCATGGAGACGCAAGGCGGCATCGTCCATCTGGTGGGAGCGGGACCCGGCGACCCGGACCTGCTGACCGTCAAGGCGCGGGACCTGCTGTCCCAGGGCGACGTGGTGGTCTATGACCGGCTGGTCTCGGACGGCGTCCTCGATCTGATTCCGCCCGGCACCGCCCGCATCTTCGTCGGCAAGGCCACCGGCAATCATCATCTGCCCCAGGACGATATCAACGGACTGTTGGTGACGCTGGCGCGCCGCGGCCATTCGGTGGTCCGCCTCAAGGGCGGCGACCCCTTCACCTTCGGGCGCGGCGGCGAGGAAGCGCTTTACCTCGCCCGCCACGGGGTGCGGTTCACGGTGGTGCCGGGGGTGACGGCGGCGTCCGCGGTCGGCGCCGAACTGGGCATTCCCATGACCCACAGGGGACTGGCCCAGGGGCTGTGCCTGGTCACCGGCCACGCCCGCGAGGACGGCGCCCTCGATCTGGACTGGCGGCGCTTGGCCGATCCGGGAACCACGCTGGCCATCTACATGGGCCTGTCCCGGCTCGGCGCGCTCACCGCCGAGCTGATGGCCGCCGGCCTGTCCGCCGATACGCCGGCGGCGGCGGTGGCCAGCGGCACCACGGCGGACCAGCGCCAATGCGTCGGCACCCTGGCCGAGCTGCCGGACCTGGTGGCGCGTTTGGAGTTCGAGCCGCCCGTGCTGGTCGTCATCGGCCGCGTCGTGGCCCTGTCGGGCCTGCTCAACTGGCGGGGCCTGGTCTACGAAGGGGACGAAGACCTGGTCGCCGCGAAGCGCCAGGAACATGCGTAAGCCCCGGCCACCGCTCTTCGCATTCGCCCTCGCCGGGGCGGTGGCCTCGGCGACCGCCGCCGCCGACGTGGCGGCGCCGCGCCAGGCCGAGCTCCTGTACATGCTCAAGCACGATTGCGGGTCGTGCCACGGCATGACCCTGAAGGGCGGTCTGGGGCCGCCGCTGCTGCCCGAGGCCCTGACCCACATCCCCGACGACGCCATCGCCGACACCATCCTCGAAGGCCGCCACGGGACGCCCATGCCGCCTTGGCGGCCGTTGCTGAGCCCGGACGAGGTCGAGTGGCTGGTCGGCATCCTGCGCAACGGGGAGGGCGTGCCGTGACCCGGGCCGCCGTCCTGCTGTGCGCGGTGCTGGCCGCCTGCGCCCCGGTGCGCGGCACCGGCGACCTGGGCATCGTCATCGAGCGCGCCGCCGGCTCCGTGGTCGTGGTCGAAACCACGGACCGGACCATGCTGGCGCGGGTGCCGGGCCTCGGCGACGTCAGCCACGCCTCGGCCGTCTACTCCCGCGACGGCCGCTACGCCTATGTCTTCGGCCGCGACGGCGGGCTGACCAAGGTGGACCTGCTGAAGCAGCGAATCGAGAAGCGCATCGTCCAGTCGGGCAACGGCATCGGCGGTGCCATCTCCCAGGACGGCCGGTTCGTGGCCGTGTCCAACTACACCCCCGGGGGAGTGCGGGTGTTCGACGCCGAGACCCTGGACTCGGTCATCGACGTGCCGGCGACCACGGAGGGCTTTGAAAAGCCGTCGAAGGTGGTCGGCCTGGTGGACGCGCCGGGCCAGCGCTTCGTGTTCAGCCTGTTCGAGGCCGGCGAGATCTGGATGCTCGACATGGCCGCCCCCGGCGGCCCGGCGGTGCGCCGCTTCGAGGACGCCGGCGACCGGCCCTACGACGCCCTCATCACCCCCGACGGGCGCTACTACATCGCCGGCCTGTTCGGCGAGGACGGCATGGCGCTGATCGACCTGTGGAACCCCGACGCCGGGGTGCGCCGCATCCTCGACGGCTACGGCCGCGGGGAGGAAAAGCTGCCGGTCTACAAGATGCCCCACCTGGAGGGCTGGGCCATCGCCGGCAGCCTGGCCTTCGTGCCCGCCGTCGGGCGCCACGAGGTGCTGGTGGTGGACACCGCCACCTGGCGGGAGGTGGACCGCATCCCGGTGCACGGCCAGCCGGTGTTCGTCATGGCCCGCCCCGACGGCCGTCAGGTGTGGGTGAACTTCGCCCTGCCGCGCAATGATACGGTGCAAATCATCGATGTGCCGTCGCGGCGCATCGTGCATACCCTCACCCCCGGCAAGGGCGTCCTGCACATGGAATTCACCCCGCGCGGCGAGGCGGTGTGGGTGTCAGTGCGCGACCGGGACCGGGTGGTGGTCTACGACACCGAGACCTTCGAGCCGCGGGCCGAGATCACCGCCGCCAAGCCGAGCGGCATCTTCTTTGCCTCCCGCGCCCACCGGATCGGACTCTAGGTCATGGACGCTTTGGAAAAGCGCCTGCTCGACGACTTCCAGAGGGACTTTCCGCTGGTGCCGGAACCCTACGCCGAGATCGCCCGCCGCCTGGGCACCGACGAGGCGACGGTCATCGCCACCCTGGAGCGGTTCCGCGAGGCCGGCGTCATCAGCCGGGTCGGCGCCGTGTTCCGGCCGCACCGGGCGGGGGCCAGCACCCTGGCCGCCATGGCGGTCCCGGAAGACCGTCTGCAGGAGGTCGCCGACCTGGTCAGCGCCTACGAGGCGGTCAACCACAACTACGAGCGCGAGCACCGGTTCAATCTGTGGTTCGTGGTCACCGGTGCCGACGATGCGGCGGTGCGCGCCGTGCTCGACGACATTGCCGGGCGCACCGGCCTTGAGGTGCTGGACCTGCCGATGATCGAGGACTACCACCTGGACCTGGGGTTCCCCCTGCAATGGACCTGACGCTGCTGTCCGAACCCGACCTCCGCCTGATCGCCGCCGTGCAGCGGGGCCTGCCGCTCACGTCGCGGCCCTACCGGGACATCGGGCGCCGGATCGGCATGGATGAATCCGAGGTCATCGCGGCCGTGCGCCGCTTGCTGGAGTTGCGGGTCATCAACCGCCTGGGCGTCGTCGTCCGCCACCACGAGCTGGGCTACACGGCGAACGCCATGGTCGCCTGGGACATTCCCGACGACCAGGTGGCCGAGGTCGGCCGCTGCATGGGGTCCTTCGAGTTCGTCACCCTGTGCTACCGCCGGGAGCGTCGGCCGCCCGCCTGGCCCTACAACCTCTACTGCATGGTCCACGGCCGTGAACGCGAAGCCGTGATGGCCCAGGTGGACCATCTGGCCCGGGCGTGCGGCCTCGATGAGATGCCGCGCGCCGTGCTGTTCAGCGGGCGGCGTTTCAAGCAGCGGGGCGCGGTCTATCGGGACGACCCGGACCGCGAGAGCGCCGCATGAGGGCGGCCGCCCGATTGCGCGAGCCGGCGCCGGCGCTGGACGACCGCGACCGGGCCATCGTCAACGCCCTGCAGGAGGGCTTCCCGGTGTGTGACGAGCCCTACGCCGAGGCCGCCGCGGCCCTGGGCATGGAGGCGGACGAGCTGATGGACCGGCTCGGCCGGTTGCTCGAGGACGGGGTGCTGACCCGGTTCGGGCCGCTGTACAACGCCGAGCGCCTGGGGGGCGGGCTCACGTTGGCGGCGATGGCGGTGCCGGACGACGATTTCGACCGCGTGGCCGGCATCGTCAACGCCTTCCCGGAGGTGGCCCACAACTACGCCCGCGACCACGCGCTCAACATGTGGTTCGTGCTGGCCACGGCGCGGCCCGAGGACATCGGCACCACCATCGCCCGCATCGAGGCGGCGACCGGGCTCGCGGTCCGCAACATGCCCAAGATCGAGGAGTTCTTCATCGGACTCCGGCTAGAGGCGTGAGGGATCCGTGATCGACCGGACCGACCGTGCCATCGTCGTCGCCACCCAGGAGGGCCTGCCCCTGGTGCCGCGGCCCTATGACGCGGTGGCCGAGCAGGTGGGGGTGTCGCCGGCCGAGGTCATGGAGCGGGTCCGCCGCATGCAGGACGCCGGGGTCATCCGCCGCATCGGCGCGGTGCCCAACCACTACGCGCTGGGCTACCGGGCCAACGGCATGACGGTGTGGGACGTGCCCGACGACCGGGTGGCCGAGGCCGGCCGCCGGGTCGGCGCGCTGCCCTTCGTCTCCCATTGCTACCATCGGCCGCGGCACCTGCCGGACTGGCCCTACAACCTGTTCGCCATGGTTCATGCCCGCGAACGGTCGGAGGTCGACGGCATGGTGGACGAGATCGCCCGCACCCTGGGTGACGACGACCGCGGCCACCGGGTCCTGTTCAGCACCCGGATTCTCAAAAAGACCGGCATGCGGCTCGCCGGCGCCGGGGACTGACGGAGGCGAGACGCCGTGTTCCGCATCACCCAGTTCATGCGCGAGCTTTTCGACCCGACCCCCGCGGGACCCCGCCGCGACCCGCCCGGGCCGGTGGTGGTGTGGAACCTGATCCGCCGCTGCAACCTGACCTGCAAGCACTGCTACTCCATCTCCGCCGACACCGACTTCCCGGGCGAGCTGACCACCGAGCAGGTGTTTGCCGTCATGGACGATCTCAAGGCCGCCCGCGTGCCGGTGCTGATCCTGTCGGGCGGCGAGCCCCTGCTGCGGCCCGACATCTTCGAGGTCTCGCAACGGGCCAGGGACATGGGCTTCTACGTGGCCCTGTCGTCCAACGGCACCCTCATCGACGAGTCCAACATCGAGGCCATCGCCGCCATCGGCTACGACTACGTGGGCATCAGCCTCGACGGCATCGGCGCCACCCACGACCGCTTCCGCCGCAAGGAGGGGGCTTTCGAGGCGTCCATGCGCGGCCTGCGCCTGTGCCGCGAGCGCGGCCTCAAGGTGGGCCTGCGCTTCACCATGACCCAGGACAACGCCCACCAGTTGCCGGCCATGCTCGACCTGCTGGATGCCGAAGGCGTCGACCGGTTCTATTTCTCCCACCTCAACTACGCCGGCCGGGGCAACCACAACCGCCGCGACGACGCCGTGTTCCGCCAGACCCGCGACACCATGGACCTGCTGTTCGACCGCTGCCTGCGCGGCGTCGAGGCCGGCGCACCCAAGGAGTTCGTCACCGGCAACAACGACGCCGACGGCGTCTACATGCTGCACTGGACCCGCCGGCACTTCCCCGACCGGGCCGAGCACATACGGGCCAAGCTGGCCCAGTGGGGCGGCAACGCGTCCGGGGTCAACATCGCCAACATCGACAACGTGGGCGACGTCCACCCCGACACCATGTGGTGGCACCACACCCTCGGCAACGTGCTCCAGCGTCCCTTCGCCGACATCTGGTCGGACACGTCCGATCCCCTGATGGCCGGCCTCAAGCAGCGCCCGCGCCCGGTGACCGGCCGCTGCGGCGCCTGCGCCTACCTCGACATCTGCGGCGGCAACACCCGCGTCCGCGCCGAGCGCATCACCGGCGACCCGTGGGCCGAAGACCCGGCCTGCTACTTGACGGACGAGGAGATCGGGCTGACGGCGCCGGTGGAGCGGCTTCAGGCCACCGGCTTCGCCGAGGCTCGGCTGACGCGGTAAGCCGCCGGTCGCGGATTACCGAAAGACGACGTTGGCAATTCTTGCCATTCTTGATACCGTGGAGTCCAGGCAAGATTTCACGGGGCCGGGCCATGCCGACACGCAACATTGTCTTGACCGACCGCCAGGATTCCTTCGTGGCGGAGTTGGTGGAGTCAGGCCGGTACAAGAGCGCTAGTGAGGTGATGCGCGACGGCTTACGCCTGCTCGAGGACCAAGTCGAGAGGCGAGAGGCCGAACTTGAGGATATCCGCGCCGGCGTTCTCGAAGGTCTGCGGCAGGCTGACACGGGCGAGTTGGCCGAGGGCTCGGCCGAAGAGGCCGTCGGGCGCGCCTTCGCCCGCGCCCGCGCCGCCCACACCCGTTGAAGGAGATCCGGCTCACCCGCCGCGCCCAGACCCGGTTGGAGGAGATCGCCGCCTGGACCATCGAGCATTTCGGGACGGCTCAGGCGGAAGGGTATGAACGGCGACTTATCGCCCGCCTTCGTGCCCTGGCCGCGGGCCAGCTACCGCGGGGACGGCCGTGCGATGCGCTGGTTCGGGGGGAAGCCGGGGCGACCGGCCTCTGCTATTTCCGCGAGGGCGGCCACTTCATCATCTACCGGGAAACGGATGACCGCATCGTCGTCATCGATTTCGTTCACGGCGCGCGTGACCTGGAGGGCATCCTGAAGGAACTCGGCGAGGACGATCCGTAGAGCCTACTCTCCTGGCGGTTACGTAAGGCTTGCAGTGCCACCGCGCAGCGCCGATAGTGGCGCCGCCATGATGCGGCCAAGAACAACACGCCTGCGCCATCCCGTCGTCGTTCTCGCCCTTGCCCTCGCACTCGTCGGGGTCGCGTCCGCCGTCCTGGCCGACGTGGACCAGGCCCTCGCCCGTTGCGCCGCCGACCCCGACCCGACCGCGCGGGCCGCCTGCTACCAGGCCGTCGGCAACGCCTACGGGACCGCGACCGAGAGCCCGGAGGGCGGCGCCGGCGCGGCGTCCCAGTTCCTGCGCGAGCTGTTCGGCTCGCGCTCGCTGGAGGACCTGGACGCCCAGGGGGGCGGCTCGTGGCGTACCCACGCGGCGCCGTCGCCCATGGACGACAGCCGGTCCGTCTACCTCACCCTGGATGCCGAGGAGCCCGTCAAGCCGGGCACCGTGTTCGCCCGCAAGCCGACACTCGTCATCCGCTTCCACGAGGGCGCCACCCACCTGTATTTCGCCTACGGCACGTTGCTGGGCAGCGACATCGACACCGGGCCCCACCCGCTCGCCCTGCGCTTCGACTCCGCCCGGCCAGTGGAGGACGCCTGGATGCGGTCAACGGATCGCAAGTCCCTGGGCCTGTGGCGGCGCGACGCGGTGGTCGCCTTCGTCGACCGTCTGGTGCGGGCCGAACGCCTGACGGTGCGCACCGACGATTCCCGAGGCATGCCGCTGACGGCGGTGTTCCCCGTCGCCGGCCTCGACCGGGTCATTGCGCCCCTGGCCCGGGCCTGCGGCTGGTCCCGTTACGCCGGCCGGGCACCGGGGCGCTGACGGCCGCCTACCAGGGGGCGATGACCACCACCGAGACGGCGTTCTTGGGGCTGCCCTCGATCAGACGGTCGGACCAGATCAGATAGACCAGGGTGTCCCGCTTGGTATCGAACATGCGGGTCACCTGCATGGTCTTGAAGATGGGCGAGGTGCGGGCCTTGAAGATCTTGACCCCGCCGTCCTCGGTCTCCTCTTCGAGCTTTTCCCGAAGGTCCGCGGTCAGGGTCACCGGCCCGCGCTGGCGGCAGGCGATGGAGCCGTAGGACGGGTCCTCGGCCAATCCCACCGCGCCCTTGATGCCGCCGGCCTTGGGCCGGCTCACCCAGCACGAGACGTTGGGGATGTCGGGGTCGTCGAAGGCCTCGATGACGATCTTGTGGTCGGGCCCGAGCAGCTTCCACACGGTATCGACGGAGCCGACCTCGTCGGCGAAGGCCGCGCCGGAGATCAGCCATGCGAGAGCGGAAAGCGCCAGAAGACGCGTCATGTGACGTCCTTTCTTGTTTGTCGGAATCAGTGGGCCGGCCCTCAGCCGGGCGCGGCGTCGGGCCGGCCGCGGGCGAAGGTGCGCGCCATGGCACGGTCGGCGTGGGCCAGGCGGCGGTCGAGGAAAATGCGGGTGCGCTCCTGGCCCGGCGTGTCGTCCACGCTCCACACGGCCAGGGTGGCCAGGAACAGGCCGGTGAGCCCGACCTCCTCCACCTGGCGGCGCACGCCCCCGGCGTCCAGGGCCGCGGCGTCGCGCAGCCACTGGATCAGGCGCGACAGGTTGAACACCATGGGCACCCAGTGGTGGGGATGGAACGGCCACAGCTTGCCGGCCAGCATCTGCACGGTCACGGTGCGGTGCTCGGCGGCGGCGTCGAACCAGCGCAGCATCAGCAGCCGCAGGCGCTCCCGCGCCGGCAGGTCCCAGAACACCGGCTCCACGGGCGCCAGCATGGCCGCCAGGGCCCGCCCCAGCCAGGCGTCGGCGATGGCGTCGGCGTCGCGGAAGTGGCCGCGCAGGGTGTCCAGGGGCATGTCCAGGCGCTCCGCCACCTGGCGCAGGCGCAGGTTCTCCCATCCCACGTCCTCGGCCAGGGCCAGGGCCGCATCCACGATGCGCCGCTCCACGTCGGCGGCGGCAGATCTCTGAGGTTGTTTCACCATGGCAGTCTTTCCACTACCGCTGGGTCACGGGGCATTATACACGATCGCCCCCAGATGGGAGATGTCATATCCGCCCATCTCGGCGGCGCGCGCGGCGAACGCGTCGCTGCGTGCGAATGCCAGCAGGGCCTGCACCGGCGGCTCGAAATAGGCCCGGCGGCGCACCAGCAGGTCGAACCGCTCCCGATGCAGGGCCACGAAATCGAGGCGCAACTGGCGGGCCACCGCCGCCACCGCCAGGCCCGCGTCGGCCTTGCCCTCGAGCACGGCGAGCCCCAGGTCGGTCTCGCTCCGGGCCGGCGCCGGCGCCGTTGCCAGGTCGGCCACCGAGAGACCCGCCGCGGCCAGCAGGTGGTCGAGCAGGATGCGGCTGCCGGCCTCCGCCTGACGCAGGGCCAGGCATGCGCCGCGCGCCTTGACGTCGGCCAGGGACCCGATGCCCAGCGGGTTGCCGGGGGCCAGCACCAGCCCCTGGTCGCGCCACGCCCATTCGATCAGCACCACGTCCAGCCCCGCGCAGGCCTCGCGCACCGCCGCCTCGTTGTAGGTGCCCGTCTCGCCGTCCAGCACGTGCAGGCCGCACAGCACGCCCTCGCCGGCGGCCAAGCGGCGCAGGCCGTCCAGGCTGCCGCCCGTATGCAGCGCCAGGCCGCCGCCAGAGTCCCGCAGGCTCCATTCGAGCAGGGGGTCGTGGCTGCCGACCACCACCGGCGGCGGGTCGTGGACCGCGTTGGTGCCGGCCTCCGGCAGCGCCGTGCCCCGGGCCAGCCAGGCGTCGATCAGGGGGCGCGGGAACAGCCACTTGCCGGTGACCCGGGTACAGGGGATGCGTTTCTCGCGCACCAGGTCGTAGACCTTGCGCTCCTTGATGCGCAGGTACTCGGCCACTTCGCGGGTGTTCATCAAGTGCGGCGCCATGAGCCGCTCCCCCCTGACCCTGCATACGCCTGCATTGTACGGCATCTTTTGCGGGCCCGGAGAAAAACCCCACGAGCTTGGGGACGACAGGGCACCACCGAATCGGTATGCTGGGGACCGTTATATACGGCTGAGCGCAACGCTCGTCGCCGCGGGGTTGGCGGGCGGCCCTCGGCCTCCGCTGGGCGCGACCATGATCGACCGCTTCGGACGCCAAATCACCTACGTGCGGGTCTCGGTGACCGACCGCTGCGACTTCCGCTGCCATTACTGCATGGCCGAGCAGATGACGTTCCTGCCCAAGGCCGACGTGCTCAGCCTGGAGGAGCTGGACCGGCTGTGCAGCGTCTTCGTCCGCCTGGGCGTGCGCAAGCTGCGGCTCACCGGCGGCGAGCCCCTGGTACGGCGCGGCATCATGACCCTGGTCCGCAGCCTCGGCCGCCACCTGGCCACTGGCGCCCTGGACGAGCTGACGCTGACCACCAACGGCAGCCAGCTCGCCCGCTACGCCCACGAGCTTCGCGACTGCGGGGTGCGCCGCATCAACGTCTCGGTGGACAGCCTGGACGCCCTCAAGTTCGCCGGCATCACCCGGCGCGGGGTGCTGGGCCAGGTCATGGAGGGGCTGGCCGCGGCCGAGGACGCGGGCCTCAAGATCAAGATCAACACGGTGGCGCTGAAGGGCTTCAACGAGGACGAGTTCGACCACCTGATCGGATGGTGCGGCGAGCGGGGCTACGACCTCACCCTGATCGAGACCATGCCCATGGGCGACATCGACGGCTACCGCACCGACCAGTACCTGTCGCTGAGCGATGTCCGCGCCCGCCTGGAGCGGCGGTGGACCCTGGCCGACGTGTCCGACGACACGGGCGGCCCGGCCCGCTACGTGCGGGTGGCCGAGACCGGCCGGCGCCTCGGCTTCATCACGCCCATGACCCATACCTTCTGCGAGTCCTGCAACCGGGTCCGGCTCACCTGCACGGGCACGCTGTACATGTGCCTGGGCCAGGAGGACTCGGTGGACCTGCGCGCCCCGCTCCGCGGCAGCGAGGGCGACGCGGCGGTCATCGCCGCCATCGCCGGCGCCATGGACCGCAAGCCGCGGGGCCACGATTTCGTCGTCGATCGCCTCGGCCGGCCCGCCGTGCCCCGCCATATGAGCGTCACCGGGGGTTGAGGAGCCCCGTCTGCCACTAGAGCAATATCCGATCAAACGGAATCGTTTGATCGGATTTACTTGCTCTAGAAATCAATGGCTTAGAGCACGACCGTTCGATCAAATCGGGTCGATT
>JANQFP010000130.1 GCA_028277795.1 Rhodospirillales bacterium
GCCCTCAACGTCGAGGGCCGGCATCCTTCCTTCGCACGGAAATCCCTTCACACGAACCAAGACATACAAGGTCGCAGGAAAACGCGGAGGAAATCGCGAGGGCACGGGAGTCGACGGCATGATTCACTTGCGTTAGGATAGGTGTATAAGCGTTTACGCGCATATGCACGGAGGACCGGCCATGACCCGATGGAACCTCTCGATCCCCGAAAAGACCGACCGCGCGGTCCGCACCTACTTGGCCCGCACCGGCGGCAAGAAGGGCGACCTGTCGCGGTTCGTCGACGAGGCCGTGCGCCGCCGCGTGTTGGACCTCACCGTCCGCGAGATCAAGGACCGCAACGCCCGATACGACCAGCAGGACATCCTCCACCTGATCGACGAGGAGGTGGACGCGGCGCGTGCGGGTCGTCCTTGATACCAACATCCTGATCGGTGCCCTGATCACCAGAGGCACCCCGCCGGACGGACTGTACCGGGCATGGCTGCGTGGCGAGTTCACGCTTGTCACGTCCACCGCCCAGATGGCCGAGATCGCCGACGTCCTCGCCCGGCCCCGTCTGCAAAGGTTCCTCGACGCCGACGAAGCGGCGGCCTTGGTCGAGAACATCGACACGCGCGCCGTTGTCCTCGCCGACCCGCCGGACGTGCACCTGTCCCCCGATCCCGCGGACAACCCGATCCTGGCCGCCGCCATCGCTGGGAAGGCCGACCTGATCGTCTCCGGCGACAAGCGACACATGCTCGCCCTCGGCGAGGCCGAAGGCATCCCCATCGTGACGGCCAGGGAAGCCCTGGACCGTCTGGGCATCGCTTAGTCAGCCAGAGCGAAAATGTGGAACGCAGTGGACGCAGAGGTACGCCAAGGAAACCAGGCCTGAAGGGGACTTCGAACCTGTGCTGACCGCCGTCGTATCTCCGGGTCCTCTGCGTTCCTCCGCGTCCACCGCGTTGAAACCCTTCTCGCCGGAGACACCCGCTCGTCATCTGACGAAACGCACGGGATCCACCGTCACCGCCCCACCACCTCCACCTGCTCCGGATGGCTCGCCTCGATCATCGGGCCGTTGAACTTCTTCAGCCAGCCGCGGACCCGGATGACGCGGTCCTCGAGGGACAGCGGGTCGATGTCGGCGGCCTTGAACAGCCGCACCACCTTGGGCGGGATCGACACCGTGAAGTCGGTGCGCCAGTCGGGGCCGAAGTTGAGGTAGACGCGGCCGCGCACCCGCGCCGCGTCGAGCACCCGGCCTTCGACCACCTGGAAGGTGCCGATGTGGCGACCCGTCTCCTCCGGCGAGCGCAGCGCGTAGAAGGGATGGCCCCAGATGCCGCGGCGGGCGGCCCGGGCCGTGCGTTCGAGCGCGTACATCTCGGCCACCCGGGCCCGGTTGTCGGGGAACGAGTAGACGCGGGCCCAGCCGGCCTCCAGCAGGGCGCCCTGCACCCAGCGGCCGTCGGCGTCGAACAGGTGGGCCAGCGCCCGACCGTGGCGGTCGAGCTGCCGGCCGCCGTAGCGGAGCGTCACCGGCCGGCCCAGCACCAGGGCCTCCAGGGCCGCCTTGGCCTCGTCGGCCAGGGGCCAGGGGCGGAAGCCGGGGCGCCCGAGCGGCAGCTTGGGGGCCTGCAGGCCGACCAGCCGCACCTGGCGGCCGTCCGCCAGCACCACCGTGTCGCCGTCCACCACCTCGGCCACCACCGCGGCGCCGCCCGGCGCCAGGTCGGCGGCCCCGGCGGCGGTGGTCAGGGCCCAGACGAGCACCAGGGCGAGCAGGCGCACCATGCCGGCCACCATCGCCCACTTGGCGCACCCGGTCCAGCGCTCGGCCTTGTCGGCGTTGCCGCCGCGCCCTATGTTGCCGGGAGGAGGGCCGCGCATCGCCGCCGGCAAAGGGCGGGCCGGCCCACCCGGACGGAGGCAGCGGAGAGCACCCGCATGGTGGAACCGGCGCAACGGCTCGCCCCCCAGGTCCAGTTCCGCATGGCCCGGCCCGCCGACATCCCCGACCTGCAGCAGCTCTACGGCCAGCTCATCCCCGACGAGAGCCCGTCGCTCACCGACATGCGCGCGACCCTGGAGCGCATCCTGTCCGACCACGAGCACGGCCAGATCGTCATCGCCGACCTGGACGGCCAGGTGGTCGGCACCTGCCAGCTCATCGTCTACGACAACCTCATCCGCACGCCGCGCAAGAAGGCGGTCATCGACTCGGTGGTGGTGCGCGACGGCTACCGGCGCCGGGGCATCGGCACCGCCATGATGACCTGGTGCGTGGCCGAGCTGCGCCGGCGCCAATGCTCCAAGGTGGCCGTGTCGGCCGCCTTCTTCCGCACCGAGGCCCACGGCATGTACGCCAAGCTGGGCTTCGAGCAGGCCGGCTACACCTTCGCCACGGGCATCGTGCCCCGCGGCACCGGCGCCTGAGTCCCCGCCATGGACGTCCGCTCGGCCCGCCCCGACCTGTTCCCCGAGATCGAGCCCTTCGACCACGGGTTCCTCGCCGTCGACGGCCGCCACCGCCTGTACTGGGAGCAGTCGGGCAACCCGCAGGGCATGCCGGTGGTGTTCCTGCACGGCGGCCCCGGGGCCGGCGCCAGCCCGGTGCACCGCCGGTTCTTCGACCCCGCCCACTACCGCATCATCGTCTTCGACCAGCGCGGCGCCGGCCGCTCGCGGCCCTACGCCGACGTCACCGACAACACCACCTGGCACCTGGTGGACGACATCGAGCGCCTGCGCCGCCACCTGGGCGTCCGGCGGTGGCTGGTGTTCGGCGGCTCCTGGGGGGTGTCCCTGGCGCTGGCCTACGGCCTCACCTGGCCCGAGCGCTGCGCCGGGTTCGTGCTGCGCGGCGTGTTCCTCGGCCGGCCCCAGGAGGTGGACTGGTTCCTGCACGGCATGGGGACCGTCTTTCCCGAGCCCTACCGGGCCTTCACCGGGTTCCTGCCCGAGGCGGAGCGGGGCGACCTGCTGTCCCACTACCACCGCCGCCTCACCGACCCGGACCCGTCGGTGCACATGCCGGCGGCGGCGGCGTGGAGCGGCTACGAGACGGCGTGCTCGACCCTGCTGCCCAAGGTGGACCCGGGCGCCGACGCGCCGTCCCTGGCCCTGGCCCGCATCGAGGCCCATTACTTCCGCCACCGGCTGTTCCTCGACGACGACCACCTGCTCGCCCACAGGGACCGGTTCCGACCCATCCCGGCGGTCATCGTCCAGGGCCGCTACGACATGGTGTGCCCCATCGTCACCGCCGACACCCTGGCCCGCGCCTGGCCCGAGGCCGACTACGTCATCGTGCCCGACGCCGGCCACTCGGCCATGGAGCCGGGCATCCGCGCCGCCCTGGTCGGCGCCACCGAACGCTTCAAGGCCCTGCCGTACTGATACCGGCGCGCCGGTACTCCTTGGAGCAGATCGGGATTGGTGGGACTCACCTCCCCCTTTCGTCACCCCCGGGCTTGACCCACTGCTGTCCGGTTTAGACGCGAGAGCGCCCGATGGTAGATATGCAAGCGAAAACGTTCAATCTTAACGCGTCATGGCCGGGCTCCGACCCGGCCATCCATGCCTTCGATCGGCCTTCGGTTCTCGAAACAAGGACGTGGATGCCCGTGACAAGCACGGGCATGACGACTTCTGCTTGTTCGACCTCGCAGGGACACCACCGGTTTTGTCGAACCGGACAGCCGTGGTGCCGACCCGGGCACATCCGTGTCCATCCGTTTTCATCCGTGTCCTGAACCCCCCTGCGCGGCCCTTGCCGGCACTTGGGCCATGGCGGCCGCGGTGAGAAGGGGTTTGGGCGCAGCCTCAACGCGCCTCGTCGAGACGGTCGCGAAACAGCTGCCCCCATTCCCGGCACGCCGATTTCACGTCGGCCCAGCTGTCGATAACCCCCTTGGCATTGAGGATGCGCCGTCCCTGGCGGCGATCCTGCGCCACCACGAGCACCGCGTTGGTGGCCCCGTCGCGCAGCACCGCCTCCATGGCGATGGACCCGACGTCGATGGAGATCTTCGCCAGGGCGATGGAGGCCGCGTTGATGAGACCACCCCCTTTGTCGAGACCGGTGATGGCCGGTTCGAGGATCAGCGTCTCCGGGGTCGGATAGGGAGCGATGTCGTACCGGTCGGCGATCGCCTCGATCACCGCCTCGCGGCAGTAGGACGCGATGTCCCGCAAAGCGCTCCGCTCGATGTCGCGCATGTCGGGATCGCGAAACACGAGCTTGACCGGTCGGACGAGCACCCGGTTGTATTTCGACAGGTCGCGGTCCGGACGCACCCAGACGCGGGACGCCTGCGTATCCGTGAGGGCTTGGAGACCGGCCACCTTGGTCATCGGCGCGTCCGACACGTCGGTGCCGCGGGTGCCGCAGGCAGCGAGCAGAAGCAGCGAACAGAGGCCCACAACGACCGGACGATGTGCCTCCATGGCGTGACCCCCTGCCCTCGATCGATGACGACGCGCTACCCTGTCTTTGGTGCCGACAGGCCCCGTCTTCAAGGGCGCATCGGAGTCGGGCTCCGCCGGATGCGTGATCGGGGGACGGCAGGGTCTCCCGCGACCCCGCGGGTGCGGCGGTGCCGTTCCCCCACATTTCACCGATCTTTCCCCGTCCCGTCACGCCGGGTTCATAGTCCGGGTCTTAGAGCCCGTCCGAGAGGTTCATGGTGTTTTTCAACGAACTGGAAACGCGGCCCTGCCAGGAGCGGCCGCGACGGCGATGCGGGGACATCGTCAAGCGGCCGCGACGCCGCAGGGCCGCCTTTCCAGTTCGCCCTTCGGGTGCCTTGAGTTTGCGCGCCGGGGCGTCGGGTCGCGCTGGCGATGCTCCAGCATC
>JANQFP010000176.1 GCA_028277795.1 Rhodospirillales bacterium
ACCGTAGCGCAGGCTACGCTTTTCGGCCCGCTCCTGGCGGGGCGGCCGCCGGGACGCGACGCAGACCGTGGCGGATGTGAGAAATGTGGGCTAGTGATCATCGTCCGGCCCGGTCCGTCTCCCGTCATCGGCGGTCCGCGTCGCGCGGGCCGCCGGAACAAGGGGAACAAAATCCACGCCACTTGGCAAACGGGAATTATCCACAGGGCGCTGCCGGCGCGACCGCCCGGTCGGCCGCCGTCCCGTGTCAAGGATTCCGACGGTTCCGGCCCGGTCAGTCGGTGACCGTCAGCCCCTCGGGCTGGCCGACGACCACGAAGGTCAGGGCCTGCGGATCGAGAAGCTCGCGGGCCAACCGGTTGACGTCGTCGAGGGTGACCGCCTCGATCAGGCCGTTGCGCCGGTCCAGGTAGTCGATGCCCAGGTCGTCGAGCTGCATGGACATCAGGATCCGGGCAATGCGCCCGCTGGAGCTGAAGCGCAAGGGGAACGAGCCGGTGAGAAAGGTCTTGGCGTCGGCCAGTTCCTCCGGCGTCACCCCGTCGGCCTGCATGCGGCGCCACTCGGCGCGCACCACGGCGATGGTCTCCGCGGCACGGGCGTTGGCCGTCCCCGCGTTGCCCCGTATCACGGCGGCGCGGTCGTAGGCGATCAGCCAGCTGCCGACGGAATAGGCGAGGCCGCGCTCCTCCCGCACTTCGGCGTAGAGACGCGACGTGAACCCGCCGCCGCCCAGGATGTGGTTGAGCACGTAGGCCGCGTAGAAATCCGGATCGTCGCGCTTGACGCCGGCCTGGGCGAACCGGATGGAACTTTGCGGCACAGCCAGGTCCACCGTTCCGACGGCCCCGTCGGTCACCGGACGGGCCTCCGCGATCGGGGCGGCCGACCCGGTTGCGGGCAGGGCGCCGAACGTGGAATCGAGAAGCAGCCCCAGGTCGGCCGGGCGAATGTCGCCGACCACGCCGATCACCAGCCGGTCGCGGGCCAGGTGGCGGGCCGTGAACCGGCGCAGGTCGTCGACGGTGACGGCCGTGACCGCCTCCGGCGTGCCGTCGATCGGCCGGCCGTAGGGATGGTCGGGGAACAGGGTGCGGGACAGGGTCCGCCCCGCGATGACGCCGGGGTCGGTGGACTCCTGGCGCAGCAGGCTCAGGATCTGGTTGCGGATTCGGGCCACCGGCTCGTCGTCGAAACGCGGGGCGGTCAGGGACAGCCGCAGCAGGTCGAAGGCCGCGTCCCGGTTCTCGGTGAGGGTCCGCAGCCGGCCGAACAGGTGGTCCCGCCCCGCCTCGTACCGCAGGGTCACCGCCAGGCCGTCGAGACGCTCGCGGAAGGCCTGGCTGTCCAGGTCCCCGGCGCCCTCGTCCAGCAGCGCCGACACCATGGTGGCCAGCCCTTCCCGTCCCGGCGGGTCGAGGGCGGCACCGCCGCGGAAGGCCAGGCGGACGGCGATGATGGGATTGGTGTGATCGCGCACCAGCCACGCTTCGATGCCGCCCGGGCTGACCACCCGCTCCACCTCCACGGCCGCGGCAGGGCGTGGCACCGGGGCCAGGACCGCCAGCATCAGGGCAATGACCACGGCCCGCATCACCGTGACTCCCCCGCGTCTTCGGGCAACAGCAAGGCGGTCACCGAGCGGGTCTCGGTCATGACCGCGTCGAGCGCCGCCTGGACGTCGGCCACGGTGACCGCCGCCACCCGGTCCGGCCAGCCTTCCACGTCCTCGACGGTGCGCCCGATGGCGAGGGCCTCGCCGAGGACGCGGGCGCCGCGGCGCAGGGAGTCCCGTGCGTACACGGCCTCGGCCCGCAGGCGGCGCTTGGCCCGCTCCGCCTCCTCGGCCGTCACCCCGGTGTCCTCCACATGGGCGATGACGCGCTCCACGGCATCCTCGAGGCCGTGTTCGGAGACGCCGTCGCGGGGCACCGCATAGACGGTGAACTGGCTCGGCCCGGCCCGGTCGGGGTCGTAGTAGGCGCCGGCCGACACCGCCACCTTGCCCTCGACCACCAGGGCGCGGTGCAGGCGGCCGGTGTCGCTGCCCAGGACCCGGGCCAGAACCTGCAGGGCCACCGCCTGATCCGCCGTCCCGCCGTCGGCCAGCCCGGTCGTCGCGCTGGGCGCCAGATAGGTGCGCACCCACGAGGGCTGGCGCACCCGCTCGTCCCGCAGCACGACCCGCCGGGCCGCCCGCTGCGGCGGTTCGCGGAGGACGGGATACGCCACCGGGGCGGCCGCCGGGATGACTCCGTAGTGCTTTTCGGCCAGGGGCCGCACCTCGTCGGCGGTGACGTCGCCGGCGATCACCAGGATGGCGTTGTTGGGCGCGTACCAGCGCCGGTAGAAGGCGAGAATGTCGTCCAGGGCGAGGTCGCGGATCTCGTGCTCCCAGCCGATGACGGGGCGGCCGTAGGGGTGGTTCAGATAGAGCGCCGCGTTGATGTGTTCGCGCAGGATCGCGGCCGGATCGTTGTCGGCGCGCTGGCGCCGCTCTTCCAGGACCACCAGGCGTTCCGGCTCCACCGCGTCGGCGCCGATGACCAGGTTGGTCATGCGGTCGGCCTCCAGGCCCATGACCAGGTCGAGGCGGTCCTTGGCCACGGTCTGGTGATAGCCGGTGTAGTCGTGGGAGGTGAACGCGTTCTCACGCCCCCCGTTGCGCGCCACGATGGCCGAGAACTCCCCCGGGGCCCGGGTCTCGGTGCCCTTGAACATCAGGTGCTCGAGGAAGTGGGCGATGCCCGATCGCCCCGGCGGCTCGTGAGCCGCCCCCACCTTGTACCAGACCATGTGGGTGACGACGGGCACCCGGTGGTTGGGCACCACCACCACCTGCATGCCGTTGGAGAGGGTGAAGGTCTCCGGGTTGAACATGCCGGCCGCCGCCGGCGGTCCGCCCCAGGGGAGCGAAAACAAAAGGGCCAGCACCAGGGCTGCCCCGAAACGCGGGAGTGCGTTAGCCCGCATTTCTCACATCCGCCATGGCCTGCGCGGCGTTGTCCCGCCGACAGGGCAGGAGAGCCGCGCCGCGCGATGCGGGGCCATCGGGCAAGCGGCTCGACGCACCC
>JANQFP010000196.1 GCA_028277795.1 Rhodospirillales bacterium
AATCGACCCGATTTGATCGAACGGTCGTGCTCTAAACCATTGATTTCTAGAGCAAGTAAATCCGATCAAACGATTCCGTTTGATCGGATATTGCTCTAGGACGAGGCGCCGGACGACTCCTCCGGATCCCCTGCCGCCGCCATGTCCAAGGGCGCCTGCTCGGCATAGGCCCGGTCGGCCTCGGCGACGGCATCCGGGCGGCCCACCAGGTAGGGGCGCAAGTCCATGTCGTCGCCGAGGATGTGCCGCACCAACCAGCTCTTGAGGAATGCCAGCACCTCGACCCCGATTTCGGCGTCCTGGCGCTCCGTGTAGTCGGCGCGGATGGCCTTGACCCGATCGGCGAGCTCGGCGTGGAGGCGCCGATGGGTGTCCAGCTCTGGGTACTCGACCGCCGCCATCAGGGCCTCTTCGCGGCCGAAGTGGTAGACGGTGTAATCCAGGAGGGCATTCAGCACACTGCCCACCGCGGCACGGTCCTCGTCCGCGTCGACGGCGTCCTTGAGCCGGTTGATGAGGCTGACCATGAATTTGTGGTCGGTGTCGATGGACTCGACGCCGACACTCATGGTCTCGGTCCAGATGATGAGCGGCATGGCGGTCATCGCGGCGGCCGCGCCCCGGTGCGTGATGTCCTGAAGCGCCTGGCCGCCTCTCCGTGTTGTCGCGGCAGGCAGAAAAATACACCAATTTCGGTGGCGGGCCGAAGGGGCATTTCGACGCCACCGGCTGCCGGTGCAAAGCCCGATCCACGATTAGCGGTATTATGATACCGTTGTCTAACCTTATGGATATACGCGTGTTTTGCCGTTGACTCGGGGAAGGCCTGTGGCATACTCCGCGCTCCGTCGCGGGACCGATGACGTCCCGGCGGCGCGGGACGGCGGGCGTGCGGCGCCCGCGGCGGATACGGACGGCGACATGAAGACCTACTCGGCCAAGCCCTCGGACATCGACCGGAAGTGGTACGTGGTGGATGCCGACGGCATCGTCCTCGGGCGGCTGGCCGCCGTCGTCGCCACCCGCCTGCGCGGCAAGCACAAGCCCATGTACACGCCCCATCTGGACTGCGGCGACAACATCATCGTGGTCAACGCCGAGAAGGTGCAGCTCACGGGCCGCAAGCGCACGGACAAGAGGTTCTACTGGCATACCGGCTATCCGGGCGGCATCAAGAACCGCACCGTCGAGCAGATCCTCGAGGGCAAGCACCCGGAGCGGGTGGTCTACAAGGCGGTTGAGCGGATGATCAGCCGCAATCCCCTGGGCCGGCGCCAGATGCGCAAGCTGCACGTCTACGCAGGCCCGGACCATCCCCACGCGGCCCAGCAGCCGGAGCCGCTGGACGTGGCGGCCATGAACGCCAAGAACAAGAGGAGCGCCTGACCGACATGGCCGAGGAAACCAGGACCCTCGACGATCTGAAGGACATGGTGGATCCGGCGGCGCCGGCCGCCGCCGACGTCCTGCCCGAGCCCAAGATCGACGCCAGCGGCCGCGCCTACGCCACCGGCAAGCGCAAGAACGCGGTGGCGCGGGTGTGGATCAAGCCGGGCACCGGCCAGGTGACGGTCAACGGCCGCGACGTGGAGACCTTCTTCGCCCGCCCGGTGCTGCGCATGATCATCAACCAGCCCTTCGTGGCGGTGGGCCGCGAGGGGCAGTACGACGTCCTGTGCACCGTCAAAGGCGGTGGCCTGTCGGGTCAGGCCGGGGCCCTGCGCCACGGCATCAGCCGGGCGCTCACCTACTACGAGCCGGCCCTGCGCTCGGTGCTCAAGAAGGGCGGCTTCCTGACCCGCGACGCCCGCGTGGTCGAACGCAAGAAGTACGGCCGTCGCAAGGCGCGCCGAAGCTTCCAGTTCTCCAAGCGCTAGAGTCCGCAAACGCTGTCGGATAGACCCGAGGCGTCCAGCGGGGCGCCTCGTTGGTTTTGCCGTGCCGGCAAGGAGGGTGATGCAGCCATGACGGATACGAGGATCGCGGTCGGTATCGTCGGCGCCAGCGGCTACACGGGCGCCGAATTGACGCGTCTGTTGCTCGGCCACGGCGGCATCGACATCCGCGTGCTGACGGCCGACCGCAAGGCGGGCCAGCCCATGGATACCGTCTTTCCCCACCTGGCCATGGCGGGCCTGCCCGACCTGGTGGCCCTCGACCGCGTGGACTGGAGCGGCATCGATGTCGCCTTCTGCTGTCTGCCCCACGGCACCACCCAGGAGGTGGTGGCGGGCCTGCCCGACCACCTCAAGGTGGTCGACCTGTCGGCCGACTTCCGGCTCGCCGACCCGGAGGTCTACGCCCGCTGGTACGGCCATGAGCACCGGGCGCCCCATCTGCAGCCCGAGGCCGTCTACGGGCTGACGGAGTTGGCCCGCGAGGCGATTGCCGGGGCGCGCCTGGTGGCCTGCCCGGGGTGCTATCCGACCTCGGCCCAACTGCCGCTGGTGCCGCTCCTGGAGGCTGGCCTGATCGAGGCCGACGACATCATCATCGATTCCAAGTCGGGGGTCAGCGGCGCCGGCCGCGCGCTGCGCGAAGGGCTGTTGTTCACGGAGGTGTCGGAAGGCTTCCACGCCTACGGCATCGCCGCCCACCGCCACGCCCCGGAGATCGAGCAGGGGTTGACCCGGGCCGCGGGACGGCCGGTGACGGTCAACTTCACGCCCCACCTGGTGCCCATGAACCGGGGCATCCTGTCCACCATCTACGTGCGGCTGGCGGCCGGCGCCGGCGCCGATGACCTGCGCGCGCACCTGGCAGGGCACTATGCCGGCGAGCCGTTCGTGCAAGTGCTCCCGGACGGCACGGCACCGGCCACCCGGCACGTGCGTGGCTCCAACCATTGCCTGATCGGCGTGTTCGCCGATCGCCTGGAGGGGCGCGCCATCGTGCTCGCCGCCATCGACAACCTGGTCAAAGGCGCGTCGGGTCAGGCCGTGCAGAACATGAACCTGATGACGGGTCTGCCCGAGACCACCGGCCTGGAGCAGGCCCCGCTGTTTCCGTGATCGGGGGCGGTCAGCCGCCCATCATGAATCGGTCGCTGTCGCGGGTGAACGGGTCCGTCACCGGGATCAGCCGCCACATGGTCGCGGCCACCACGTGGCGGAAGGTCGGGTCCTGCGGCGAGACGGGTGCCGGCAGGCTGAACGAGACCTCCGACAACAGTTCGTCGCCGGCGCAGAACGTGGTCAGCATGCGCAGGCGTTCCCCGGTTTCCTCCGGCTCGAGGGCGGCCGGGTCGCCGCACAGCCGGCCGCTGTCCAGGGTGTCGGGTGGGTCGAACATGACGACGACGCGGAACTTGCGCCACGCCGCCTCCGACGGCTGTGTGGTGAAACGGGTGCGCGGCCCGTGGTGGTTGCCCTGCATGGCATCGGTGACGGCTTGGTCCAGCGCCTCCTTGGGCACGTCGAACGGGTTGCCGACCACCACGGTGTTGAACTCGCCGGCGGCGGCGGCGTAGGCGAAATAGCTGGGCACCCCGGGCACCCAGATGTTGTGCGACGAGATTTCCGCGGCGCAGGCGGCCAGGCCGCCGGCCAGAACGGCAGTGGCCAAAGCGGTTGCGGGACGGCGTATGGTCATCACCGGACTCCTCTTGCCGGGCGACGGGACCTAAACCTTGATGTGGCGGCCGTCCGCCGCGGCGTCAACCGGCGTTCAAGCTGGGGCGCCTTTGGACCGAGAAGCGAAGCGCCGTCATGGCGCGCCGGAAAGCCCGCGCGGCGTATCAGACGTCAATGTCGTCGACGAAGCGGGCGTGCTCCTGGATGTAGGCGAAGCGCAGCTCGGGCTTGCGCCCCATCAGGCTGTCCACCAGCCGCGCCGTGTCCTTGGCCTCGGCCATCTCCTCGGCATTGTGGCCGAGGGGGACGGTGACCCGCAGCAGGATGCGGCTGGCCGGGTCCATGGTGGTCTCCCGCAACTGGGCCGGCGGCATCTCGCCCAGGCCCTTGAAGCGGCTGATGTCCACCTTGCCACGGCCGGCGAACTCGGTGGCCAGCAACCGGTCCTTGTCGGCATCATCGCGGGCATAGACGGTGCGGCCCCCCTGGGAGATGCGGTAGAGGGGCGGCATGGCGATATGAAGGTGCTCGTTTTCAATGAGTTTCGGCATTTCCTTGAAAAAATAGGTCATCAATAGGGACGCGATGTGGGCGCCGTCCACGTCGGCGTCGGTCATGATGATCACCTTGCCGTAACGCAGGGCCGCCTCGTCGTAGGCCTCCCCGGTGCCGCAGCCCAGGGCCTCCACCAGATCGTTGAGCTCCTGGTTGGCGCGCAGCTTGTCGGCCGAGGCGCTGGCCACGTTGAGGATCTTGCCGCGCAGGGGCAGCACCGCCTGGGTGGCGCGGTCGCGGGCCTGCTTGGCCGAGCCGCCGGCGGAATCGCCCTCGACCAGGAACACCTCGGTGGAGGCGGCGTCGGTGCTGGTGCAGTCGGCGAGCTTGCCCGGCAGGCGCAGGCGCTTGGTCGCCGAGGCCCGCTTGACTTGGCGGTCCTGGCGCCGGCGCAGGCGCTGTTCGGCCCGCTCGACGACCGATTCCAGCAGGGCCTTGGCGGTCTCCGGCGCCTCCGACAGCCAGTGGTCGAAGTGGTCCCGCAGGCCTGCCTCCACCAGGCGGGCGGCCTCGGCGTTGGCCAGCTTCTCCTTGGTCTGGCCCTGGAACTGGGGGTCGGGGATGAACACCGACAGCATGATGCAGGCGCCGCCGATGACGTCATCGGCGGTGATGCGGGCAGCGGCCTTGTTGCCGATCAGCTCGGCGTAGGCCTTGAGCCCACGGGTCAGGGCGTTGCGCAGGCCGGCCTCGTGGGTGCCCCCCTGGGGTGTCGGCACGGTGTTGCAGTAGGAGTTGAAGAACCCGTCCTCGTCGGCGGGCCAAGCCACCGCCCATTCGGCCCGTCCCGACTCGCCATTGAGCCGCGCCTGGCCGGCGAAGGGGGTCGCCGTCAGGGTGCGCCGGTCCTCCAGGAGCGCGGTGAGGAAATCGCTCAGGCCGCCGGGGAAGTGCAGCGACGCATTGGCCGGCGTCGGGTCGTCGTCGGCCAGCAGGCCGGGGTCGCACGACCAGCGGATCTCGACGCCGCGGAACAGGTACGCCTTGGAGCGGGCCATGCGGTAGAGCAAGGCGGGGCGGAAATGGACCCGGCCGCCGAAGATCTTGGGGTCGGGATGGAAGACGACCGTGGTGCCGCGCCGGTTCTGCACGCTGCCGCCGTTCTGCAGCTTGCCCGCGGGCACGCCGCGCTCGTAGGACTGGGTCCACAGCTTGCGGTCGCGGGCCACCTCGACGGTGAGCCGGTCGGCCAGGGCGTTGACCACCGACAGCCCGACCCCGTGCAGCCCACCGGACGTGCGGTAAACCGTGCCGCCGAACTTGCCCCCCGAATGCAGGGTGGTGAGGATCACCTCAAGGGCCGACTTGCCCTTGACCTTGGGGTGGGGATCGACGGGGATGCCGCGGCCGTTGTCGCGCACGGTCACGGTTTGGTCGGCGGCCAGCTCCAGGTCGATGCGGCTGGCGTGGCCGGCCACCGCCTCGTCCATGGCGTTGTCCAGGACCTCGGCCACTAGGTGGTGGAGGGCGCGCTCGTCGGTGCCGCCGATGTACATGCCGGGGCGGCGGCGCACCGGCTCCAGGCCCTCCAGGACCTCGATGTCCTTGGCCGAGTAGGCGTCGCGCGTCCGGTCGTCGGCGAACAGGTCGTCCATGGCAGCACTTAAAGTGTCTTCGGTCCGGATGCCGGCATGATACAGTACTTGGCGCACGCCGAATACCAACATGTTGTGCCAGGGCACGCGACAGACATGGCCGAAACCGAGGACGAACCGCACGGCGAGCTGGCGACGCGGACGCTGGCCATGCCCAAGGACACCAACCCCAACGGCGACATCTTCGGCGGCTGGCTGATGGCGGAGATGGACGTGGCCGGCGGCACCACCGCCGAATGGCGGGCCAAGGGCCGGGTGGCGACGGTGGCGGTGGAGGCCATGGAGTTCCACCGCCCGGTGCAGGTGGGCGACGTGGTGTGCTGCTACACCCGGGTGATCCGGGTCGGCCGCACGTCCATGACCGTCGACGTGGAAGCGTGGGTGCTGCGCCGCCGCGACAAGGAGTACATGGTCAAGGTGACCGAAGGGATCTTCACCTACGTGGCCATCGACGAGGACGGCAACACCCGGCCCGTGCCGTCCGGGTAGGGGCCAGCTAGGCAAAAACTTCCCGGTGCGCGGGCGAATCCGTCGGCCGCCTTTACACCTCTCCCGCGAACCCGCCCGGCGGCCCTGATGCCGCCCTTGGTGGATTCCGAATAACCACCTGAAACAGCAGCCGGAATGCCGCTTGGCACGGCCGTTGCTGTGAGGGGGTGTCAACCCACGTCATCGCCAGAAAGGAGATGAACCATGCGACAGAACGGACCCCAATGGCCGGCGAGGATGGGCGCCCTGGTGGCGCTGATCCTCTCGGTCTCGATCCTGTCCCCGGCCACCGTCTCGGCGGCGCCCTTGCCCTTCGATTTCACGGTGACCTTCAACTCGGGGCCCCTGGCCACCACGGAGGCTTACGGCCACTTCACCATCGACGACATCGACTTCGACGGCGTCGATTTCGAGGTCTTCACGCCGGTCGGCAGCACCTTCGGCACCGACACCCTGCTCGATTTGGGTCTCACCATCGACGGCCACACCTTCACCATGTCCGATGACATCCTGTTCCCGGAGTTCCCGGTTGTCCTGTTCCTGGACGGCGATCTCTACGAGGTCAACTTCTGGGTCTTCCCAGCGAACGGGCCCCAGTTGTGGATGGCCGGTGCCGGCGACCATCAGACCACCGTGACCTACACATCGCCGGTCGGTGATCAGAGCGTCGGGTCGATTACCTACGTGGGCCCGGCCACGGTGCCCGAGCCGGCGTCCCTGGCCCTGCTCGTGGGCGGCCTCGCCGTTCTCGGCGCGGTGCGCCGGCGCCGCACCCCATAATCCTCAAGACGTTTCGCTCTTTAGGGAATAAACGCGGCGGCCCTTCGGGGCCGCCGTCCTTGCCGGCCCATGGGCGGTGGTATCAGGCGTCATCGTCGCGCCGCGGTGATCTTTCGGGCAGCAGGCCGGCCGGCCGCCAGCGCAGGATCACCTGCACCAGCACGCCGATCAGCAGCACGCGGACGGCACCGGCCCGGGTCACCATGTCCGGCGGCAGGCGGCCGGTGAGGATCTCGGTGCCCGACCACACCAGCCAGATGGCCAGGGCGCCCAGCACCGCGCCCCGGTTGTTGCCGCTGCCGCCGGCAATCAGCATCACCCAGACCAGGAAGGTGACCAGCTCGGGGCCGAACGCCTCGGGGCTGATGAAGCCGACGGTATGGGCGTACAGGGCCCCGCCCAGACCCATGATGGCGGAGCCGAGGACGAACGCCTGCAGGCGGAATCGCAGCACGTTCTTGCCCGCCGCCCGGGCCGCCGGCTCGTTGTCGCGGATGGCCCGCAACACCCGACCCCAGGGCGAGCGCCGTCCGCGCTCCAGGGCCAGGTAGACGACGGCCACGGCGGCCAGGACCACCAGCAGGATGGCGGCCGGATGGTCGCCGGCCATCTCGGCCAGGGGCCGCGGGATGCCGGCGATGCCGCGCACCCCGTTGGTCAGCCACGCCTCGTTCTTGAGCACCAGCCGCAGGATTTCGGCGATGCCGATGGTGGCGATGGCCAGGTAGTCGGCGCGCAGGGTCACGGTGAGCAGGCCGACCGCGGCGGCGATGACGGCGGATGCCGCCATGGCCGCCGCCAAGCCGACCCACACCGGCAGGTCGAAGCCGCCCAGGTGGGCCCCGCCCGGGGCCGTCGTGGCGATGGCCGAGGCGTAGGCGCCGACGGCGAAGAAGCCGGCGATGCCGATGTTGAACTGGCCGGTGAAGCCCCACTGGACGTTGAGGCCCAGCGCCAGCACGGCGTAGATGCCGGCCATGGTGAGGAAGAAGGCGCCGTAGCCGGCCAGGCCCGCCCAGTCCATCAGCCGCGCCCTCCGAGCAGGCCCCGCGGCCGCACGATCAGAACGACCACGATGACGGCAAAGGCGACCGCCGGCTTGTAGACGGGGGCGATGACGGCCGTCGACAGCTCCTGCGCGACACCGATGGTGAGGCCGCCGGCGATGGCGCCGTAGGGTTTGCCGATGCCGCCCAGGATGGCGGCGGCGAACACCGGCAGCAGCATGTGCCAGCCCACCGTCGGGTGCAGGCGGGTGTCCAGGGCCAGGAACACGCCGGCCGCCGCCGCCAGGGCGCCGCCGATGACCCAGGTCCACAGCACCACCCGCTCCGTGTCGACTCCGCTGATGCGGGCCAGTTCCGCGTTGTCGGCCATGGCGCGCATGGCCTTGCCGGTGCGGGTGCGGCGCAGGAACAGGTGCAGGGCGATCACCAGCACGACGGCGCCGGCGACGATGACCAGATGATCGACCCCGATGCGCACGTCCGCCACCTGGTAGGGGACCCGGATGCCGGGCACGTAGACCCGGTTGGCCGGGCCCCACACGAGCTGGACGGCGCTGCGCAGGACCAGCGCCATGCCGAAGGACGAGATCAGCAGAATCATGGGCGAGGTCCGGCGCAGGGGCCGGTAGACGATCCGGTCGATGGCGACGGCAACGGCAGCGGCGGCGGCCATGGCCAGGGGCAGGGCGGCGTAGACCGGCAGGCCCGCGGCGGCGACGGCGACCAGGGCCGCATAGGCGCCGACGGTCATCATGTCGCCGTGGGCGAAATGGGCGAAGCGCAGGATGCCGTAGATGAGCGACACGCCGATGGCGCCCAGGGTCAGGATGCTGCCCAGAACGACGCCGTAGACCAGGAGCTGCAGGATGTCTGCCACCGCGACCACTCCGTCAGCCGCCGAGGAACAACGACGCCACCTCGGGGTCGGCCAGCAGCGCTGGGCCAGTGTCCGTATGGCGGTCCCGGCCCATCACCATGACCACTCCGCGGTCCGCGATGGCCAGGGCCTGGCGGGCGTTCTGCTCCACCATCAGGATGCCGACTCCCTGGCTGTTGACGGCGCGAATGCGCTCGAAGGTCTCGGCCGCCAGGTCCGGGGCCAGGCCGGCGGTGGGCTCGTCCAGCAAGAGGAGTTTCGGCTCGGTCATCAGCGCCCGGCCCAGGGCCACCATCTGCCGCTCGCCGCCCGACATGGTGCCGACCCGCTGGTGGCTCCGCTCGGCCAGCCGCGGGAACAGGTCGAACACCGCCGCCATGCGGCGCGCCGTGTGCTCGGGGCGCAGAAAGGCGCCCATCTCCAGGTTCTCGCCCACGGTCATGCCGGCAAAGGTGTTGTCGTCCTGGGGCACGTAGCCGAGGCCCAGGCCGCTCACCTGGTCGGGGCGCAGGCCGGCGATGTTGCGGCCGTCCACGGTGATGCGGCCCCGGTGCACGCCGATGAGCCCGAAGATGGCCCGCATGAGGGTCGACTTGCCGGCGCCGTTGGGGCCGATGACCACGACCACTTCGCCGGGATCGACCGCCAGCGACACGCCATTGAGGATGTCGGTGCCGCCGTAGCCCCCGTGGACGTCCTCGACCCTGAGCGCCGTCATGGCTCTCGCGACCCGCCTCCGAGATAGGCCTCGCGCACATGCTCTTCACGGCGCACGTCGGCCAGGGTGCCCTCGGCGATGACCCGGCCGCCAGCCATGACCATCACCGGGTCGCACAGCTCGGCCACCAGGTCCATGTCGTGCTCGACGATCCAGAAGGTGCGCCCGTGGTCGCGGTTGAGACGCCGGATGACCTCGCATAGCCGGCCGAGCAGGGTGCGGTTGACGCCGGCGCCGGGCTCGTCGAGCAGGACCACCGGGGCGTCGGCCATCATGGCGCGGCCCAGCTCCAGGAGCTTCTTCTGCCCTCCCGACAGATGGCCCGCCGGCAGGTCGGCCAGGGCGGTCAGGTCGAGGATCTCCAGGACCTCGTCGGCTCGGGCGCCGATGCGGCGCTCCTGATCCCGCACCTGGCCGCCCGGCAGCCACGCCCCCAGCAGGCCCTCGCCGGCCTGGCCGGCCGGAACCATCATCAGGTTCTCGCGCACGGTGAGGCGCGGGAACCCGTGGGGGACCTGGAAGGTGCGCACCAGCCCATGGGCGAACACCCGGTGCGGGGGCCATCCCGTGACGTCACGCCCGCCCAGACGGATACGGCCGGCATCCGGGCGCAGGAACCCGGCGACCATGGCGAACAGCGTGCTCTTGCCGGCGCCGTTGGGGCCGATGAGGCCGGTGACCGTGCCGGTCGAGACGGCGAGGGAACACCGGTTCACCGCCAGCACGCCGCCGAAGGCCTTTGAGACGTTGGTGATCTCGATCACGGGCGAGGGGGCCAAATGGAAACCGCGCTCCCGATGTCCCGGAGCGCGGTTCTGCGACGACCCGGCGGCGCGGCCGCCGTTACTTCTTGGTTCGACGGCGGCCGCCGCCCGTGTCCTTGCGGCCGAGGCCGATCTTCTTGGCGAACTCGGACCGTTGCTTGGCGTAGTTGGGGGCGACCATGGGGTAGTCCGGCGGCAGGTTCCACTTCGCCCGATACTCCTCCGGCGTCATGTCGTAGGTGGTGCGCAGGTGACGCTTGAGCATCTTCAGCTTCTTGCCGTCCTCAAGGCAGACGATGTAGTCGGGCGTCACCGACCGTCGCACCGACACCGCCGGCTTCTGGGGCTCGGCCGCAGCCTCTGCGGACTCCCCGTCCAGCGAGTTCAGCGACGTATAGACGCTGTTGATGACCTCGGGAATCTGGCCCATGGGGACCTGATTCTGGCTGAGGTAGGCGGCGACCACGTCGACGGCCATCCGCAGGATTTCGTCGCGGGACACGCGGTCCGGAGACTCTTCACTCATGGAACCGACACCTATTTTGTTGTGAACCCCCACAAACCACTATCTAACGCCTTGGGCGGTCTTCCTGTCAATTGGAAATCAACAAAGGCAGAGTAATTGTTTTTCTGAATTCGTGAGCGCTCGCAGTAAAACTGACTCGGCGAGGATTTCGAGTCGCGCATCGTCCGATTTCTCCGGTCGGGCAATTTCTCGTCCCGTCGGCCGGCGCCGGTCCGCGGCCAAATATTCATCCAGTGGCCGAAGGCGGTGACGGCGTCGTGCGCTTGACCCCGCCCGGCGGCGGCGGCGGTGTTGTCTTGGGGTTACTTTGCCATGGTCGCGGCCCGTGGACAGGCCGGCGGTCGTCGGCCGAGACCCGACAGCTTGTGGCGTGTTGGCACGGCGACCCGACATATGGTAACTAGAGAAACCGTTTGCCCCCCACGCCGCATCCCCGATCGCGTCGCGCGATTGCGGGTCCGCGACGGCGGTTCGAGGGAAAGGACCACGCCCATGTCCGTCGCCAAAGACATCTATCCGTCGGCGGTCCACGACCGCTTCTTCTCGCGGTCGCTGGCCGAGAGCGACCCCGACGTGTATGCCGCCGTCCGCGGCGAGGTCCGGCGCCAGCAGGACCAGATCGAACTGATCGCGTCCGAGAACATCGTCTCCCGCGCCGTGCTCGAAGCTGCCGGGACCGTGCTGACCAACAAGTACGCCGAGGGCTATCCGGGGCGCCGCTACTACGGCGGCTGCGAATACGTGGACGACGCCGAGGCCCTGGCCATCGAGCGGGCCAAGACCCTGTTCGACTGCGCCTATGCCAACGTCCAACCCCATTCCGGGGCCCAGGCCAACGGCGCCGTGTTCCAGGCCCTCCTGCAGCCGGGCGATACCATCATGGGCATGTCCCTGGCGGCGGGCGGCCACCTGACCCACGGGGCGCCACCGGCCCAGTCGGGCAAGTGGTTCCATGCGGTCCAGTACGGCGTGCGGCGCCAGGACGCCCTGATCGACTTCGACGAACTGGCGCGGCTGGCCGAGGAGCACAAGCCCAAGCTGATCATCGCCGGCGGCTCCGCCTATTCGCGGGTCATCGACTTCGCCCGCTTCCGGGCCATCGCCGACGACGTGGGCGCCTACCTGATGGTCGACATGGCCCATTTCGCCGGTCTGGTGGCGGCCGGGGTCCACCCGAGCCCGCTGCCCCACGCCCACGTGGTCACCACCACCACCCACAAGACCCTGCGCGGGCCGCGCGGCGGCATGGTCCTCAGCACCGACGAGGACCTGGGCAAGAAGATCAACTCGGCCGTCTTCCCCGGCCTCCAGGGCGGGCCGCTGATGCACATCATCGCCGCCAAGGCTGTCGCCTTGGGCGAGGCGCTGACGCCGGAGTTCCGCACCTACGCCAAGACGGTGGCGGAGAACGCCAAGGTCCTTGCCTCGGTGCTGGCGGAGCGTGGCTGCGACATCGTGTCCGGGGGAACCGACACCCATTTGATGCTGGTCGACCTGCGGCCCAAGAGGGTCACCGGCAAGGACGCCGAGGCGACCCTGGAGCGGGCCGGCATGACCTGCAACAAGAACGGCGTCCCCTTCGATCCGGAGAAGCCGACCATCACCTCGGGCGTCCGCCTTGGCACGCCGGCCGGGACCACCCGCGGCTTCGGCCCCGCCGAGTTCCGTCGCGTGGGCGAGCTGATCGCCGACGTGCTCGACGGGTTCGCCGTCAATTCCGACGACAACGGGGCTGCCGAGGCCATCGCCCGCGAGGAGGTGGCGGCGCTGTGCCAAAGGTTCCCGATCTACACCGACCTGTGACCAGGCCGGCGAGCCCGGCCGGCCACACCCGCGTCCAAGGCAAGGGGGGAGGTTGAACGATGCGTTGTCCGTTTTGCGGCCATGGGGACACCCAGGTCAAAGACTCCCGGCCCACCGAGGACAACGCCGCCATCCGCCGACGCCGCTACTGTCCCGCCTGCGGGTCCCGGTTCACCACCTTCGAGCGGGTGCAACTGCGCGAGCTGATGGTGCTCAAGAAGGATGGGGTGCGGGCGCCGTTCGACCGCGACAAGCTGCATCGTTCGCTGGTCATCGCCCTGCGCAAGCGCCCGGTGGAAGAGGACCGCATCGAGCGCATCGTCAACAGCATCCAGCGCCGCCTGGAGACCCTCGGCGAGAACGAGATCCCGACCAAGGTCATCGGCGAGATGGTGATGGACAACCTGGCCGACCTGGACCAGGTGGCCTATGTGCGCTTCGCCTCGGTCTACCGCAATTTCCGCGAAGCCAAGGACTTCGAGGAGTTCGTCGGGCGGCTGAGTGAAGAACACACCTGACCGCGCCCCGACGCCGGCCGACGCCGGTTTCATGGCGACCGCCCTGGGTTTGGCCCGGCGCGGTCTGGGAGCGGTGGCGCCCAATCCCGCCGTCGGCTGCGTCCTGGTGTGCGAGGACCCGGGGGTCGTGGTGGGCCGGGGCTGGACCCAGCCCGGCGGCCGCCCCCACGCCGAGACCGAGGCCCTGCGCCGGGCCGGCAATGCGGCGCGCGGCGCCGTCGCCTATGTCACCCTGGAGCCGTGCGACCATCACGGCGAGACGCCGCCGTGCTCCGAGGCCCTCATCGACGCCGGCATTGCCGCCGCCGTCATCGCCGTCGAGGACCCTGACCCCCGGGTGTCGGGCAGCGGCGTCGCCCGTCTGCGCGACGCCGGCATTCCGGTGACCACCGGCGTCGGCGCCGACGAGGCGTGGGACCTCAACGCCGGGTTCTTCCTGACCGTCTCCCAAGGCCGGCCGCTGTTCACGCTGAAGGCCGCCACCACCCTGGACGGCCGCATCGCCACCCGCGGCGGGGACAGCCAGTGGATCACCGGGCCCGAGGCGCGGGCCTTCGCCCATCGGCTGCGGGCCGAACACGACGCCGTGCTCGTCGGCATCGGCACCGCGCTGGCCGACGACCCCGACCTCACCTGCCGGCTTCCGGGCATGGCCGGCCGCTCGCCTATTCGCATCGTCCTCGACGGCCGCCTGCGCTTGCCCGTGGACAGCCGCTTGGTGACTACGGCGCGGGAGACGCCCACCTGGCTGGTCACCGTGCCGGGAAACGACCCGGCGGTGGTCGACGCCTTTCGCAGCCACGGCGTCGAGGTATTGGAGACCGAGGCGGACGACGGTGGCCGGCCGGACTTGGCGGCGGCGGCCCGTGCCCTGGCCGCCCGCGGTCTGACGCGGGTGCTGGTGGAGGGGGGCGGGCAGGTGGCGGGGTCCGTGCTGGCGGCCGGCCTCGCCGACCGCGTCGCGTGGTTCCGGGCGCCGCGCCTGATCGGTGGCGACGGCGTCGCGGCGGCCGCCGTGTTCGGCGTCGAGACCCTGGCCGACGCCCCCGGTTTCGTCCGCACCGGACTCGCGATGCTGGGTGCCGATACCCTGGAGACCTATCGGCGGGAGGAGTGAGGACAGCGGCATGTTCACCGGCATCGTCACCGACATCGGCACCGTGCGCGACGTGCGCCGCGACGGCGACACGCGCTTCGAGATCGGCTGCGGGTACGACACGGCGGGCATCGCCATCGGCGCCTCCATCTGCTGCTCGGGCGCCTGCATGACGGTGGTCGAGACCGGGCCCGACTGGTTCGCGGTGGTGGCGTCGGCGGAATCCCTGGCCCGCACCACCATGGGCGACTGGCGGCCGGGGCGGGCCATCAATCTGGAACGGTCGCTCAAGGTGGGCGACGAGCTGGGCGGCCACATGGTGTCCGGACACGTGGACGGGGTGGCGTCCATCGTGTCCATAACGCCGGAGGGGGACTCCAGGCGGTTCGTGTTCGCCGCCCCCGACGCTCTCGGCCCCTTCATCGCCGCCAAGGGCTCGGTGGCCGTGGACGGGGTCTCGCTGACCGTCAACGAAGCGACCGGTCCCCGTTTCGGGGTCAACATCATCCCCCACACCCAGACGGCGACCACCTTCGGGAGCGCCGCGGCCGGCGACCTCGTGAACCTGGAAATCGACATGCTCGCACGGTATGTTGCGCGCCTTCTGGAAAGGGAATGACGGCGTGCCGCAAGACGAGCAACTGTCGTCCATCGAAGACATCATCGAGGATGCCCGCAACGGCCGGATGTTCATCCTGGTCGACGACCAGGAGCGGGAGAACGAAGGCGACCTGGTCATCCCCGCCCAGATGGCGACGCCGGGGGCCATCAACTTCATGGCCCGCCACGGGCGTGGCCTCATCTGCCTGGCGCTCACCGGGGACCGGGTGAGCGCCCTCGATCTGCCGCACATGGCGCGGCACAACCAGTCGCGCCACGAGACCGCGTTCACCGTATCCATCGAGGCGAAGGACGGCGTCACCACGGGCATCTCGGCCTCGGACCGGGCGCGCACCGTTGCCGTGGCCATCGACCCGACCAAGGGCAAGGACGACATCGCCTCGCCCGGGCACGTGTTCCCGCTGGAGGCGCGGGAAGGGGGCGTGCTGGTGCGGGCCGGGCATACCGAGGCGGCCATCGACGTCTCGCGCCTGGCCGGCCTCAACCCGTCCGGGGTGATCTGCGAGATCATGAATGAGGACGGGACCATGGCGCGGATGCCGGACCTGGTCCGCTTCGCCCAGTTCCACGGCCTCAAGATCGCCACCATCGCGGACCTGATCGCCTACCGCCTGCGACACGACCGCATTGTCGAGCGCGCCGTCCGGACACCGTTCACCAGCCTTTACGGCGGCGAGTTCGCCATGTCGGTCTACGTCAACCGGGTGGAGTACGCCGAGCACATCGCCCTGGTGAAGGGCGACCTGTCCGCCGACGGGCCGGTGCTGGTGCGCATGCACGCGCTGAACGTGCTCGACGACGTGCTGGGCGATGCCGGGACCGGCAAGGCCGACGACCTGCGCCAGTCCATGCGCATGATCGGCGAGCACGGGCGGGGCGTCGTGGTCATCATCCGCGAGCCGGAGCCGACCAGCCTGTCGCAGCGGGTTCGGGCCCGGCTGGGGGCCGATGAGGCGCCGCCCGCCCAACTCCGCGACTACGGGGTGGGGGCACAGATCTTGCTCGATCTGGGGGTGCGCGAGATGATCCTGTTGTCCAACACCCGGCGTCAGATCGTCGGCCTCGAAGGCTACGGCCTGACCGTGACCGGTCAGCGGCCCATCCCGGCGGAGGGAGCGTAGACCATGCAGGAGCGGCCCCACGTCCTGATCGTCGAGGCGACCTTCTATCCCGAGATCGCCGCCGAGCTGGCCAAGGGATGCACCGCCGTCCTCGACGAGGCGGACGTGACCTACGAGCGCCATGCCGTGCCCGGTGCCTTCGAGGTGCCGGCCGCCATCCGCTATGCCATCCGCTCCATGGAGGTGCGGGCGGCGACCACCCGGTTCGCTGGGTTCGTGGCGCTGGGTTGCGTCATCCGCGGCGAGACCGACCACTACGATCACATCTGCCGCGAGGCCAGTCGGGCGCTCATGGACCTCGGCATCGACTACAGCGTCGCCATCGGCTTCGGCATCCTCACCTGCGAGTCCTACGAGCAGGCCATGGTCCGTGCCGCCGTGGACCAGAAGAACAAGGGGGCCGACGCTGCCCGCGCCTGCCTGCGGATGATGGAGCTCAAGAGGGCTCTGCGCCTGGTCCCGCGATGAGTCCCGAACCCCCGCCGATCAGCGATGACGAGGGCGGCGGGGGCGCCGGGAACCGCGGCGGGCGGCGCAGTGCGGCCCGCTTGGCCGCTGTCCAGGCCCTGTACGAGATGGAGGTGGCCGGCGCCCCCGCCGATCCGGTGCTGCGGGAGTTCCTGGAGCACCGTTGGCAGGGTCAGGAGGCCCCGCACGGTGCCGAGCCCGACGCCGCATTCCTTGGCGATCTGGTACGCGGCGTCGGCGCCCGCTCGGCGGAGCTGGACGCGCTGATCACGCCCGCCCTGTCGGCGGATTGGCCGTTGGAGCGCCTGGAGGTGCTGCTGCGCGCCATCCTGCGGGCCGGGGCCTACGAGCTGCTGGCCCGCGAGGACGTCCCGCCGCGGGTGGTCATCGCCGAGTACCTGAACGTGGCCCATGCCTTCTTCACCGGTCGCGAGCCGGCCCTGGTCAACGGCGTCCTCGACAGCCTGGCGCGGACCCTGCGCCCCGACGCGCTGGGGGAGGCAAGGGCGAGGGAATGAGCGGCCGCCGGCCCGTCCCGGGCGAGTTCGAGATCATCGAACGCTATTTCGCGCCCCTGACCGCCGGCGAACCGGGGGCCTTCGGTCTCGCCGACGACGCCGCCGTCGTCGCCCCCCGGGCCGGGGGCTCGCTGGTGGTGACGACCGACGCGGTGGTGGCGGGAGTCCATTTCCCTCCTGATGCGTTGCCTGAAGACATTGCCTGCAAGGCATTGGCTGTCAATGTTTCCGACGTTGCCGCCATGGGGGCGCGCCCATGGCTCTACACCCTTGCCCTGGCCATGCCCGAGTCCGTCGACGACGGCTGGCTCGCGCGGTTCTCCGGCGCCCTGGCGACGGAGCAGGCGGCCTTCGGCGTGACCCTGGTCGGGGGCGACACCGTGGCCACGCCGGGTCCCCTGACCCTGAGCGTGACCATGGTCGCCGTGGCGGAGCAGGGACGGGTGCTGCGCCGCTCGGGCGCCCGCCCGGGGGACGCCGTATACGTGTCCGGGACGGTGGGTGATGCCGCCCTCGGCCTGCTGACGGTACGCGGCGACTTGGCGGGCATCGATGACGCGGCGCGGCGGAGCCTGGCCGAACGCTACCATCGTCCGCGCCCGCGGGTGGACCTGGGCCTCCGCCTGAACGCCGACGGCCTGGCCCGGGCCGCCATCGACGTCTCCGACGGCCTGATCGCCGACCTCGGCCATATCTGCGCCGAGTCCGGCGTCGGCTCGGTGGTCGAGCTGCCGCGGGTGCCCCTGTCGGACGCGGCCCGCCAAGCGCTGGCCGCGGACGCCGCCCTGATGGAGGCGGTGCTGGCCGGCGGCGACGACTACGAACTGGTGTTCACCGCGCCGCCGTCGCAGGCCGCCACGCTGACCGCCCTGGCCCGCGACCTGGACCTGCCGTTGACCGAGATCGGGCACATCGACGACGGCCCGGCCGGCGGTGGCGGGCCGCCGGTCCGCGTCCGCGACGTCGGCGGCCGGGTGACCACACCGGCCCGTGACGGCTACCGCCATTTCCGGGCCGATCCGGCGTGAGGGGTTTTCACGCCGGGGCCGGGCCCCGATAATGCGGGTCCCGGTTCACGGGCGGGGGGAGCCATGAAGAAGGTCATCATCATCGTCGCCATCCTGATCATGCTCACCGGTGGCGGCGTCGGCGTGATGAAGCAGTTCAAGCTGGGCCCGTTCGCCGAAGGTGGGGATGTTGCCAGTTTGCTGCCCAAGAAGAAGGAGAAGCTCGTCTTCCTCGACATGCCGTCGCTGACCATCCCCGTCCTGCAGGGCGAACAGGTGGCGGCCGTCATCCAGATCGAGCTCAAGCTGTCCACCCGCGGCGCCAAGAACGAAGCCAGGCTGGAGAGGCTGATGCCGCGGCTGGGCGACGCCTTCCTGCGCGATCTCTACGGTTTCCTGCCGCGGCACCTGCGCAAGGAGGAACGAATCGACCTCGACGTGGTCAAGCATCGCCTGGAGGTGATCGGCGAAGAGATCGCGGGCCAAGGGATCATCGCCGACGTTCTGGTTCAATCGATCATCGACAACCCCAACCGCTAGCTTGGGGCCGGGGAACGGGGCCCGCATCTGCTGCACTGCAACAGACATCTGTTGCTTTGTGGATCGGCCTCTGGCATGTTCCTGTCCGCATTAATAAGCACAAGCTAATGAGCGTTTTCCCGGCTCGTCCGATCGTC